>DATAAV010000170.1:0-1873 GCA_036259935.1 Geodermatophilus sp. | reverse complement strand
GCGCTGGTGCTGCTCGGCGCCACCGTCGTCGGCCTGGGCCTGGTCGTGGCCGGGGGACGGCGCCGCGACAAGGCGCCGCGCCCGGCGGGGGAGCGGCTGCGCGGCGCGCTGCGCCCGATCGCGCTCGGCGCCGCGGCGGTGCCGGTGGCCAGCTACCTCGCCGGGCTGCTGCCGTGGGAGCGGGCCGCGGCCCCTCGCCTGGCCCTGGCCGGAAGCGTCCTGCTCGCCGCGCTGACGGTGCTCGCCGTCGCCGCGCTGGGCCCGTGGCGTCGCTCCCGGCTGGGGCCGCCGGTCGTCGTCCTGGCGGTCACGCTGGGCACCCTGGTCGGCGACGTGCTGACCGGCTCGACCCTCGAGCTCAACGGGCTGCTCGGCTACGACGCGATCGTGGCCGGGCGCTTCACCGGCTACGGCAACCTCGGCTTCGGGCTGCTGGCGGTCAGCGCCCTGCTGCTCACCGCCGCGCTCGCCACGGCCGCCGCCCGCCGGGCCCCCGCGCACCGGGTCCGGGCGGTCACCGCCGTCGTCGTGCTCGGCGCAGGGGCGCTCACCGTGCTGGTGGTCGGGGCGCCCGCGCTCGGCCGCGACTTCGGCGGGGTGCTCGCCGCGCTGCCGGGCTTCCTGCTGCTGGCGATGCTGCTGACCGGCACCCGCGTGACGGTCGCCCGGATGGCGGCGGTGCTGGCGCTGGCCGTGGCGGCCGTCGGCACGCTGGCCTTCCTGGACTGGCTGCGGCCGGCCGCCGAGCGCAGCCACCTGGGCCGCTTCGTCGAGCAGCTGCTCACCGGGGAGGCGTGGACGGTGGTCAGCCGCAAGGCGGAGGCCAACCTCGGCATCCTGTTCGGCAGCCCGCTGGCGTGGCTGCTGCCGGTCGCGCTGGTCGCCGCCGTCTGGCTGGTGCGCCCGGCGGGGGGACGGCGGAGCGGGTGGCTGCCGGCGCCGTTGCGCGGGCCGGGGCTGCTGCGCGACCGCCGCGACCTGCTGCCGCCCGGCGACCGCGGGGTGCTGCGGGCCGGGCTGCTGGCCATCGCGCTCAGCCTCACCCTGGGGGCGGCGGCCAACGACTCCGGGGTGGCCCTGCCGGCGACCGCGGCGTCCCTGCTGGTCCCGCTGCTGGTGTGGCTGGCCGCGGCTCCGCGGGCCGGCGGCGGGGGAGCCGACGGCACGGCCGCGGCCCCGGCGGGCGAGGCGGCCGGTCGTGTTACGGTGGTCTCCCGTGGATCGACCGCATGGCATGCGTGACTACGACAACGGGGCAAGGGGTCTCCTCCACAACTCCCAGCCGACGAAGTTCGTCTTCGTCACCGGCGGAGTTGTCTCCTCACTCGGCAAGGGCCTGACCGCCAGCTCCCTGGGCGCCCTGCTGTCCAGCCGTGGCCTCCGGGTCACGATGCAGAAGCTGGACCCCTACCTCAACGTCGACCCCGGGACGATGAACCCGTTCCAGCACGGCGAGGTCTTCGTCACCGAGGACGGCGCCGAGACCGACCTGGACATCGGTCACTACGAGCGGTTCCTCGACACCGACCTCACCGGCCGGTCCAACGTGACCACCGGCCAGGTCTACTCGGACGTGATCGCCAAGGAGCGACGCGGCGAGTACCTGGGCGACACCGTGCAGGTCATCCCGCACATCACCAACGAGATCAAGTCGCGGATCATGGCCGCGGCGGGGTCGGGTGGGGGATCCGATCGCGTGGACGTCGTCATCACCGAGGTCGGCGGCACCGTGGGCGACATCGAGTCGCTGCCCTTCCTCGAGGCCGCCCGCCAGGTGCGCCACGAGATCGGCCGGGACAACTGCTTCTTCCTGCACATCTCGCTGGTGCCCTACATCGCGCCGTCCGGGGAGCTGAAGACCAAGCCGACGCAG
>DATAAV010000169.1:0-12848 GCA_036259935.1 Geodermatophilus sp. | reverse complement strand
GCTCGTCCAGGCTGCTCACCATCGCCAGCGCCCGGCGGACGTCGGAGCCCACCGAGAACCCCTTGAGGTACCAGGCCACGTGCTTGCGGAAGTCGGTGCAGCCGTGCCGCTCGCCCTGCTCCTCGGACAGCAGCGTCGCGTGCCGGTGCATGACCGCCGCGACCTCTGCCATCGTCGGCAACGCTCGTCGCGGGGTCCCGGCGAAGGCGGTCACGAGGTCGCCGAACAGCCAGGGCCGGCCCAGGCAGCCGCGGCCGATGACGACGCCCGCGCAGCCGGTCTCGGCAACCATCCGGAGCGCGTCGTCGGCCTCCCAGATGTCGCCGTTGCCGAGCACCGGGATCTGCACGCTCTCGACCAGCCGGGCGATCGGCGACCAGTCGGCGGTGCCGCTGTAGAGCTGGTCGTACATCGCCCGCCTGGTCGAGGCCGTCGACATCCCTGTCCTCGGCAACGGTGACATCTGGGAGGCCGACGACGCGCTGCGCATGGTCGCCGAGACCGGCTGCGCCGGCGTCGTCATCGGCCGTGGCTGCCTGGGCCGGCCGTGGCTGTTCGGCGACCTCACCGCGGCCTTCGCGGGGTCGCCGTCCCGGGCGCTGCCGACGCTGCGCGAGGTGGCGGCGGTCATGCACCGGCACGCGGAGCTGCTCTCCGCCGAGCAGGGCGAGCTGCACGGCTGCACCGACTTCCGCAAGCACGTGGCCTGGTACCTCAAGGGGTTCTCGGTGGGCTCCGACGTCCGCCGGGCGCTGGCGATGGTGAGCAGCCTGGACGAGCTCGCGGGGCTGCTCGCCGGAATCCCCGACCAGCCCTATCCGACGGCGGTCCTGGGCGGGCCCCGCGGGCGGACCAGCCCCCCGCGTCCGGTGGCGCTGCCCGAGGGCTGGCTGGCCGACCGCGACGATCCCCGGCCGCCGGCCGGAGCCGAGCTGATGGTGAGCGGCGGATGAGCGAGGGTCCCTATCTCTACGACGACGGCCCGGCGCCGCTGCACACCGGCACCCCGCGCCAGCGGAACGGCCTGCTCCTGGGGCTGCTCGGCGGAACGGTCGCGGTGGCGGTCGGCATGGCGGTGGCCCTGCCCCTGGTGAAGGGCACCGCGGAGGAGCAGGCGCGCGAGGTAGCCGGCGTCTTCCTCGCCGCGCTGGAGCAGGGCGACACCGAGACTGCCTTCGAGCTGCTCTGCGAGGAGGAGCGCGCCCGGCTGGGCGCCGACCGGTTCCAGGCCGAGTACCGGCAGCCGGGCACCGGCCGGGTGGTCGACGCCTCCGAGGGCGAGGTGGACGGCGAGCCGGTGCAGCGGGTGGAGGTCCGCTGGGAGGACGGCGGCACGACGAGGACCTCGACGCTGACCGTGGTCAACGAGGACGGGCCGCGCGTCTGCGGCACCGCCGAGGGCGGCTGACCACCGGAGCGCTCCGCCACGGCGCGCGGCACGCGGCCGGATGCCTTCTCAGATCGGGTCGGGCCTGCCACGATGGCGCCGCCCGTCTGGACGTCGGTCGGGCCTGCTCGAGAGGACCCTTGCGTTGTCGCAGTCGCCGTACCAGCACGTTCCCGTGGCCCCGCCGGGGGGTGTCCCCCAGCCGCCCGCTGCGCCGACGCAGATCGCCTTCCCCGGCCAGGTCCAGTTCGCGCCCCAGCCGCAGTACGCGCCCACGCCCCAGCAGGTGGCGCCCCAGCAGTACGCCGTCGGCTTCCCGAACTACGTCTCGCCGCCGCCGTCGCCGAAGAACCGCACCGGCCTCATCGTCGGGACGATCGTTGTGGTGGTCACGATCCTGTTCGCCGTCATCGGCTTCCTGATCGTCGCCTGACGACGCCGGGAGCATCGCCGCGAGATGCCCCGAGCCGACAGGGAGTGAGCATCGCAGCCAGCGCCGGCGAGCGAGGAGCGGAGCGACCGCGGAGGCGAAGCGAGGCATTGAGCGAGGAGCGGACCGGCGGCGGAAGGCGACCCGTGGACATCGTCGCCTGACGGTGAGCCCGGCAGCGGTAGGTGCCGGCCTCCGCCGGGAGACGCCTGCCTGACCCCGCACCCGGGCTCGCGGGTGTCACCACCCTGCGTCAAGATCATGACGGCGACCCGCGGTCGGCTCGGCCGGACCGCGACGAAGGACGCCGAACGGGTCTCCCCGGTGCGGCACCATCACGTGCACGCGCGGGGTCGGTGACGAACGCGGAGGTGCGAAGGTGACCAGCGGAACCGGGCAGTCGCAGCCGACCTGGGTGTACGACTTCAGCAAGGGCAACAAGGACCAGAAGGACCTGCTGGGCGGCAAGGGCGCCAATCTCGCGGAGATGACCAACCTGGGCCTGCCGGTCCCGCCCGGGTTCACGATCACCACCGAGGCGTGCCGCTACTACCTGCAGCACGGCACGCCCCCGCCCGAGCTCGCCGACCAGGTGACCGAGCACCTGACGGCGCTGGAGAAGGCGATGGGCAAGACCCTCGGCGACCCGGCCGACCCGCTGCTGGTCTCGGTGCGCTCGGGAGCCGCGGCGTCGATGCCCGGGATGATGGAGACGGTGCTCAACGTCGGGCTGAACGACGAGTCGCTGCGGGGGCTGGCCGTCCAGTCGGGCAACGAGCGCTTCGCCTGGGACTCCTACCGCCGGCTGATCCAGATGTTCGGCAAGACCGTTCTCGGCATCGACGGCGAGCACTTCGAGCATGCGCTGGACGAGGTCAAGCGCGAGCAGGGCACCGACCTCGACCTCGACCTGGACACCGAGCACCTCGAGGACGTCGTCGGCCGGTTCAAGGCGATCGTCCGCGAGCAGACCGGCCGCGAGTTCCCCCAGGAGCCGCGCGAGCAGCTCGACCTCGCCATCAACGCCGTCTTCGACTCCTGGAACGCCGAGCGGGCGATCCTCTACCGCCGCCGCGAGCGCATCCCCAGCGACGCCGGCACCGCCGTCAACGTCGTCGCCATGGTGTTCGGCAACATGGGCCCGGACTCGGGGACCGGCGTCGCCTTCACCCGCGACCCGGGCAGCGGCGCGCAGGGCGTGTACGGCGACTACCTGCAGAACGCGCAGGGCGAGGACGTCGTCGCCGGCATCCGCAACACCGTGCCGCTGACCGAGCTCGAGCGCATCGACAAGGGCGCCTACGAGGAGCTGCTGGCCACGATGGCCACCCTCGAGCGGCACTACCGCGACCTGTGCGACATCGAGTTCACCGTCGAGCGCGGCAAGCTGTGGATGCTGCAGACCCGCGTCGGCAAGCGCACCGCCGCCGCGGCGTTCGTGATCGCGACCCAACTGGTCGACGAGGGCCTCATCGACATGGACGAGGCCGTCCGCCGGGTCACCGGGGAGCAGCTCGCGCAGCTGATGTTCCCCCGCTTCGTCACCGGCGGAGACGCCACGAAGCTCACGCAGGGCATGAACGCCTCGCCCGGCGCCGCGGTGGGCAAGGCCGTGTTCGCCTCGGAGACGGCGGTCGAATGGGCCGGGCGCGGGGAGGCCGTCGTCCTGGTGCGCCGGGAGACCAACCCCGACGACCTCGCCGGGATGATCGCCGCCCAGGGCGTACTGACCAGCCGCGGCGGCAAGACCTCGCACGCGGCCGTCGTCGCCCGCGGGATGGGGAAGACCTGCGTCTGCGGCGCCGAGGAGCTGCAGGTCGACACCAAGCAGCGGCAGTTCACCGCGCCCGACGGCACGGTGGTGCGCGAAGGCGACGTCATCTCCATCGACGGGTCGACCGGCATGGTGTGGCTCGGCGAGGTGCCGGTGGAGCCCTCCGCGGTGGTGCGGTACTTCGAGGGGGAGATCGATCCGGAGTCCGACGAGGCCGACGACCTGGTGCGCAGCGTGCACCGGATCCTCACTCACGCCGACGCCCGCCGGGGGATGGACGTGCGGACCAACGCCGACACACCCGAGGACGCCGCCCGCGCCCGTCGCTTCGGCGCCCACGGCATCGGCCTGTGCCGGACCGAGCACATGTTCCTCGGCGACCGCCGTCAGCTGGTGGAGAAGCTGATCCTCGCCGAGGGGGACGACGAGCGGCAGGCGGCGCTCGACGGTCTGGCGCCCCTGCAAAAACAGGACTTCCTGGAGATCTTCGAGGCGATGGACGGGCTGCCGGTCACCGTCCGGCTGCTCGACCCGCCGCTGCACGAGTTCCTGCCCGACCTGACCGACCTCTCGGTCCGGGTCGCGGTGGCCGAGGCGCAGGGGCATCACGACGAGGGCACGCTGCGGCTGCTCGCGGCGGTGCGCCGGCTGCACGAGCAGAACCCGATGCTCGGGCTGCGCGGCGTCCGGCTGGGCCTGGTCGTGCCGGGGTTGTTCGCCATGCAGGTCCGCGCGATCGCCGAGGCGGCCTGCGAGCGGCGCAACGCCGGCGGGGACGCCCGGCCGGAGATCATGATCCCGCTCGTCGGCGCGGTGCAGGAGCTGGAGGCGATCCGGGAGGAGGCCGACCGGGTGCTGGCCGAGGTCTGCGCGGCCAAGGGCGTGCAGGTGGAGATCCCGATCGGCACGATGATCGAGGTCCCGCGGGCGGCGCTGACCGCGGACGAGATCGCCCAGTCGGCGGAGTTCTTCTCCTTCGGCACCAACGACCTGACCCAGATGACCTGGGGCTTCTCCCGGGACGACGTCGAGGCGGCGTTCTTCCACGCCTACCTGGACAAGGGGATCTTCGGGGTGTCGCCGTTCGAGTCCCTCGACCGGCCCGGCGTCGGCCGGCTGGTGCGTCTGGCGGCCGAGGAGGGACGGGCGGCGCGGCCGGACCTCAAGCTCGGGGTCTGCGGCGAGCACGGCGGCGACCCGGACTCGGTGCACTTCTTCCACGAGGTGGGCCTGGACTACGTCTCCTGCTCGCCGTTCCGGGTGCCCATGGCCCGGCTCGAGGCCGCTCGCGCGGCGCTCGGCGCCGAGCACGTCGGCTCCTGAGCCCGGGCCCTCCACAGCCGGGGGTGTTCCGGCGCACCCGCCCCAGCAGTCTCGTGCGGTCGGTGTCGCGTGGTACGCATGACCCCGTGGGGGTGCGGTTCGGGAGCCTGGCGGTCCGGGTGGTGGGGGCGGCCGTTCTGGCCTTCGTTCTCCTGGTGGGGTCCACCGCCGCGGCGATCTGGTGGACCGCCCGGCAGGACTCCCGGCCGGAGTCCGACGCGATCGTGGTCCTCGGCTCGGCCCAGTACAACGGCGTCCCCTCGTCGATCTTCGAGGCCCGGCTGGAGCACGCCCTCGCCCTCTACGAGAACGGCGTCGCCCCCGTCGTGGTGACCGTCGGGGGCAAGGCGGTGGGTGACCAGTTCACCGAGGCCGAGGCCGGCCGGGACTACCTGGCCGCCGCCGGCGTCCCGGACGACGCGCTGCTCGCGGTGCCCGAGGGGGTGGACACCCTGGAGAGCATGCGGGCGGTCTCGACGGCGTTCACCGAGCGCGGCTGGACCTCCGCCGTCCTGGTCACCGACCCGTGGCACGCCATGCGCGCCGAGCGGATGGCCGAGGACGCCGGCGTGGAGGCGGAGAGCTCGCCGACCCGGCAGGGCCCGGCGGTGCGGACCCGCACCACGCAGTTCCGCTACATCCTGCGCGAGACGGCGGCCTACCTGCTCTACCGGGTGACCGGCGAGAGCGTGGCCGGCGCGCCGGGGATCGGCTGAGGGAGGAGCGGACATGGCCGGACGGGGTCGCATCCGGGCCGCGGACATCGCGCTGGTCCGCGAGCGCAGCAGGATCGACGAGATCGTCGGGGAGCACCTGCAACTGAAGCGTGCCGGAGGCGGCAGCCTCAAGGGGCTGTGCCCGTTCCACGACGAGAAGTCGCCGTCGTTCCAGGTCACACCCGCACGCGGGCTCTACCACTGCCTGGCGGGGGAGACGGGCGTGCTGACCGAGGACGGTGTCGTACCGATCCAGGAGCTCGCCGGCAAAACGGTGCGCGTCCTGAACGGCAACGGTGGCTGGGTCGAGGCGCCGTTCAAGTCCTACGGGATTCAGCGCCTGATGAAGCTGACGCTGACCCGCAACGGCCGCACGAAGGTCATCCACGCCACCGACGAGCACCGGTGGTTCGTCCCGTCAGGTTCGCTCCGGCAGGACCGGCGCGAGAAGCTGACCAAGGACCTGCGCCCCGGCGACCGGCTCTCGCACTCGTTCCCGGTGTCGCGGGTGCTCAACCCGGCGACGAGGCCGTCCCCGTTCGGCATCGCGCGCGGTCTGGTGTACGGCGACGATCACCGGGAGAACGCTGGTTCCGTCGCCGTCCTGACCGGTGAGAAGGATGCGCAGCTGGTGCACTACTTCGACGGCTGTCGGTCGTGGAGTGGCGAGGGACGGACCCGGTTCTACGGCGTGCCTGCCTACTTCAAGGACGAGCGGCCGTCCCTGGACGAGGATGCCTCCTACCTGTTCGGCTGGTTGGCCGGCTACTTCGCCGCGGACGGCTGCGTCGCCGAGGACGGTGACGCGATCCTCAACTCCGCACAAGTCGACGACCTCGAGTACGTCCGCACGTTGTGCACTCGGCTCGGTATCGGGACGTTCGGGGTGGCCAAGCAGAACCGCGTCGGGATCGACGGGGTTGCGAGCGACATCTACAACGTCCGCTTCATGACCAAGGGGCTCCCCGAGTCCTTCTTCCTCCTCGACCGGCACCGTCAGCGGTACCTCATCAGCCAGAAGAAGTACGAGCGCAAGAACTGGGTCGTCCAGTCGGTCGAGTGGTCGGACCGGGTGGAGGAGGTCTACTGCGCCGAGGTGCCCGGCACTCATGCCTTCACGCTCGAGGACAACATCCTCACGGGGAACTGCTTCGGCTGCGGTGAAGGTGGCGACGTCATCAGCTTCGTCCAGAAGATCGACCACCTCTCGTTCTCCGAGGCGGTCGAGCTGCTGGCCGGGCGGGCCGGCGTCCAGCTCCACTACGAGGACGAGGGCGGACGGCCGACCGGAGCGCCGGACCGCACCGCGGTGGGGCAGCGGGCGCGGCTGGTGGCGGCCAACACCGCCGCCGCGGAGTTCTACGCCGATCAGCTGCGCACGCCGGAGGCCGCCCCGGCCCGGCAGTTCCTGGCCGAGCGGGGCTTCGACAAGCAGGTCGCCGTCGACTTCGGCTGCGGGTTCGCCCCCGGCGGCTGGGACGCGCTGACCCGGCACCTGCGCGGCCGGGGCTTCACCCAGCAGGAGCTGGTCACCGCGGGGCTGGCCAAGGAGTCCTCCCGCGGCTCGCTGATCGACCGGTTCCACCGCCGCCTGATGTGGCCCATCCGCGACATCACCGGCGACGTCATCGGCTTCGGTGCCCGCAAGCTCATGGACGACGACCCGGGGCCGAAGTACCTGAACACCCCCGAGACGCCGCTGTACAAGAAGAGCAGCGTGCTCTACGGCATCGAGCGGGCCAAGCGCGACATCGCCCGCCGGCACCAGGCGGTGGTGGTCGAGGGCTACACCGACGTCATGGCCTGCCACCTGGCCGGCGTCACCACCGCCGTCGCCTCGTGCGGCACGGCGTTCGGGCCGGAGCACATCAGCGTGCTGCGCCGGCTGCTCATGGACCAGGACGAGTTCCGCGGCGAGGTGGTCTACACCTTCGACGGCGATGCGGCCGGCCAGGCGGCGGCGATGAAGACCTTCGCCGAGGACCAGCGCTTCGTCGGGCAGACCTTCGTCGCCGTCGAGCCCGACGGACGCGACCCCTGCGAGCTGCGCCAGGCCCACGGCGACGCGGCCGTCCGCGACCTCGTCGCGCGGCGCACCCCGCTCATCGCCTTCGTGCTGAAGACGACGCTGGCCGGCTACGACCTGGACACCGTCGAGGGCCGGGTGGCGGCGCTGGAGAAGACGGTGCCGCTGGTCGCGCAGATCAAGGACCACGCGCTGCGGCCGGCCTACGCTCGGCAGCTGGCGGGCATGATCGGCAACACCGACGAGGCGGAGGTGCTCGAGCGGGTCCGCCGGCTCACCGGGGAGGGGGCGGCGCCGGCGCGGTCGCGACCGCGGATCCCGAAGCGGACGCCGGACGACGCCGCGGTCGCCGTCGAGCGGGAGGCGGTCAAGGCCGCCCTGCAGGTCCCCGAGCTGGCCGGCCCGTCGTTCGACGCCATCGCGCCGGAGGCCTACACCGATCCCGACTACGCCGCCGTCGCCGCCGCGGTCGCCGCGGCCGGGGGAGCGGCGGCCACGCACGTGACCGGGCCGGCGTGGCTCGACGAGGTCGCCGCCCACTGCACCCGCGAGAGCGCCCGCGCCCAGCTGACCGCGCTGGCCGTCGAGCCGCTGCGCTCGGTCGGGGAGGCCGACGCCGGCTACGTCACCGCGGTGATGGCGCGGCTGCAGGAGATGGCCACCGTCCGGCGGGTGGCCGCGCTGAAGGGCAAGCTGCAGCGGATGAATCCGGTGGAGTCGCCGGACGAGTACACCAAGGTCTTCGGCCAGCTCGTGGCGCTGGAGCAGGAGGCCCGGTCGCTGCGGGAGCGGGCGATGGGCGGCCTGACCCCGTGAGCGTCGTCGAGCGGCTGCGCCGGCGGTTCACCCGTCCGCCGGAGCCGGTCCGTGCCGTCGTCGCCGCCTCGGCCGATCCCGACGAGCGGGTGCTCGCCTGGGGGACGCTGGTCCGCGGTGAGGGCTGGCTGGTGGCCACCTCCCGGGGGCTGTGCCGTGTGCCGACCGACCTGCCGCTGCAGGAGGCCGGGGCGGTGGCGGTGCTGCCCTGGCACGAGGTGGCGTCGGCCCGGTGGACGGCGACCGCCGACGGCGGCGGCAGTTTCACCGTCACCCCGCTGACGGAGGTGGAACCGGGGGTGCAGGCGCGGCTTCCCTCCGAGCGGTACGTGCTCAGCGACGCCGGCGACCTGCCCTCCGTGGTGCGCCGCCGGGTCGACCAGACGGTGGTGGTCAGCCGGCGCTCACCGCTGCCCGGCGGGGGAGGGGTGGTGCTGGTCGCGCGGCGCGTGCCCGGGCAGGCCGCCCGGGAGTGGACCGTCGTGTTCGACGACGACGCCGACCGCAGCGACCCGGCCGCCCGGGAGGTGGCCCGCCAGAAGCTGGCCGAGGCGGTCGCCGCCGACCAGCCCTGACGGGGCGGCGATCAGAGCGGGGGAGCGGTCACCGGCGGGACGCCGTCCGAGGTGTGCTGCGGGGACGTCTCCCGTCCCGCCGAGGTGTCGCGGCCCATGCGGGCCTTCACCGAGTTGACCACCGCGTCGGCCCGCGCTTGCGCCATCCCGGCCACGCCCTGCAGCTGCGGGTTGTCCTTGGCGTTCTCCCAGGCGCGGCGGATCTGCTCGTAGCGCTCACGACCAGCCTTCGCGCCGAGCACGTAACCGGCGCCGAAGCCGGCGAGGAAGGACAGCTTCGCCACGAGGACCTCCTGGGGAGCGAGTGGGAACGGATGATCACGGTATCGGGGACACCCCGCTGCCGCGACGTCTGAGGGCCTCCCGAAGCTGACGGCGGACGTGAGGTACCCTCGTGCAGGCGAGCGGGTCACCCCGCCGTTCCCCCGTAGCTCAATTGGCAGAGCATGCGACTGTTAATCGCAGGGTTATTGGTTCGAGTCCAATCGGGGGAGCATCACCGCAGGTCACGCCCGTGAGGCACCTGCCGCACCAGCCGTCGCGACGAACAAACGACGAATATTCGGCGCGGCCGACGCCGCTCCCGGCCTCGCGGATCGTTCTCGCCCGTCGTCGTGGATCAGCGTGAGCGCTGCAGTGCCGTTCCCGCCTCCGGGCTCGCGAGGCCGCGACCCATGTAGTCGTCCTGGGTCAGGCTCGGCCGGTTGTGCCCCAGGTGGTCGGCGATCTGGCGCGCGGACAACCCGGCCTCGTCCAGTCGGGTTGCCACGGTCTTGCGGAACACGTGCGAGCTCACCCAGTCGAAGCCGGCGCGATCGAGGACCCGCCGCAGGTGGCTGCTCGTGTTGTGCGGATCCCGGAGTCGCCCGGTCGGACTCGCGAAGATCACCGATGTGCCCTGCGCCGTGGGCCGCTGTGCCCGCCGGCGCTCGAGCAGATCGACGACGAAGGCCGGCAGAGCGATCGTCCGCCGCCCGGCCGTGGTCTTGGGGAAGTCCTGGATCTCAAGGCCCCGACCTGGTGCTCGGATCAGCGTGGCGTCGATGCGCACCGTCGCCGCGTCCAGGTCCACCGCCGACCAGTGCACCGCGCACGCCTCGCCGATGCGCACGCCGGTGCCCAACATGAACTCGACCAGGTCGGGCAGGTCGAGCCGAACCGCCTCGGCGTCCGTGGCGAGCCGCTCGCACAGCTGGCGCCCTTCCTCGACCGTCAGGGCGCGCGGTCCCTTCGCGGGGCGCCGGTGCCCCCGTCTGGACCCGGCCTCCCGTACCGGGTTGGTCGGGAGAGCTTCGCGGCGGACGGCCTCCGTGAGGATCCCGGAGAGCACCGACCGGGTGGACTTGGCCGCGCCGGGGCCGTGGCTCGTGCGAACCGCGGTGAGCAGGCGGTCGACGGCGGGCACGGTGATCTCGCGCAGTCGGAGTCGGCCGACCCCGGGCATGACGTAGCTCTGCACGACGAAGCGATACAGCCGCTTGGTACCCACGGTCAGGTCGCTGTCTTCAACCTCGGCCAGCCAGGCGGCGGCCACGGTCGCGAGCCGGCTGTCGGCGCTGTCGCCCTCATCGAGGCCGCTGTCCCGGTCGCGCAGCGCGGCCCGCAGCCGGCGCTCGGCCTCAGCCTTGGTCCGGCCGTAGCGGGTCACCGACCGCCGGCGGCCGTCGAAATCGCGGAAGCTGACCTGCGCCCGCACGCGGCCCTTGCCGATGACGAGGAAGTTCATCGCGCCGAAGGTCCCCACGGCGAGTGGCGGCCTCGGCATGATTCCTCCCCGCTGCGCCGGATGCCTGAGCCTCGGTCCGGACGGCGCCGGAGGTGTCGCACGGCCGAAATCTGGGGACGAGCCAAGCCTTGTGGACAGCCACGGCCGGTGCGGCCGGTTGGGTGCTATGCGGGCTCGGATCCGTCGTGACGTGCCACGGCAGCGTCGTGTCGGTCAGTCACCCACTGCTCCAGATCGTCCTGCCGGTAGAGCACCCGCCGGCCGAGGCGGAAACCGGCCGGACCGATGCCGAGGTGGCGCCAGTACCGCAGGGTGACGACGGAAGTACGGAGAAACGCGGCGGCCTCGTCCAGGGTCAGCAGGACCGTCGGGGTGGGTCGGATGCGGTCATCGCTCACGGTCAGGCCTTTCCGGACGTCAACAGCGCCGCGCACCACGCTGCCGACCCGGCCTCCTGTTCCTCTCCTGTGGCAGCTCTCCTGTTCTTCTCCGGTCCTTCTCGAGCCGTTCCTGGGCAATCGGGCCCTGATGGTGAGGGCGTTGCAGGGCGGGCCGTCGTACTTGAGGAATACAGGAGGTGCCGCTCGAACCGTCGCCGCGTCCGTGCCCTTGACAGGGGGCGCGATCTTCGCAGCGCTACGGCCGGAGGTAGGGCAGTGTGCCTTTGATGTTGTTCTCGCGGACGCACGGTCGCCGTTGACAGGCAGCGAGAACACGGCCGAGGGCCGCGGCCAGCTCGGGAAGGTCGCGGTCGTAGACACGGCCATCGTCCAGCTGATGAGCGAGTTCGGCGAGCAACCGCGCCCAGTCCCGACGGGTGGGCGCGGCCGGCACGCGGATTTCCACCTCTCGTTCGACGACCCGGACCGCGGCTCGCCCGGACGCCGCGGCCCGTGTCTGCTCCCACGCTCGGTGCCGGCAGCCGGCCGAGCACCACTTGGCGATCGGGCCGCGCCTCCTGGGCGTAATCGGCCCACCGCACCAGGCGCAGGTCGTCGGCGCTCTCCGCCGGTCGTGCCGGTCAGCCGCTGCTTCGCCGGGCTCAGTCCGGCCCTGCTTGTTCTGTGCCCGCTCGACCCGTCCGCGCCGGAGCCGCTCACGCTCGCGCTGCCGGGCTCGGTAGTCGCCGCTACCGCTCTCGCCCATGCGCCCCAGGGTGCAGACGAGTCTCCGGTAAACCCGTCACAACGAGTTGAGGGACCCCTGAGTGCATGAGGTGTGATGGCTCGTGATCTTGTGAGTCTCCAGTGAGCATGGGAGGGCGGTCAGCTGCCTTTGAAGGTCCGCGGACACACGGCTGCCGGACCGTCGTGGGAGGTGCCGGCGGCAACTTCGGACTGTTCCGGAAGGCCTTAGGGACACGTATGGGGTCGGGCGACCATCAGCGAGGGGCGATCCTTGCCAGCACGGCTGCGAGGCCGGCTCGCACCGCGTCGTACACGCCGGCCTCATGTGGGCCGCGGGCGAACTGCTCGTTCAGTCCGCCCGGCGTCGTGTGCGCCCGAGCCAACGCCGCGAAGTCTGCCTCAGGCTGACGTAGCGATGCCGCGACCGGCCAGCCAATCCGCGATGGTGTCGAGGTAGTGGAAGTGGGCCGCGACCGTCGCCGAGGCAGCGGCCACGGACTCGTGCGCCGTCTCGTCGTCCACCACGAGGCTTCCTCCCAGGCGACCGAATAATTCAATTGCCGCGGATGTCGCCGGATGCACCGGCGTGATGCTGTCGCGGGTCGCGACAGCCGGTAGGGGGATACTGCGTGCGACGTCGGTGGCCGGCGCGACCAGCTCGGCAAGCTGCACGACGGGGAGGCCGGCGACCGCGCTCACGACCGCTTGGTCGGCACGAAAGTCCAGCTCCGCCAACGCGTCAGCGGCGTCGACCGGGAGCAGGCAGATGATGACCACGTCGCTTGCGTCGACCACGGCCTGATTGCCCGACGCCACCCGCACCGAGCGGAGGCCCGCGGCGAGACCGGCTGCACGCTCGGCGTTTCGGGGCGAGAGCACCACCGATGGCGCCTCCGCGACCCCTTCGCACAGTCCCCTCACGGTCGCCGTGGCGATGGCACCGACCCC
>DATAAV010000168.1:0-1828 GCA_036259935.1 Geodermatophilus sp. | reverse complement strand
CCGCTGGCCACCTTCCTCGACGAGCAGGTGGTCGGCTACGACGAGGACGACGTCACCCGGCTGGTCCTCGACACCCACGACCCGGTGGCCTTCGCGCCGGTCGCCTCGCTGACGGTCGGCGAGTTCCGGGACCGGCTGCTGGCCTGGGCGGCGGTCGGCGACGAGACGTCGATCAGCGGGCTGGCCCCCGGACTGACGCCGGAGATGGTCGCGGCCACCGCCAAGCTGATGCGCAACGCCGACCTGGTCGCCGTCGGCCGGCGCACGCGGGTGGTGACCGGGCTGCGCAGCACCCTCGGCCTGCCCGGCCGGCTGGCCTCCCGGCTGCAACCCAACCACCCGACCGACGACCCGCTGGGCGTCACGGCGTCCATCGTCGACGGGCTGCTGCAGGGCTGCGGGGACGCCGTCATCGGCATCAACCCGGCCACCGACTCCCCGGCCCGCACGGTGGCGCTGCTGGAGCTGGTCGACGAGGTGATCGGCCGCTACGGCATCCCCACCCAGTCCTGCGTGCTCGCGCACGTGACCACCACGCTGCGGGCGCTCGAGCAGGGCGCCCCGGTGGACCTGGTCTTCCAGTCAGTCGCCGGCACCCAGGAGGCCAACCGCGGGTTCGGCGTCACCCTCGACCTGCTCGCCGAGGCCCGCGCCGGGGCGCTGGCGCTGGGCCGCGGCACGGTCGGCTCGAACGTCACCTACTTCGAGACCGGGCAGGGCTCGGCGCTGTCGGCCGACGCGCACCGCGGCATCGGCGGCCGGCCGGTCGACCAGCAGACGCTGGAGGCCCGCGCGTACGGGGTGGCCCGGCGCTTCGACCCGCTGCTCGTCAACACCGTCGTCGGCTTCATCGGCCCGGAGTACCTCTACGACGGCAAGCAGGTGCTGCGCGCCGGGCTGGAGGACCACTTCTGCGGCAAGCTGCTCGGCCTGCCCATGGGCGTGGACGTCTGCTACACCAACCACGCCGAGGTCGACGAGGACGACATGGACTCCCTGATGCTGCTGCTCGGGGCGGCCGGCTGCACGTTCCTCATCGCCGTCCCCGGGATGGACGACGTGATGCTGCACTACCAGTCGCTGGCCTTCTCCGACGTGCTCACCGCCCGGTCGGTGCTCGGGCTGCGGCCGGCGCCGGAGTTCGAGGCGTGGCTGGCGCGGATGGACCTGCTCGACGACGACGGCCGGGTGCGGGAGCTGACCGCCGACGCGCCCGCCGCGCGGGCCCTGCTCGCGGCGGCGTCGTCGTGAGGAGCGGAGCATGACCGACGCCCTGGACCGGCCGTTGCCGGGGAGCGACGACCCGTGGGCGGTGCTGCGGTCGGCCACCCGGGCGCGGGTCGCGCTCGGCCGGGCCGGCGACGCGCTGCCGACCGCCCGGGAGCTGGAGTTCCGGGCGGCGCACGCTGCCGCCCGCGACGCGGTGCACCAGCCGCTGGACCCGGCGGTCGTCCGGGCCGCACTGCCGGGCGTCGAGCTGCTCGAGGTGCACTCGGCCGCGCCCGACCGCGCCACCTACCTGCAGCGGCCCGACCTCGGCCGGCAGCTCGCGGCCGGCACCGAGCTGCCGCGCAGCGGCGCCGACCTCGCGGTGGTCCTGGCCGACGGGCTCTCCCCGCGGGCGGTGCACGAGCACGCCGCCGGCCTGGTGACCGCGCTGCTCGAGCGGCTGCCCGGCTGGTCGGTCGCCCCGCTGGTGCTGGCGCACCAGGCGCGGGTGGCGCTGGGCGATGCGGTGGGGGAGGCGCTCGGCGCCCGGGCCGTGGTCGTGCTGATCGGGGAGCGTCCCGGGCTGTCGTCGGCGGACTCGCTCGGCGTCTACCTGACC
>DATAAV010000167.1:0-2014 GCA_036259935.1 Geodermatophilus sp. | reverse complement strand
CGGGGAAGTTGCGGTTGAAGGTGCGCAGCGACGGCCGGCCCTGATCGGCGCCTGGCCGACGCCGATGCACGGCCCGCTCGCTCGCGGTCAGCTGCAGGCGCAACTGCACCTGCTGCCCGCCGTCCACCTCCGCGGTCACCGTGTCCGCGCCGCCGGCGACGGCCGCGGCCAGGCCCGGGATGCGCCAGCGCTGCCCCTCCCGCGCCACCGCGGCGACGTCGTCCCCGAGAACCAGCGGCGGGATGCCGACGTTGATGAGATTCCGCCGGTGGATGCGCGCGTAGCTGCGCGCGGCGACGGCACGGACGCCGAGGTGCAGCGGCGCGAGCGCGGCGTGCTCCCGGGAGGAGCCCTGGCCGTAGTTGTGCCCGCCGACGACGATGCCGCCGCCCGAGGCCAGGGCGCGGTCGGGGAAGCCCGGGTCCAGCCGGCGGAACATGAACCTGGCGCACTCGGCGATGTTCGACCACACCGACATGGCGATGGCGCCGTCGGGTGCCATGTCGCCGGTGGAGATGTCGTCGGGGACGACGATGAGCACCGGGACGTCGAGCGCCTCCGGCAGCGGCTCGGGCAGCGGCGGGGGGACCAGGTTCTCCCCGCGCTCGACGACGACCGCACGCCGTTCGGCCTCGGGCGGCGGCGGGGCGATGTGCCGGGAGTGCAGGGCCAGGTCCGGTGGCACGGCCGGGCGCAGCGGCGGCCGTGCCACCGTCCGGGGATCGGTGATCGTGCCCGTGAGCGCGCTCGCGGCGGCCGTCGACGGCGAGCACAGGTACACGCAGTCCTCGGCGGTGCCGCTGCGGCCGGGGAAGTTGCGGTTGAAGGTGCGCAGCGACGGCCGGCCCTTGATCGGCGCCTGGCCGATGCCGATGCACGGCCCGCAGATCGGCTCCAGCATCCGTGCGCCGGCCGCGAGCAGGTCCTGGTAGACGCCCGAGCGGGCGATGATGTCGAGGATCTGCCGCGAACCGGGGGTGACGGTGAACTGCACGCCGGGGTGCACGGTCCGGCCGCGCAGCACGGCGGCGACGGTGGCGAGGTCCTCGTAGGCGCTGTTCACCGACGACCCGACGCAGACCTGCACCACCTCGGTGCCGGCCACCTCGGACACCGGGACGACGTTGCCCGGCGACTGCGGCAGCGCGACCAGCGGTTCGAGGCTCGACAGGTCGATGCGGACGTGCTCGTCGTAGGTTGCCCCGGGATCGGCGGCCAGCGGGCGGAAGTCCCTCTCCCGCCCCTGCGCCGCCAGCCAGGCGCGGGTCTCCTCGTCGGCGGGGAAGACCGCGGTGGTGGCGCCGGTCTCCATGGCCATGTTGCAGATGGTCGCCCGCCCGGCGGTGGACAGCCCGGCCACGCCGTCGCCGAAGAACTCGAAGACCGCACCGGTGCCGCCCCGCACGCCGTAGCGGCGCAGCAGCTCCAGGATCACGTCCTTGGCCTCCACCGCCGGCCCGAGCCGACCGGCGAGCTCCACCCCGACGACGCGGGGGCAGGGCAGCTCGAAGCCGTAGCCGGCCATCGCGACGGCGACCTCCAGGCCGCCGGCGCCGACGGCGAACATGCCCAGCGCGCCGGAGGTCGTGGTGTGCGAGTCGGCGCCCACGAGCAGCTGTCCGGGCCGGGCGAACCGCTCGATGTGGATGTAGTGGGAGATGCCGTGGCCCGGCGGGGAGAACCGCAGGCCGTACCGCTCGGAGAACGACCGCAGGTACCGGTGGTCCTGCATGTTCTTGTCGTCGATCTGCAGCACGTTGTGGTCGACGTACATGACCGCCAGCGGCACGGCGGCGTCCTCGGCGCCGAGCAGCTCGAACTGCATCCCGGTCATCGTGCCGGTCGCGTCCTCGACCAGGATCTGGTCGACGTCGACCCGGATGTCCTGCCCGGCCACCAGCTCCCCGTCGACCAGGTGGCTGCGCAGCAGCTTGTGCGTCAGGTTCGCCGGACTCCCCATCTCAGACCTCCCCGCCGGCCTCCGTGATCAGACGACGTGCGAGCTCCTTGACCT
>DATAAV010000166.1:0-11802 GCA_036259935.1 Geodermatophilus sp. | reverse complement strand
GCCGTGCTCACGACCCGGGATCCCAGCCCGACTGATCGCCGTCCGGGCCGACCGGCCGCGTCCGCACCGTCGCGCGTCGGCCTGCCCGCTCCACACGGCGCTGAACAGAGGCGCCGGCAGTGCCTGCAGTCGGTCACGGGGGCGATTGCATCGACTACTCGCACGGTCACCGTGCGTGATCCTCACTCACCGTAATTGCCAGTGCTGGACAGTCCGCCGGGGCCGAGGGCCCGGCGATCCGGCACGGCGATCGACTCGGACCACGGAGGTCCCGATGAGCACCCTCTACGACGCCCCCAAGAACGGGGACGGCGAGATCCGGCCCCGCGTCTCGCTCAGCAACAACGTCGTCATCCCCCAGACGGCGGTGCGACCGGAGGCTCCTCAGCTCGGCGTGGCCCCGTTGCCGCACGAGCCCGCTCCCCGACCCGCGCATTCGACGGTGAGCCTGGTCATCCCCACGAAGAACGAGGCCGCCAACATCGCCTGGGTCCTCGAGCAGGTCCCGGCGTGCGTGGACGAGGTCATCCTCGTCGACGGAAGGTCCACCGACGCGACGCTGGTGACGGCCCGCTCCGTCCGCCCCGATGTCCGGATCGTGATGCAGGAGGGCACCGGCAAGGGCGACGCGCTGCTCGCCGGGTTCACCGCCGCCCGCGGCGACGTCATCGTCATGATCGACGCCGACGGCAGCATGTCGCCGGGAGAGATCCCCCACTACCTGCACTTCCTCGAGAACGGCTACGACTTCGTCAAGGGGTCGCGCTTCATGGGAGGCGGCGGATCCCGCGACATCAGCTACACGCGGCGGTGGGGGAACAAGGCTCTCCTGCACCTGGTCAACGGGCTCTTCGACGCCCAGCTCACCGACCTCTGCTACGGCTTCTGCGCCTTCCACCGGCGCTACCTCGACTACCTCGACCTGACCACGCCCGGGTTCGAGGTCGAGACCAAGATGATCATCGCTGCGATCAAGGCCGGGCTTCGGATGGCCGAGGTGCCCAGCCTGGAGATGCCCCGGCGGTTCGGGCACTCGAATCTGCGGACCTTCCGGGACGGGACACGTGTGCTGCGCACCGTCCTGCGCGAGCACCGGAGCGGGGCGACCGGCTACGCCGTCCAGCACGTCCGGCAGTGGGTGCACCGCTCCGCGGACGCCGCCGCCGAGGCGACCGCCTCCCCGGCCCGTGGTTGAGGCCCCGTGAGCTCGGACGAGGAGGGCACATGCGCCCAGGTCTGACCGACAGGAGGCGCCCACGCACCGCGACGCCGGTCGCCCTCGGCGTGCTGACGGCGGCCGGGGTGCTGGCGCTCGTGCAGCCGGCCGGCCCGGCCGGCACCGGATTCACCGCCGCGTTCCTCGTGGTGGCTCCGGCCGCGGCCGTCGCGCTGCCGCTGCACACCCTGGACCCGCTGGCCCGGGTCGTCGTCGCGGTGGCGTCCGTCCTGGTGCTGGACACGCTCGTGGCCCAGACCATGCTGGCCGCCGATGCGTGGTCGATCAGGACCGGCGTGCTGGCGGTCGGCGTGCTCAGTGCGCTGCTGGTGTTCGTCCTCTCCGCCTGGCTGGCGCCGCCGGCACGCGCTCACGCCGACGTGGTGCAGCACGAGCGGTCCGCGGAGACAGCATGAGCGTCACCGTCGTCCACCCGTCGGAACTGGGTCCCAGCGAGCTGGACCGCTGGCGTGCCCTCCAGCGTGCGGTCCCGGCGCTCGGCAACCCGTTCCTGGCCCCGGAGTTCACGGTCGCGGTGGGCCGCCTGCGGCCCCAGGCCCGGGTGGCGGTGCTCTCCGAGGGCTCGCGCATCGTCGGCTTCTTCCCCTTCGAGCGGCGCGCGCTCGGGCACGGCGTCCCCATCGCCGCCGGTCTCACCGATGCCCAGGGCCTCGTGCACGAGCCGGGTCTGGAGTGGGACGCCCGCGAGCTGCTGCGCGCCTGCGGGCTGGCGACGTGGGAGTTCGACCACCTGGTCGACGGCCAGTCGCCGTTCGCGCCCTTCCAGACCTTCCACGCCGCGTCGCCCGTCATGGACCTCGGCGACGGCTACGCGGGTTATCTGGCCGGCCTGGGCGACCGGGCGCCCGGCCTGGTCAAGGACGTGGGCCGCAAGCAACGGCGACTCGAGCGGGACGCCGGGGAGGTGGAGTTCGAGCTCGACTCCCGGGACCCGGGCGTGCTGCCCACGCTGATGGCCTGGAAGTCGGCCCAGTACCAGCGGACCGGCCGGGTCGACCGGTTCGCCTCCCCGTGGATCGTCGCGCTGGTCGAGCAGCTGCTCGACACGCGCACCGGCGGGTTCAGCGGCGTGCTCGCGGTCCTGCGGGCCGGCGGCACGCCGGTGGCCGGGCACGTCCTGCTGCGCCTCGACGGCGTGCTGGCCGGCTGGTTCCCCGCCTACGACACGAGCTTCTACCGGTGCTCGCCGGGCACGGTCACCCGGCTGCGCATGGCCGAGGCGGCGGCCGCCGACGGCGTCACGCGGATCGAGATGGGCCGCGGCGCGAAGGCCTACAAGGAGACGTTCAAGAGCTACGACCTCTTCGTCGCCGAGGGCCGGGTCACCCGTGCCTCGCCCGCTGCGGCCCTGCACTGGATGCGGCGGGCGCCGGTGCGCCGGCTGCGTCAGATGGTGGTGACCGACCCGCAGCTCTACGTCGTCGCCGACCGGGTGCTCAAGGGCTACGCGCGGGCCCGCTCCGCCTTCCGGCATCGCTCCCCCGAGCCTCCGCCCGCGCCTCCGTCGATGCAGCGCCCCGCCGAGCAGGCCGGCTGAGCAGGGGAGAGGACAGCCGTGCACGTCACCGTCATCCGGCCCGGGGAGCTCCGTGAGGCCGAGCTCGACCGCTGGCGGGATTTCCAGCGCGCCACGCCGGCGCTGCAGAACCCCTTCCTCGCACCCGAGTTCAGCATCGCGGTGGGCGGCCTCCGGCCTCAGGCCCGCGTCGCGGTCATCCGCGACGGGTCCCGGCTCGTCGGCTTCTTCCCCTTCGAGCGTCGCGGACCCCGGTACGGAGTGCCGATCGCCGCCGGCCTCACCGACTGCCAGGGACTCGTCCATGCGGCAGGCCTGGAGTGGGACCCGCAGGAGTTGCTGGCCGCCTGTCGGCTGGACGTCTGGGAATTCGACCGGCTCGTGACCGGTCAGCGCCCCCTCGAGCCCTACGAGCGGCTCCGCGCCCCGTCGCCGGTGATCGACCTGAGCGAGGGAGCGGCGGCTCTGCTGGCCCGGCTGAGGGAGAACTCCTCCCGGATCGCCGAGAAGCTCCCTCGTCAGCAGCGTCGGCTGACCAAGGACGTCGGCCCGCTGCGGTTCGAGTTCGGCTCCCGGGACCACTCCGCCCTGCACCGGCTGATGGGGTGGAAGTCCGCGCAGTACCAGCGGACCGGCCGTGCCGACCGGTTCGCTGAGCCCTGGATCATCCGCTTGCTGGAGGATCTCCAGCAGGTCGACGGGCCCAGCTTCTCCTTCGTCCTCTCCACCCTGTACGCCGGTGACCACCCCGTCGCCGCTCACGTGGCCCTGCGCAACGGTGCGGTGATGGCGGGCTGGTTCCCCGCCTACGACGTCGACTTCGCGAAGTACTCGCCGGGCATGCTGCACCGACTGCACCTCATCGAGGCGGCCGCGGCGGCCGGTGTGCGGCTCATCGAGCTCGGCCGAGGCACCAAGGACTCCAAGGAGCTGTTCAAGACCGGGGACCTCGCCGTCGCGGAGGGCGCCGTGGTCCGCAGCCCCCTGGGGAGGGCGCTCTACCGGGTCGGGCGGGCACCGGTGCGCCGGCTCCGGCAGACCGTCATGGACAGCCCGGCGCTCTACCGCTGCGCCGATCGGCTGCTCAAGAGCTATGGGCGGGCCCGGTCGGCGCTGGCGCCCGGATCCGGCGAGCCTCCGCTTTCGTCCCGTCGATGACCGTGCCCGCGAGGAGAAGAAGGGAATCCGACGTGCAGATCACCGTCTGCCGGCCCGACGAGCTCGGCGAGGGCGAGCTCGACCTCTGGCGCGACTTCCAGCGCGCGACACCCACGCTGCGGAACCCGTATCTCGCCCCCGAGTTCAGCGTCGTGGTGGGCCGGCACCGGCCGCAGGCGCGGGTGGCCGTCCTCAGTCACGGGCCGCGGGTCGTCGGCTTCTTCCCGTTCGAGCGGGGCCGGCTCGGCGCCGGCGGTCCGATCGCCCACAACCTCACCGGCGGCCAGGGCGTGGTGCACGCCCCGGGCGCGGAGTGGGACCCCGAGCAGCTGCTCCGGGCCTGCGGGTTGGCCGTCTGGGAGTTCGACAGCCTCGTCGAGGGCCAGGAGCCGTTCCGTCCCTACGAGGCCGTCCGCGTCGCGTGCCCGATCATGGACCTCGGCCGGGGCTGGGACGCCTACCTCGCCGAGCGGCTGGACCGGTCACCGTCCACCTTCAGGGACCTCCCGCGGCGGCGGCGCAAGCTCGCCCGGGAGGTCGGCGAGGTGCGGTTCGTCCACGACACCGCCGACCGGGCCGCGCTGCGGACCCTGATGGCCTGGAAGTCCGACCAGTACCGGCGGACGGGGCGCAGCGACCGGTTCACGTGGCCGGGCGTGCCGGAGATCCTCGACGAACTCCTCGGCACGCGGACGGCGACCTTCTCGGCCGTCCTCTCGGGGCTGTACGCGGGCGACGTGCTGGCGTCCGCCACCGTGGTGCTGCGCAGCCACTGCGCGGCCGCCGGCTGGTTCTCCGGGTACGACCGCGCACTCAGCAGGTACTCGGTCGGCATGCAGGCCCAGCTGGCGGCTGCCGAGGCCTTCGCCGGCGCCGGGGTGCGGCACCTGCAGATGGGCCGGGGTCCCCGCGACGTCTACAAGCAGGCGCTGAAGAGCTACGACGCCGTCGTCGCCGAGGGACGGGTGCTGCGACGCACCCCGACCGCCGCGCTGCACTGGGCCAAGGCCGCCCCCACGCGCCGGATCCGCCATCTGGTGACCGAGTCCCCGACCCTGCTGAAGGCCGCTGACCGGACGCTGTGCCGGTACGGGCAACTGCGTTCGTCGTTGAGTCGGCGGACGGACCGGTCCGAGCTGACGGGGGTGTCCCGATGAGCCCGGGACCGACCGTCTCGGTCGTCATCTGCGCCTACACCGAGGACAGGTGGGACGACGTCCTGGCCGCCGTGGACTCGGTGCGCCATCAGTCGCGGCCGGCGGACGAGATCGTCGTGGTGGTCGACCACAACCCCCGGCTGCACGCCCGGCTGACGGCGGAACTGCCGGACGTCCTGGTCGTGGAGAACCGCGAGAGCCGGGGCCTGTCCGGCGGCAAGAACACCGGCGTCGCGGTGACCACGGGCGACCTGATCGCGTTCCTGGACGACGACGCGGTGGCCGAACCGGCGTGGCTGAAGCACCTCGTGGCCGGCTTCTCCGACGACGACGTCGTCGGGGTGGGCGGGACGACGCTGCCCCTGTGGGCCACCGCCCGACCGCGGTGGTTCCCGACGGAGTTCGACTGGGTCGTCGGGTGCACGTTCACCGGCCGGGAGCCCGGGCGGGTGCGGAACCTGCTGGGCGGCAACGCCTGCTTCCGCCGCCGGGTCTTCGAGGTCGCCGGCGGCTTCCCGACCGACATGGGCCGCACCTCCCGGAACAGCCGCCCGCTGGGCTGCGAGGAGACCGAGTTCTGCATCCGGGTCAGCCACCACCTCCCCTCGGCGGTGTTCCTGTTCGAGCCCCGCGCGGTGATCGGCCACCGGGTGCCGGCGCCCCGCGAGCGGTTCGCCTACTTCCGGTCCCGGTGCTACGCCGAGGGTCTGTCCAAGGCGGCGGTGGCCCGCAGCGTCGGCGCCGCCGACGGCCTCTCCGTCGAGCGCAGCTACACCGCGATCACCCTGCGGCGAGGCGTGCTGCGCGGGCTGGCCGACGCCGCGCACGGTGACCTCTCCGGCCTGGGCCGCTCGGCGGCCATCTCCACCGGCCTGCTCGCCGCGGCCGCCGGCTATGTCCGGGGATCCATCGACGGCCGCCGCGGCGCCGCCGTCGGGGGGAGCGCCTCATGACCACCACCGTCCCGGTGCTGATGTACCACTCCGTCGCCGTCGACCCGGACCGCGCGACCCACCGGCTCTCCGTGCACCCACGGATGTTCGAGGCACAACTGGATTTCCTCGGGGAGCGCGGGTTCACCCCGATGACGTTCTCCGGACTGGGAGCCGCCCTCCGGGACGGAAGCGCGCTCCCCGAGCGGCCGGTCGTGCTGACCTTCGACGACGGGTACGCGGACTTCCACCGCGAGGCCCTGCCGCTGCTGGCGGCCCGGGGTTGGCCGGCCACCGTGTTCGTCACGACCGGCTGGCTCGCCGACGCCGAGGACCGGGCCGGCCATCCGCTGGACGAGATGCTGACGTGGGGCCAGGTCGCGGAGGTGGCCTCGGCCGGGATCGAGATCGGTGCGCACAGCCACAGCCACCCGCAGCTCGACCAGCTGCCGGCCGCCGCACTGGCGGCCGAGCTCCGGGACAGCCGGGCCTACCTGGAGGACCGGCTGGGGCGGCGGGTGTCGACGCTGGCCTATCCCTTCGGGTACTCCAGCCCGCGCGTGCGGCGCGACGTCGCGGCGGCCGGGTACGACTTCGCCGCCGCCGTCCGGAACACCCGGGTGCGGCCGTCGTCGACCGACCTGCGGGCCGTGCCCCGGCTGACCGTCCGACGCGCCACGACCCTCGAGGTCTTCGCCCGCATCCTGATGCGCGACGACACCACGTCGGTCTTCCTGCCCGACCGGACCCTCACCGCCGGGTACGCGGCTGTGCGGCGCACCCGCTACGTCGTCGCGAAGGTGCGCGGCCGTGGCTGATCCGAAGGGCACCCTGACCCTCGAGGAGCCGCCCGAGCAGCCGGTCGTCGAGACCGTCGAGGAGCCGGCGCCGCGGTGGACCTCGCGCGCCCGTGCCCACCTCGCGCAGCCCTTCTACCGCAACGCCTACGCCCTGATGCTCAACACGGGCCTCACCGGAGCGCTGGGCCTCGTCTACTGGTTCCTCGCGGCCCAGAACTACAGCGCCGACGACGTCGGCCGGGGCTCCACCGCGATCTCGGTGATGACGCTGCTGTCGGGGCTGGTCGCCCTCAACGTGTCGGGAACCCTCAACCGGTTCCTGCCGCAGAGCGGCCGGTCGGTCCGCCGGGTGGTGACGTACGCCTACCTGCTGACCTGCGCCGCGGTGGTCCTGCTGACGCTGGGCTTCTTCGCCACGCTGGACCTCTGGGGGCCGTCGTTCGACCTCTTCCGGGACCCGACGTTCCGGACCTGGTTCCTGGTCGCCGTGGTCGGGGCCGGCGTGTTCACCGCCCAGGACGGCGTGCTCACCGGATTGCGCAGCGCCGTCTGGGTGCCCGTGGAGAACGCCGTCTTCGGCGTGGCGAAGATCGTCCTGCTCGTCGTCCTCGCCCGGACCTTCCCGGCGGAGGGGGTCTTCCTCTCCTGGGTCGTCCCGATGGTGGTCATCCTCCTGCCGACCAACGCCCTGATCTACGGTCGGCTGCTGCCGCGCCGCCTGCGGGCGGAGGGGGACCGCGCACCGGCCCACGCGCCCGCCGCGGTCTGGCGCTTCTTCGCCGCGGACTACGTCGGCGCAGTGGTCATGTTCGCGACCGTCCACGTGGTGCCGGTCCTGGTGGCCGACCGGGTGCCGCCCGCCACCTACGCCTACTTCTTCGTCGCCTGGGTGATCGGCAGCATGCTCAACCTGGTCGCCGTAAACCTGGCCACCTCGCTCAGCGTCGAGGGCGTGTACGAGCGGGCGACGCTGGCGGCCAACTGCCGGGCGGCCCTGCTCCGGGCGCTCGCGCTCATGATCCTCGCCGCCGTCGTCCTGGGCCTGGGCGCGTACTACCTCCTCGGTTTCTTCGGCGGCGCGTACCTCGAGGCGGTGCCGCTGCTGCAGCTGCTGGCGCTCGCCGCGCTGCCGCGGGCGGTGACCGAGATCTACGTCGGCGTCCTGCGCGCCGAGGGCCGGGCGCCGCACATCGTCCGGCTGCAGGTGCTGCGCGGCCTGTTGATCCTCGGCTCGGTGGTCTTCTGCCTGTACCAGGGCTGGGTCAGCGCGACCCTCGGCGTCTCCCGCGTCACGGCGGTCGGCGTGGCGCTGCTGGCGAGCCAGTCGTTCGTCGCGCTGCTCGTCCTCCGGCCCCTGTGGACGTTCCTGCGGGACGACCCCGCGCGCCCGTCCCCGGCGGAGCGCGCCGCGGCAGCCGCAGCCGCCGAGCTGCCGGGCATCCCGGCCGAGCGCGAGACGGTGCCGACCGGGACGGTGTCGTCCCCGGCCGACGACGGCGCCGGTCGCCCGGCCCGCCGGCGCCGCCTGGATGCGGTCGCCGTCGGCATCGCCGCGCTGACCGCCGTCGCCGGGGCCGGGTTCCTCGTCTCGCTGCGCGGCGTGGACCTCGACGCGATGACCGGTCTGGGCCTGGTCTCGGTGCTCTCCCCGATCTCGCTGGGCGCCGTCGCGCTGCTGACCCTGGCTTTCGGCTGGGCACTGTCGCTGCGCCGGCCGCGGCCGCTGCTGATGAGCGGGCAACTCGTCGTCCTCGTCGTCCTGCTGCACGGCGTCACCGTCTTCCTCGAGGCGATGGCCCGCTTCCCGATCTCCTGGGTGCACGCCGGCTTCGTGGAGTACATCGCCCGGACCGGCACGGTCGCGCCCGGAATGGACGCGCGGTTCAGCTGGCCCGGTTTCTTCGCCCTCGTCAGCTTCCTCACCGGGTCGGAGCAGCAGGACGTCGTCCCCACCGTCCTCAAGGTCACCCCGGTGGTCAGCAACCTGCTCTACCTGCTGCCGCTGTGGCTGATCCTGCGCAACGTGCGGGCCACCTGGCAGGCCCGGTGGCTGGCGATGTGGCTGTTCGTCGTCCTGAACTGGGTGGGCCAGGACTACTTCTCCCCCCAGGGCTTCACCTACCTGCTCTACCTGCTGTTCGTGGCGGTCCTGGTCACCTGGTTCCGGCCGAGCTGCCCGACGTCGGTCGCCGCCCGCGGCTCCGAGCGCTTCGCCGGTCTGCGGCGGGCGTGGCGCCGGTTCTTCCCCCCGGCGGTGCCGGGCGAGTCGCCGCCCGGTCCGACCGGGGAGCGCGAGCAGACCGTGCTGCTGCTCCTGCTGGTCGGGCTGTTCGTCGCGGCGACGGTGAGCCACCAGCTCACGCCGTTCCTGATGCTGTTCGCCGCGGCCGGGCTGGTCTTCCTGCGGCGGTCGGTCGCCAAGGGGCTGCCGGTGCTCCTGGGTGTCCTGCTGGTCGCCTGGCTGAGCTACATGACCGTCGCGTACTGGTCGGGGCACCTCGGTGGCCTGCTGTCCGGGATCGGCGACCTGACGGGGAACCTGTCCTCCAGCGTCGCCGGGCGGGCCCAGGGCGGGGACGCGCAGCACCAGCTCGTGGTGTTCTCGCGCATCGGCATCACGCTGGTCGTCTTCGCCCTCGCCGGGCTGGGCCTCCTGCGCCGGCGACGGCGAGGTCTGGAGGACCGCGTCCTGTTCGTCCTGCTGGTGATGCCGCTCAGCGCCGTGCTGCTGCAGGACTACGGCGGCGAGATCATGCTGCGGGTCTACTTCTTCTCGCTCCCGGCCGCCTGCTGCCTGGTGGCGTTCGCCTTCTTCCCGAAGGCGGGCGGGCGGCCCCGGCTGCTGAGCCGGATCTGCGCCGTCGTCTGCGCGCTGGCCCTCGCCGGCGCGTTCTTCGTCGCCCGCTACGGGAACGAGAGCTACGAGCGGATCCGGCCCGGCGAAGTGGCCGCCGTCGAGGTCGTCCACGAGCAGACCGGTGCCGGTGGGATCGTCGTCTTCCTCAACGGGACGGGAAATCGGGGGTCGACCCCCTTCATGCCGCTGGGCTACCGGGACGTGGAGAAGGTCCGCTGGGAGGGGCTCCTTGCCCCGCGCAACCCCGACGACGTCTCCGCGCTGGTGGCCGAGCTGAGGAGCCGCGGCCCGGGCACGCTCCTGCTGACCACCCGTGGCCAGGAGGCCAACCTGGTGATCGGCGACGGGTACCCGGCCGGGTGGGGCGAGGAGTTCCGGCGGAGCATGGCGGCGGCGCCCGGCATCAGGGTGGTCACCGCGAACGACGACGCCGTCGTCTACGCCGTGTCGGGGCCGCGGGGGCCCGGTTCGCCGTCCCCGGCCGCCGACCAGACCGGCTACCGGATCGGCACCACGCCGTGGACGCCGGTCGGCCTGGTCTTCCTCGTGCTGCTGGTGGCCGTGCTCGTCTGGCGCGAGGTGTGGCGGCTGCGGCTGCCGATGGGCGAGGCCCGCCGCCTGCGCCCGCTGACGTTCGCCGCCGCTGCGCTCCTGCTGGGTCTCGGGCTGGTGGTGCTGGAGCGGCTGGTGCTGCTGGGACCCTAGCGCTCCGCGCCCGGCGGGCGCCGCGCTCCACCCAGGGCTTCGCGCCCGGCCCGACACGGGGCGGGCCGGGCGCGGATCACAGGGCGGGAACCCAGCGGGTCTCGTACGGGTCGAGGGTGACCTCGGTGCCCCCGACGGTGGCGGAGAGACGCTCGTCGGTGGTGTTCACCATCACCATCGCCTCCCGCTGGGCCAGCACGCGCAGCCCGTCGGGGGCGTCGACCTCGGTGAGCTCGGTTCCGGCGGGGAACCACCGGGTGAACCCCTGCAGCGTCTGCAGGAGGGGCAGCGCCTCGCCGCCCTCGCTGCGCGTGGTGTCGGTCCACAGGCAGGTGGCGCACGAGCCGCCGCCCGGCGTGGGGTTCCAGTACAGCGCCGTCTGCGTGCCGCTGCGGGCGAACTCCATCATCGCGGCGGTGTAGATGGCGATCTGCTGGTCGGCCGGCCACTCCTCGACGGCCGGGTCCAGGTACCACTCGGCCCACCAGATGGGCAGGTCGGTGCGTTCCCGGATCCAGTCGTTCACCGCCGAGAACTTCGCCACTGCGTCGAACGGGTCGACACCGTCCGGCGCGACGGCGTGGCCGTCGACGACGACGAAGTCGGCTCCGCGGTTGTTGGCCAGCCAGTAGTCGAAGGCGTCCAGCACGCGGGGATCGACGGCTCCCCAGTCGCCCGCCAGCGACCCGCTGTCCTCACCCTCGGCGGAGACCATCGGCACGTACGGCCCGCCGACCAGGGCGTCGGGATGGGCCTCCTTCACCGCGGCGTGGACCTGGTTGTAGAAGTCGGTGTAGCCCTCGGCGTCCCACGTGTTGTCGTCCTCGTTCCAGAACCCCTTGAACTCGTTCCAGACGAGGAAGTGGTGGACGTCGGGGTACCGCTCGGCGACGACCCCGGCGAGGTCGGCGAAGTCGGCGTAGTTCTCCGGCAGCGGGGCGACCTCCAGCTGATCCCAGTCCGTGGCGCCCTCGGGGCCGCCCTTCATCCAGTCCGGCGCGCAGCACAGGGTGATGACCGGGATGCCGCCCGACTGGCGGATGAACTCGATCCGCCGGTCGAGGATGTCGAAGTCGTACTCGCCGGGGCTGGGCTCCGGGTTCTCCGCGCCCCAGCCCATGATCGCCTGCACCTGCACCAGGGGCTGTTCCTGCAGCGCCTGCTGGACCGACCGGACGGCTCCGCGGGCACCGGCGTCCGCGCTGAACTGGGTGTGCGTGAACCCCCAGCCGGGCCACTGCTGCGTCTCGGGGGAGGGGGTCCCCGTCCCGAGGGGGCCGGTTCCGGGGGGCGAGGACGTCGACCGGCTCGCGATGAGCACGGTCGTTGCCACGGCCACCACCGCGACGAGCACAGCCGCCACGACGTAGGGACGTCTCACCCAGGCCCTCCGTCTGCTCAGCTGCTCCCCCCGGATGACCGAGGATACGTGCGCGGCGC
>DATAAV010000165.1:0-3577 GCA_036259935.1 Geodermatophilus sp. | reverse complement strand
ATGCTCGCCCGCGTGGAGGGCCAGCTGGCCAACAAGGACATGTCGCTCGAGGTGACGGAGGCGGCCAAGAAGCTGCTCGCCCACCGCGGCTTCGACCCGGTGCTGGGTGCCCGGCCGCTGCGCCGGACGATCCAGCGCGAGATCGAGGACGCCCTGTCGGAAAAGATCCTCTACGGCGAGCTGACCGCGGGTCAGATCGTGGTGGTCGACGTCGACGGCGAGGGCAACGACGCGAAGTTCACCTTCCGCGGCGAGGCCAAGCCGATCGCGCTGCCCGACACCCCGCCGGTGGCCATGTCCGGTGCCGACAGCGACGAGGAGGGTCCGACAGCCCGCAAGGCCGAGTGACCACCCGGTAGTCCACGCAGGGGCCGTTCCCCGTCCGCTGAGGGCGGGGGACGGCCCCTCGTGCGTTCGGCCGCTCCTCGTGCGCGCTTCCTCCGTGCGTGATCATCGGCAGGTGGCTTGCCTCGTCGGCGTGTCGCACAGCCATTCGCCGATGATCAGCTCGCGGGTCACGCAGCGTGGAGGGTCCTCAGCGGGTGGGCAGGGCGAACCGTCCGTCGGGCGTCTGCTCGACCAGCCCGTCGGCCAGCAGCGAGTCCAGGCAGCGGGAACGCTGCACGGCGTCGTCCCAGGCGTCGTCCAGCAGAGCGGCCTCCACCGGCCCCTCAGCGCCCCGCAGGACGTCCAGCAGCCGCCCGCGCACCTGCCGGTCCGTGCCGGCGAACTTCTGCACCCGGCGGGCCGGCCCCTCGTGCGGCGGGCAGCCGGCCAGCCGCCACGCGCAGCGCTCCTTCACGGGGCAGGCGGCGCACCGCGGCGTCCCGGCGACGCAGACCAGTGCGCCGAGCTCCATGGCGGCCACCGAGAACCGCACCGCCCTGGCCGGGTCCTGTGGGGCCAGCGCGGCGACGTCGGTGAGGTCGGCGGCGCGGGCGGTTCCGGCCTCGGCGCGGCCGTGCACCAGCCGGGCCACAACCCGGCGCACGTTGGTGTCGACCACCGGCTGCGGGGAGCCGTGGCCGAAGCAGGCGACCGCGCGGGCGGTGTAGGTCCCCACGCCGGGCAGCGCCTCCAGGGCAGCCACGTCGGCCGGGGCCACGCCGCCGTGCCGCTCGGTGACGGCCACGGCGGCCTCCCGCAGCCGCAGCGCCCGGCGCGGGTAGCCCAGCTTGCCCCACTCCCGGATCACCTCGGCCGGTGAGGCCGCGGCCAGCGCCGCGGGCGTGGGCCAGCGCTCCATCCACGCCCGCCACACCGGCTCCACGCGGGCCACCGGCGTCTGCTGCAGCATCACCTCGCTGACCAGCACCGCCCACGGGTCCACGCCGGGACGGCGCCAGGGGAGGTCGCGGGCCGCCGTGGCGTACCAGTCGACCAGCGCCTCGCCGACGTCCCGCAGCGAGCTCGGGGCGGTCGGGCGGGGGCGGGCCGGGCTGTCCACGGCTCCCGAGTGTGCCGTCCGCCGGGGGCGGCGTGCCGACCCGGCCCGCGACCAGCAGCGCATTACGGTTCTCCGCGTGCTGCACCCGGTCGGGCCCCTGCCGGCCGCCGTCTACTGGCGGCGGCGTCTCCTGGTCCTGGCCCTCCTCGTCGCCGTCCTGGGCGGCGGGGGCTGGCTCGCGGTCGCCGCGGCCACCGGCGGGGACGGCGGCGCGTCCGCCTCCGCGGCGACCAGCAGCGCCGTCAGCGAGGCCCCCGCGCCCCCGGCCCTGGAGCGGGTCGTGCCCTCACTGGCCAGCGTGCAGACCCCCAGCGCCCCGGCCTCCACCGAGCCGGCCCCGCCCGCGCCGGCCCCGCCGCCGCCGGCCCCGGGCGGCCCGTGCGGCGACGACATGATCGCCCTGGAGGTCCGCACCCCGGGCACGGTGCCGGTGGGGGCCAAGCCGACGTTCGACCTGGTGGTCACCAACGTCTCGCCGGTGCCCTGCGCGCGCACGCTCGACAAGGGGCTGCAGGAGATCGTGCTGCTCGACGCCGCGGGAACCCGGCTGTGGGGCAGCAACGACTGCTTCCCCGAGGGGAGCAGCGACGCCCGCATGCTCGCGCCGGGGGAGAGCGTCGCGTTCCCGCTGGTCTGGAGCGGCCTCACCAGCGAGCCGACGTGCACCGCTCCGCGGACCCCGCTGGTGCCCGGTCAGTACGTGCTGCGGGGCCGGCTGGACACCAAGACCAGCCCGGACGCGGTGCTGACCGTCGCCTGAAAGGGCAAGGACCCCGTCCTCCCCACCCTTCGCATGCTCGGCCCCGTCCCGAGGCTCGTCCCGAGGCTCGTCCCGAGCCTGCGAGGGATGAGGAGGACGGGGTCCTTTCTCAGCTGTAGCGGTCGAGGATCGAGGTCTCGGCCAGCCGGGACAGGCCCTCGCGGATCCCCCGCGCGCGGGCCTCCCCGACGCCCTCCACGGCCAGGAGGTCCTCGATCGTGGCGGCGAGCAGCTTCTGCAGCCCGCCGAAGTGGTCGACCAGCCGGTCGATGATCCCGGCGGGCAGCCGCGGCACCCGGGCCAGCAGCCGGTAGCCGCGCGGGCTGACCGGGGAGTCCAGCGCCTCCGCCGACGTCGGCAGCCCGTAGCAGCGCGCGACGGCGGACAGGTCCAGCAGCTCGGTCGCCGAGAGCGCCCGCAGGTCGGTGAGGACCTGCTCGATGCTGCGCTGGCGCCGGCCGTTGGCGGGCAGGTAGTCGCGGACCAGCAGGTGCCGGTCCTCCTCGACGCCGGCGAGCATCTCGTCCAGCTGCAGGGCCAGGAGCCGGCCGTCGGTGCCGAGCTCGACGACGAACCCCTCGATCTCGTCGGCGATCCGCCGGACCATCTCCAGCCGCTGGCTGACGCTGATCGCGTCGCGGACGGTGACGAGGTCCTCGATCTCCAGCGCCGACAGCGTGCTGGCCACCTCGTCGAGGCGCAGCTTGTAGCGCTCCAGCGCCGCCAGCGCCTGATTGGCGCGGGCCAGGATCGTCGTCGGGTGCTCCAGCGTGTAGCGCCGGCCGGCGACGTAGACGCTGATGATGTGCATCGACTGGCTGACCGAGATGACCGGGAAGCCGGTCTGGACGGCGACCCGCTCGGCGGTGCGGTGCCGGGTGCCGGACTCCTCGGTGGGCACCGTCGGGTCGGGCATCAGGTGCACCCCGGCCCGCACGATGCGCGTGCCGTCGTAGGAGACGATCACCGCGCCGTCCATCTTGGCCAGCTCCCGCAGCCGGGTGGCCGAGAGCGCGACGTCGAGGGCGAAGCCGCCGGTGCAGATGGACTCCACGACCCGGTCGTAGCCCAGCACGATCAGCGCACCGGTCCGCCCGGCGAGGATGCGCTCCAGGCCGTCGCGCAGCGCGGTCCCCGGTGCGATGCGGCCGAGGAGTTCGCGCAGGGCGGCCTCGGAGTCCACAGCGGGGGGCACGAGCACTCCTGACGATCGACGTGGTGCGGCGGCTGAGTCTACGTGGCGGCGAACGGTACCGGCCTGCCTCGGTATGCGGACGGGCGGGTTCCGGAGCTAGAACAGCCGTGCGAAGGCCGCCCCGAGGTCGGGCACCTCCAGCAGCCGCATCCCCTTCGGCGCGGGCCCGGCGTCC
>DATAAV010000164.1:0-4888 GCA_036259935.1 Geodermatophilus sp. | reverse complement strand
GGTCGACGGAGCGGCTCCTCCGCGCGGAGGGCTCAGTGCGCCGGCGGCGCCCCGCGCAGCCGGACGACGGCGGCCCGGTAGCGGTCGCGGCCGAACAGCCGCCACGCCAGCCGGGTGCGGCGCGGCAGACCGGACAGCAGCCGGGCCCGGTCGCCGGGAGAGGCGTCCTCGAGGACGAGGCCGAGCACGAGCAGCCGCTCGCGGGCGGAGAGGTCACACCGCGCGGCCCGGGTGACCGCGGTCCACTCCTCGGCCGGCAGGTGCTCGGCGAGCAGGGGCAGCAGTTCCCGCTCCTCCTCGGCTGTCTGCGCGTCGAGGGCGTCGGCCAGGTCGAGGCAGGCGAGCGCGAACCGGTCGCGGGCCGGGGCCGACTGGGCCACCGCCCACTGGCGGGCGGCGGTGCAGAGGTCGCGGAGATCGTTGTCCAGGCCGGCGCAGCGGTCGGCCCAGCGGGTCACCCGGGCGCGGACGGCCGCGGCGTCGGCGGCCGGCACCGAGCGCAGCAGCGCCGGCCACAGCAGGTCCCGTTCGGTGCGGTGGTGCTGCAGCAGCACCCGGACGAGGAGGCCGGCGTGCCGGCCGAGCGCGGCGGTGTGGTCGGCGTCGTCGCCCGGCGCCCAGGTGGCGAGCTCGGCCAGCGTCCGCAGCTCGCGGCAGACGGTCCGGTGCAGCACCCGCTCGTAGGCCACGGCGCGCGACGGTGGCAGCTGGGAGGCGGCGGAGGGCGGGGCGACCGCGGCGGCGGTCATGGGGCACCTCGGAGGCGGGAGAGCGGGAGTGGGATGCCGGAAGGCTAGGTTCGGCGTCCTCCCCGGCGACAGGGGTTTCCGGCTCCCGCCCGGACGGAACGGCCCGTGCCGATCCGGATCGCCGCGAGCCGATGGGGACAGGGGCCGAGGAGTCCCGTACCTTCGGTGGGTGGACGTGATCATGCGGAACCGGGTGCGCGTCAGCGGCGTGCCCGACGGGCGCCCCATGCTGTTCGCGCACGGGTTCGGGTGCGACCAGTCGATGTGGCGGTTCGTGGCGCCCGACTTCGAGGTCGACCACAAGGTGGTGCTGTTCGACCACGTCGGGTCGGGCCGGTCGGACCTGTCGGCCTACGACCGCGAGAAGTACAACTCCCTGCGCGGGTACGCCGCCGACGTCGTGGAGATCTGCCGCGAGCTCGGGCTGACCGACGTGGTCTTCGTCGGGCACTCGGTGAGCGCGATGATCGGTGTCCTGGCCGTGCAGCAGGCGCCGGAGCTCTTCGGTGCGCTGGTGATGGTCGGCCCGAGCGCCCGCTACGTCGACGACGGCGACTACGTGGGCGGCTTCTCCCGCGCCGACATCCTCGGGCTGCTGGAGTCGCTGGACAGCAACCACCTGGGCTGGTCGGCCGCGATGGCCCCGGTGATCATGGGCAACCCCGAGCGGCCGGAGCTGGCCGCCGAGCTGACCAACAGCTTCTGCAGCACCGATCCCGACATCGCCCGCCAGTTCGCCCGGGTGACGTTCCTGTCGGACAACCGCGCCGACCTGCCCGGGGTGCCCGTGCCCACGCTGATCCTGCAGTGCAGCGCGGACGCGATCGCCCCCGAGCCCGTCGGCCGGTACGTGCACGCGCACGTCCCGGGCAGCGTCTTCACCCAGCTGGCCGCCACCGGTCACTGCCCCAACCTCAGTGCACCGGAGGAGACGACGGCGGCGATCCGGGCGTTCCTCTGACCAGCCCGACCATGGACGACGCCGAACGCGCGGCCCCGCCGGAAGCGCGGACCGTGCTGGACCAGCTGCTCGAGGAGGACCCGGCCGACCTCTACGAGAACGCGCCGTGCGGGTACTTCTCGGCGCTGCCCGACGGCCGGGTCGTCAAGGTCAACCGCACGTTCTGCCACTGGACCGGTCGGCGTCCCGAGGAGGTCCTGGGCAGCCGGTTCCAGGAGCTGCTCACCATCGGGGGCCGGGTCTTCTACGAGACCCACCTGGCGCCGCTGCTGCGGATGCAGGGGGCCGTGCGGGAGATCGCGCTCGACGTGGTCCGGGCCGACGGCTCGGCGCTGCCCTGCCTGGTCAACGCCGTCGAGGTGCGCGACGCCGAGGGCGCCCCGGTGCTCGTGCGGGCGACGGTGTTCGAGGCGACGTCGCGGCGCACCTACGAGCGGGCGCTGCTGGCCGCCCAGCGCGCGGCCGCCGAGTCCGAGGCGCGCTCGCGGACCATCCAGCAGGCGGTGTCGGAGCTGGCCGCGGCCGCCTCCGTCGGCGAGGTCGCCGCGGTCGTCGTCGCCCGGGGCCGGCAGGCGGTGCAGGCCACCGGGGCCGGGCTGTGGCTGGTCGTCGGCGAGCCCGGAGGCGAGCGGGCCGCGGGGGAGCGGCCGCCGGTGGAGCTCGTCGCCTCGGAGGGGATCCCGCCGGGGCTCGCGCGTGAGCTGTCGGGGGCGGCGGCCGGCGGCGCGGACCTGGTGCGCACCGGCGGGGTGCAGGTGGTGCAGCTCGGTCGGGCGCTGCGGACGGCGTGGCCGCGGCTGGCCGCGGAGATGGAGGAGGCGGCCCAGGAGGCGGTCGTCGTCGTCCCGGTGTCGGCCGACAGCCGGCACCTGGGAGCGCTGGTCCTGCTGCTCGGACCGGCCGGCGACAGCGAGCTGATCGACCTCGCCGAGCCGGCGAAGCGGGGCGTGCTGGCCCCGGCCGACGGCGACCTGCTGTGGACCCTGGGCCGGCAGGCGGGGCAGGCGCTGGAGCGGGCCCGGCTGCTCGAGGAGACCACCCGCCAGGCCGCGCGGTCGGCGTTCCTGCTCGATGCCACCCGGCTGATCTCCGCGGCGGGCGGGGTGGCCGACACCGCCCAGCGGCTGGCCGAGCTCGCCGTGCCCCGGCTCGCCGACATCTGCGTCATCGACCTGACCACCGAGCACGGGCTGACCCGGCCGGCCGTCCGGCACGGCGACCCGGCACGCCAGCACCTGGCCGAGGAGCTGCGCGAACGCCACCTGCCCTTCCGCGGCGGACCGCATCCGAGCATCCGGGCGATGGAGGAGGCCCGGACCGTGTGGATCCGGGAGATCACCGACCAGTGGCTGGCCGCCGTCACCCGCGACGAGCACCACCTGCGCACCGCGCGGGCACTGGAGCTGGTCGGCATGGTCTGCGTCCCGCTGATCGCCGAGGGCCGGGTGCTGGGCGTGGTCACCCTCGGCGCCGACCGCAGGCGCGGGCCCTTCACCGCCGCCGACGTCGAGGTCGCCGAGCAGCTGGCGCTGCAGATGTCCCTGGTCGTGGACAAGGCGCAGCGCCTGGAGCTGGAGTCGCGGACCTCCCACACCCTGCAGGCCAACCTCCTGCCGCCGGCCCCGCCGCCGGTGGAGGGGCTGTCGGTGGCGGTCCGCTACCTGGCCGCCAGCCGGGGGGCCGACGTCGGCGGGGACTTCTACGACGTGGTGCCGCTGGAAGGCGACCAGGTGGCCCTGGCGGTCGGCGACGTCGTCGGCCACGACATCACCGCCGCGGCGACGATGGGCCAGCTCCGCAGCGTGTACCGCGCGCTCCTCCTCGACCGTCCACCGCCCAGCGCGATGATCGACCGGTTGCAGGCCAGCTGGTCGCTGCTGGGGCTGCAGCGGATGGCGACCGCGCTGTTCGCCGCCCTCGATCCCGGGACCGGCCAGCTGCGGATCGCCTCGGCCGGGCACCTGGCGCCGCTGCTGCTCACCGAGGGACGCGCGGAGCTGCTCGACGTCCGCCCGAGCCGGATGCTGGGCGCGCCGCCGTCGCCGGCGCCGGCTCCCGAGTGGGCGGGGGTGCTGGCGCCGGGAGACACGCTGGTGCTGTTCACCGACGGTCTGGTGGAGAGCCGCAGCGCCGACCTGGACGAGGGGCTCGCGGCCCTGCGCGCCGCCGCTGCGCGGGCCGGGACCTCCGACCCCGACGAGCTGTGCGACCGTCTGCTGGCCGACCTGGCCAGGGGACGGCGTGCCGACGACGTCGCGCTGCTGGCGATCACCCGGAACTGCTGACCGCGACTCCCCTCCGGCGGGGCGGTGACGGCTGGTGCCCTCGCCGGTGCAGGGAGCGACGGCGCGGGCTGCCCGGTACCCGTGGGTGCAGGCCGATCCTGGACCGGGGAGGTACTCGTGGCCTCGGCGCGGCACCATCGAAGTCAGGACAGCTGCGGCGCGGGAGGCAGCCATGGAGCGGTCCGGCAACCCGGTGACCGACGCGATCGACGGAGCCACGAACGACCCCACGATGTCCGGTGACGCCATGCGCTGGTCGCCCGATCTGGCGGAGGGGGCCGAACGGACGGCGACCGGCGGCATGCCCGGGCTGGACGTCGCCGCCGGCTTCGGAGCGATGCTCGGCCTCGACAGCGCCGGCGTGCGGCGGCTGGTGTCCGGTGCGGTGAACTCGCTGGCGACCGTCGCAGGGGATGTCGTCGGGGAGCTGCGCCAGCTGACCCGGGGCGCGAACCCCGATGACGAGGAGCCCACGACCGGCCGCTGACCGCCCTCTGGCACCCTCCGGGGAGACCGTCGTCATCCCTGTGGGAGCGTGCCGTTCCATGAGCACTCGTCCGTTGACCCTGGCGCCGGCGCCGTTCTCGGAGGCGGCGGAGCGGGTCCGGGTGGAGGTGCGGGAGTTCCTGGCCGCGGAGCTGGCGGCCGGGGCGTTCACCCCGCGGGTGGACACCTGGCTGTCGGGGGTGGATCCGGCGTTCTCCCGGAAGCTGGGCGAGCGCGGCTGGCTGGGCATGACCTGGCCCAGGCGGTACGGCGGGCACGAGCGGTCGGCGATGGAGCGGTACGCGGTGACCGAGGAGCTGCTCGCGGCGGGGGCGCCGGTGGCGGCGCACTGGATCGCCGACCGGCAGTCGGGGCCCAATCTGCTGAAGTTCGGCACCGAGGCGCAG
>DATAAV010000163.1:0-4224 GCA_036259935.1 Geodermatophilus sp. | reverse complement strand
CTCGGCGACCTGGACTTCCTCGCCGTCAGCGACTTCTTCCTCTCCGAGACCGCCGCCCTCGCCGACGTCGTGCTGCCCAGCGCGATGTGGGCCGAGGAGGCCGGGACCATGACCAACCTCGAGGGGCGGGTGATCCGCCGGCGGCGCGCGATGGACCCGCCCGAGGGGGTCCTCGACGACCTGCAGCTGCTCGCCGAGCTCGCCGGCCGGCTCGGCGTGGGGGAGAAGTTCTCCGCCGACCCCGAGACCGTCTTCGCGGAGCTCGGCCGGGCCAGCGCCGGGGGAGCGGCCGACTACTCCGGGATCACCTACGAGCGGATCGACGCCGAGCAGGGCGTGTTCTGGCCCTGCCCGGCGCCCGATCACCCGGGCACCCCGCGGCTGTTCACCGAGCGCTTCGCCACCCCCGACGGCCGTGCCCGCTTCGTCCGGGTGGAGCACGTGCCGGCGCACGAGCAGCCCGACGCCGAGTACCCCTACGTGCTCACCACCGGCCGGGTGCTGGCCCAGTACCAGTCGGGCACCCAGACCCGGCGCTCGCGCAGCCTCCAGGTGCTCGCGCCGCTGCCGCGCGCCGAGCTGCACCCCGACCTGGCCCGCCGGCTCGGCATCGGCGCCGACGACGTCGTCGAGCTGGCCACCCGCCGCGGCCGGGCCCGCTTCGCCGCGACCCTGACCGACGCGATCCGCCCCGACGTCGTCTTCGCCCCCTTCCACTGGGGCGGCGGCTCGGCGGCCAACGCCCTCACCGACCCCGCGCTCGACCCGACCAGCCGGATGCCGGCCTTCAAGGTCTGCGCGGTCGCCGTCTCCCGGGTCGGCGGCCCGGCCGAGCGGCTCCCCGCCCCTGACCCCGCCGGCCAGCCCGCCCCCCGCGCGCACCAACCCGTCCCGACGCCCGAGCCACGGCCCCCGTCCCGGAGGAGGACCTCCCGCGTGAAGAGCACCCCCCGTTTCCTGCAAGGCGTCTACCCGATCGCCGGGGAGGGGCTGGCCAAGCCCGGCCCCCTCGACCCCGCCCTGCGCTACCAGGTGCCGGCCGGCGCGACCGCCCAGGCGCTGTACTTCCGCGGCGGCAACTCCACCGGTGAGCTCGTCTACGTCCTCCTGCTGCGCGACGGCGTGCCGATGCGCTGGTTCCCCGTCGCCGCCCGGGGCGACGTGCACGTTCCGCTGCGCGTCGTCGAGGACCTGCCCGGCGGCACGGTCGTCGAGCTGCACGCCGCCGCGCCGGCCGGTGTCAGCGGCGACCTCGTGATCGACCTCGGGCTGGTGGAGGTCTGATGGGCACGCTCGCCGGGGTGACCCCCAGGACCGTCCTGGGCGGTCGCCCCGAGGGGCTGACCTCGCTGCACCTGGACGACGACGAGCTGGACACCCGCGGCCGGCTGGTCGTGGTGGGCAACGGCATGGCCGGCGCCCGGCTGGTCGAGGAGGTGCTCGAGCGCGGCGGCGGCGAGCAGTTCCGCATCACCGTCTTCGGCGACGAGCCGCACGGCAACTACAACCGGATCATGCTCTCGCCGGTGCTGGCCGGGGAGGAGCACGAGGACGACATCGTCCTCAACAGCCACGAGTGGTACGCCGACAACGGCGTCACCCTGCGCGCCGGCGTCCGGGTGGAGCGGATCGACACCGCCGCCAAGACGGTGCACGCCGCCGACGGCTCGGTCACTCCCTACGACCACCTGGTGCTGGCCACCGGGAGCACCTCGTTCATCCCGCCGATGGCCGGGGTGCGCACCGACGACGGCGGCCTGCTGCCGGGCGTGTTCGGCTTCCGCACCATCGACGAGACCCGCGCCATGCTCGCCGCCACCGGCAGCTGCCGGCGGGCGGTGGTGATGGGCGGCGGCCTGCTCGGGCTGGAGGCCGCCCGGGCCCTGCAGAACCACGGCCTGCACGTCGAGCTGGTGCACGCCATGCCGTGGCTGATGAACATGCAGCTCGACGCCGAGGCCGGCGCCATCCTCAAGCGCAGCGTGGAGGCCCTCGGCATCACCGTGCACCTCGACGTGCTCGCCACCGAGGTCGTCGGCCCCGACCGGGTGCGCGGCGTGGTGCTCAAGGACGGCCGGCGGATCGACGCCGACCTCCTGGTGGTCGCCGCCGGCGTCCGGCCCAACACCGACCTCGCCGTCCGGTCGGGGCTGGAGGTCGAGCGCGGGATCGTCGTCGACGACCAGCTGCGCACCGACGACCCCGACGTCTACGCGATCGGCGAGTGCGCCCAGCACCGCGGCCAGGTGTACGGCCTGGTCGCCCCGGCGTGGGAGCACGCCACGGTGCTCGCCGACGTCCTCACCGGCACCGCCCCCGACGCCGAATACCACGGCAGCCGGACGGCGACCAAGCTCAAGGTCGCCGGCGTCGACGTCGCCACGATGGGGATCAACACCCCCGAGCGGGACGAGGACGAGTTCCTCGTCATCTCCGAGCCCAAGCGCGGCGTGCACCTGTCGGTGGTCATCCGCGACGACCGGCTGATCGGGGCGACCCTGCTCGGCGACACCCGCAAGGTCGCTTTCCTCACCCAGGCCTTCGACCGGGGCGCGCCGCTGCCCGAGGAGCGGATCCGGCTGCTGGTCGACCTCTCCGACGGCGTCGAGGAGGTCGGCGTCGCCGAGATGCCCGGCGACTCGCAGGTCTGCAACTGCAACGGCGTCTCCAAGCAGGCGCTGTGCGACGCGGTGGCCGACGGCTGCGGCAGCGTCGGTGCGGTCATGGACCGCACCCGCGCCGGCAAGGGCTGCGGCTCCTGCAAGTCGCTGGTCCAGCAGATCGTCGAGTGGGCCGCCGACGGCGACGTCGTCGAGGACCCGACGGCCGGCTGGTACGTGCCCGGCATCCCGATGGCCAAGCCCGAGCTGATCGCGGCGATCCGCGCGCAGGGCCTGCGCAGCGTCTCGGCGGTCTTCGCCGCCCTCGCCCCGGGCGGGCACGAGGACGCCAAATCGAAGATGGGCCTGACCTCGCTGCTGCGGACGGTCTGGGGCAGCGAGTACGAGCAGGAGAACGACGCCAAGTTCATCAACGACCGGGTGCACGCCAACATCCAGCGCGACGGCACCTTCTCCGTCGTGCCACAGATCAAGGGCGGGGTGACCACGCCCGCCCAGCTGCGGCGGATCGCCGACGTCGCCGAGAAGTACGAGGTGCCCATGGTCAAGGTGACCGGCGGGCAGCGGATCGACCTGCTCGGCGTCCGCAAGGAGGACCTGCCCGCGATGTGGGCCGACCTGGGCATGCCGTCCGGGTACGCCTACGGCAAGAGCTTCCGCACCGTGAAGACCTGCGTGGGCAGCGACTTCTGCCGCTTCGGCCTGGGTGACTCCACCCAGCTCGGCATCGACATCGAGACCCGATTCCAGGGCATCGAGAGCCCGGCCAAGCTCAAGCTCGCCGTCGTCGGGTGCCCGCGCAACTGCGCGGAGGCCTACGTCAAGGACGTCGGCGTGGTGGCGATCGGCAACGGCAAGTGGGAGGTCTACGTCGGCGGCGCCGCCGGAGCGACCGTCCGCAAGGGCGACCTGCTGGCCACCGTCGACTCGCCGTCCGCGGTGCTCGAGCTCATCGGCCGGTTCATCCAGTACTACCGGGAGAACGCCAACTGGCTGGAGCGCACCTACGACTTCGTGCCCCGGGTGGGGCTGGCGAAGATCCAGGCGGTGCTGCTCGAGGACAGCGAGGGGATCGTCGCCGACCTCGACGCCGGCATCCAGCGCTCGATCGACGCCTACACCGACCCGTGGGGCCAGGACGGCCGGTCACCGGCCACCCCGGGCCAGTTCCGCCCGTCCCTCCCGCTGGTCGAGCTGCCGAAGGTGCCGGTCCGATGAGCGTCACCGACCTGCGGACGACGACCGGGATCGTGGTCGGCCGGGTGGAGGAGATCCCGCCGGGGGAGGGGCGGGCGTTCGTCGCCGACGGCGTGCAGATCGCCGTCTTCCGGCTGCGCGACGGCTCGCTGCACGCCACCCAGGCGGCCTGCCCGCACGCCGGCGGCCCACTGGCCGACGGCCAGACCGACCCGAACGTGCTGGTCTGCCCGCTGCACCTCTACACCTACCGGTGGACCGACGGCGCCTCGACGTCCGGCGCCGCCCCGATCCGCGTCTACCCGGTGCGCGACGTCGACGGCGACCTGGTCGTCGAGGTCTGAGGGGACTTTCGGTACCGAAAGTCCGCCGCCTGCCCGGGACTTTCGGTACCGAAAGTCCCCGG
>DATAAV010000162.1:0-3577 GCA_036259935.1 Geodermatophilus sp. | reverse complement strand
CGTCCGCCGGATCCCGGCCCGGTTCGGCCTCGACCCGCGCCGCGACGTCCAGGTGCTCGCCCCGGTGCACCGCGGGGCGGCCGGCGCGGCCGCGCTCAACGAGCTGCTGCAGGACGCGCTCACCCCTGCCCGGCCCGACCGCGCCGAGAAGCGCTTCGGCGGCCGGGTCTTCCGGGTCGGGGACAAGGTCAGCCAGATCCGCAACGACTACGACAAGGGCGCGAACGGGGTCTTCAACGGCACCCAGGGGATCGTCACCGCCGTCGATGCGGTGGAGCAGACGCTCACCGTCGTCACCGACGAGGACGAGAGCATCGAGTACGACTTCGGTGAGCTCGACGAGCTGGTGCACGCCTACGCCGTGACCGTCCACCGCTCGCAGGGCAGCGAGTACCCCTGCGTCGTGGTCCCGCTGACCACCAGCGCCTGGGTGATGCTGCAGCGCAACCTGCTGTACACCGCCGTGACCCGGGCCAAGCAGCTGGTCGTCCTCGTCGGCTCGCCGAGGGCCCTGGCGCAGGCCGTGCGCGCCACCGGCTCCGGACGCCGGCACACCGGCCTCGCCCACCGCCTCCGCGGCCGGCCGCTCCCCACCGGGGGCGCGCGCACACCGGCCGCGGTGCCCGGCGATTACGCCGACCGCGAACGACACGCCGCGCCGCTCCGCTGACCTGCGGTTTCCTCATCGGGGCCCGATGAGCTTGCGGACGTCGCACGGTTGTGTCAGTACCTGCTCGTAGCTTTCGGGTCGACATCTTCCCCGTGTCGGCAAGGAGCTCACCATGGCCATCTCCGGCCTCAGCACCCGCAAGCCCACCGGTCGCGTCCCGTGGCCGTGCATCCTCCTCGAGGGCGAGGAGAAGTCCGGGAAGAGCTGGGCGCTCGCCCAGTTCAGCACCAGCGACCGGATCGGCGCGCTGTACTGGATCGACCTGAACGAGGGCGCCGGCGACGAGTACGGCGCCATCCCCGGCGCCACCTACGAGCTCGTCGAGCACGACGGCTCCTACGCCCAGGTGCTCGCCGCCGTGCAGGCGGTCAAGGCCGAGGCGCGCCGCGCCGCCGACGCCGGTGAGCCGCCGGTGGTCCTCGGCATCGACACCGGCTCGGCGATCTGGGACGGGCTCAAGGACTGGGCGAGCGCGCGCGCCGCGAAGTCCGCCCGCAACCGCGAGCTGCTCAAGCGCGATCCCAACGCCGAGATCGTCATCAGCCAGAACCTGTGGAACGACGCCGGCGCCCGCTGGCGCAAGCTGCAGACCGAGCTGCTGACCTTCCCCGGCATCGTCGTGGTCACCGCCCGCGGCAAGGAGGTCACCGAGGTCGACGCCAACGGCCGCCCGATCGAGGGGCAGAAGACCTGGTCGGTGCAGACCCATCGGGAGTTCCCGTACGCGGCCAGCGTGTGGGTGCGGCTGCGCCGGGGGCGCCGTCCGCTGATCGTCGGAGCCCGCAGCGTGCACGTGGGCATCAAGCCCAACGACGACCCGGCCAGGGAGGTCACCGCCCCGGCGGCCGACGGGCGGCTGCTGGAGTGGCTGGTCTTCGACGCCCTGAAGTGCGACCCGGGCACCGCGCACGTCCGGGACCTGGTCGCCTTCCACGGTGGCGGGCTGCTCGAGCACGAGCGGCAGGAGGAGGCCCGGGCCGGCCGGCCGAGCCCGACGCGCGAGCCGGACGCCGCCGAGCTGGTCGCCCGGATCCAGGACGCCCAGGACGACGACGACCTGCGCGACGTGTGGGCCGAGGCCAACCGCGCCGCCCTGCTCCAGGTCGACGTCCCGACCCCCGGCGGCTCGTACACCGTCGCGCAGCTGATCCAGGCCCGGCACGAGGAGTTCCTCGAGGCGGCGGTGGAGGCCCACCCCGCCGGTCGCCGCAGGACCCCGGCCGCCCCGCCCGCCCCGACGACGCCGGCCGCGGTCGTGGAGGCCGCCCGGGCCGCTGCTGCGTCCGCCTCAGCCCGCACCGAGGGGACGGCCGCGGCGGCGAACCCGCTGCTGGAGGCCTCGCCGACCCCGGACGACCCGCGGGAGCGCCGGCTCACCGCCGCGCGCAAGGGCGTGCTCGCCAGCCTGGAGAGCCTGGGCGTGACCGACGAGCAGATCGCCGAGCGGTTCGGCCGGCCGACCGAGCACGTGGCGACGAGGCGGCTGACCGCCCTCGTCCGCTAGGTGATCTCCACCCAGCGGGCCGGCCTGGCGGGGCAGCAGGAGATCTCCGCGTGACGGCGGTCCTGGCCGCCCGCCCCAGCGCCGCCGAGCGGCGGGCCGCCCCGAGCCTGGTGGCGGCGGTCCGTGACCTGGACCGCCGCCGGGCCCGATCCCGCCAGCGGATGATCGGCGCCTCCGAGCTCGGCGAGTGCCGCCGCCGCGCGGCCTACCGGATCGCCCGCCGCCGCCCCACCAACACCCGCACCAGCCTGCAGGCCTTCCTCGGCACCGAGCTGCACCGTGGCGTGCTGCGCGCCCTGCGCCGCCAGTACGGCGGGCTGACGGAGGTCGGGCTGAAGGGCGAGCAGGTCAAGGGCCGCTGCGACTGGTTCCACGCCCCGGTGGTCGAGGACCTCAAGACCACGTCCCGGTTCGGGTTCGAGCGGGTGCTCACCCGTGGGGTGCCGACCAAGCACTGGTTCCAGGTCGCCGTCTACGCCTGGCTGCTGCGGACCGGGCAGACCAACGACCGGCGACTCCCGGCCGGCGCCGGGCGCGAGGTCGACGGCCTCCGCATCCGCTACCTCTCCCGCGACTCGGGCGAGGACGTCGTCTTCGAGGCCGACCACGACCCGGCACTGACCGCCGAGGCCCTCCTGTGGCTCACCGACGTCTACGCCACCGTGGAGGACGAGGGGGTCGACGCCGTCCCCCGCGACGGGTTCGGGCCGGGCGTGGACACCATGTGCGACTGGTGCCCGTTCCTGGACCTGTGCTGGGGCCCGCCCGTGGACCCGGAGACGGAGGGCGACGGATCACGCCAGTCCCGGCTGACGGTCACCGACCAGGACTACGTCGCGGCCGTGCACGACTACGACGCCTGGCGGGCGGCCGAGAACGAGGCCAGGCGACACAAGGAGTACGCGCGGGAACGGCTGCGCGGCCGGTCCTGACCGGCGGACGACCTGTACTGCGAGTGGTCCGGCGGCGGCCTGCGCACCCAGGTCGACAAGGACGCCGCGGTGGAACGGCTGGTCGACCTCGGCGAGGACGTGCCCACCCGGAGGTCCCCAGCCCCCGGACGATCCGGGTCACGCGCAACGGCACCCGGCCGGGCTGAGCTCCCTCGACCGCGGCTCCACCCCGAGAGATCGATCCCCGGGGCCGGTCGCCCGACCGGTCCCGTGCTCAGGAGGCACACCCATGACCACCGTCTCGACGAGCAACCTGGTCGCCGGCCAGTCGGTGCTGACCGGCGACGTCGTCGGCACGGACTTCGGCCTGCCCCTCGTCCGGCCGACCAGGACCGGGCACGGCAGCCGCACGCGGGTCGTGCGCGCGCGCTGCCGGGCCTCCGGCGGGGTCGTCGTGTGGTTCACCGACGGCACCAAGACCCCGCCGCTGCACGGCCGCACGAGCTGGGT
>DATAAV010000161.1:0-3126 GCA_036259935.1 Geodermatophilus sp. | reverse complement strand
CATCGAGCACGTGCTCGACGACGGCGAGTTCCTCGAGGTGCAGCCGCTGTTCGCGCCCAACATCGTCGTCGGCTTCGGCCGGGTCGAGGGCCGTCCGGTCGGCGTCGTGGCCAACCAGCCGACCCAGTTCGCCGGCACCCTGGACATCGACGCCAGTGAGAAGGCCGCGCGGTTCGTGCGCACCTGCGACGCGTTCAACATCCCGGTGCTGACCTTCGTCGACGTCCCCGGCTTCCTCCCCGGCACCTCGCAGGAGTGGGAGGGAATCATCCGCCGCGGCGCCAAGCTGATCTACGCCTACGCCGAGGCCACCGTCCCGAAGGTCACGGTCATCACCCGCAAGGCCTACGGCGGCGCCTACGACGTCATGGGCTCCAAGCACCTCGGCGCCGACATCAACCTCGCCTGGCCGACCGCGCAGATCGCGGTCATGGGCGCGCAGGGGGCGGTGAACATCCTCTACCGGCGGGAGCTGGCCGAGGCCGACGACCCCGACGCCCGCCGCGCCGAGCTGATCACCGAGTACGAGGACACCCTCCTCAACCCGTACAACGCCGCCGACCGCGGGTACGTCGACGCGGTGATCCCGCCGTCGCACACCCGGGTGCAGATCGCCAAGGCGCTGCGGGTGCTGGCCAACAAGCGGCAGAACCTGCCGCCCAAGAAGCACGGGAACATCCCGCTGTGACACCGTCGTCCTCCGGACGACACCGCGACCAGGTGCCGTCCCCCAGTGGCGCGGAGCCCACCCCGGCCCTCGTCGCGGAGGCCTCCGGCCCCCACTCCTCCGACCGGCCTCCGCTCCTGCGGGTGGTCAAGGGCGAGCCCAGCCCCGAGGAACTCGCCGCGCTGACCGTCGTCGTCGCGGCCCTGTCCCAGCGGCGCCCGAGGCGCCGGCCGACGCCGGTGGGAGCGTGGGCGTCCTTCGCCGACGCGCACCGGCAGCCGCTGCGGCCGGGGCCCGGCGGCTGGCGCGCGTCCGGGAGGTTCTCATGACCGTCGACCGGCGGCTGGTGCTCGCCTCCGCCTCACCGGCCCGGCTGGGCCTGCTCCGCCAGGCCGGCCTGACCCCCGAGGTGGTGGTCAGCGACGTCGACGAGTCGGCGGTGCGGGCTCCGCGGGTGAGCGACCAGGTCGCCCTGCTCGCGGCGGCCAAGGCCGGCGCCGTCGCCCGGCGGGAGAGCGACGCCCTGGTGGTCGGCGCCGACTCGCTGCTGGAGTTCCGCGGCGAGTCGATGGGCAAGCCGGCCGACGCCCGCGAGGCGCGGGAGCGGTGGCAGCGCATGGCCGGGCGCAGGGGCGTGCTCTACACCGGGCAGGCTCTCTTCGACGTCCGCGACGGCCAGGTGGTCAGCCGGGACGTCACCGTCGTCCCCACGACGGTGCACTTCGCCTCGCCCACGCCCCAGGAGATCGAGGCCTACCTCGCCACCGGGGAGCCGCTCGCGGTGGCCGGCGCCTTCACCCTCGACGGGCTCGGCGCGTCGTTCGTCCGCCGCGTCGACGGGGACCCCGCGGCGGTCATCGGGCTGTCGCTGGCCGTGCTGCGGACGCAGCTGGCCCGGTGCGGGCTGGCCGTCACCGACCTCTGGCGTCGCTGAGCGCCGCCCTCGGGCCCACCTGGCGCCCGGGAGTCGCATCCCGCTGATCTACAGTCCGACCGGGTCGAAATTCGAGGGAGAGCACCGGTGCAGAAGGTCCTCATCGCCAATCGTGGCGAGATCGCGGTGCGGGTGGCCCGCGCGTGCAAGGACGCGGGTCTGACCAGCGTCGCCGTCTACGCCGAACCGGACCGGGACGCGCTGCACGTGCGGACGGCCGACGAGGCCTTCGCCCTCGGCGGGACGACGCCCGGCGACTCCTACCTGGTGATCGACAAGATCATCGACGTGGCCAAGCGGTCCGGCGCCGACGCGGTCCACCCCGGCTACGGCTTCCTGTCGGAGAACGCCAACTTCGCCCAGGCGGTCATCGACGCCGGCCTGATCTGGATCGGCCCCACCCCCGAGGCGATCATCGCGCTCGGGGACAAGGTGCAGGCCCGGCACATCGCGATGAAGGCCGGCGCCCCGCTCGTGCCCGGCACCAAGGACCCGGTCTCCGGTGCCGACGAGGTCGTGGCCTTCGCCGAGGAGCACGGCCTGCCGGTGGCGATCAAGGCGGCGTTCGGCGGTGGCGGCCGCGGCCTGAAGGTCGCCCGCACCATGGAGGAGATCCCCCATCTCTACGACTCCGCCGTCCGGGAGGCGGTCTCCGCCTTCGGCCGGGGCGAGTGCTTCGTCGAGCGGTTCCTGGACAAGCCCCGCCACGTCGAGGCGCAGGTGCTCGCCGACACCCACGGCAACGTGATCGTCGTCGGCACCCGCGACTGCTCCCTGCAGCGCCGCAACCAGAAGCTCGTCGAGGAGGCCCCCGCGCCGTTCCTGACCGACGAGCAGCGCGAGCGCATCCACTCCTCGGCCAAGGCCATCTGCAAGGAGGCCGGCTACCACGGCGCCGGCACCGTGGAGTACCTCGTCGGCAACGACGGCTCGATCTCCTTCCTCGAGGTCAACACCCGCCTGCAGGTGGAGCACCCGGTCACCGAGGAGACCGCGGGCGTCGACCTGGTGCGCCAGCAGTTCCGCATCGCCGACGGCCTGCTGCTGGAGATCACCGAGGACCCGGCGCCCCGTGGGCACAGCATCGAGTTCCGGATCAACGCCGAGGACGCCGGCCGCAACTTCATGCCCGCCCCCGGTCCGGTGACCCGGCTGGAGATCCCGCAGGGACCGGGCGTGCGCTGGGACTCCGGCGTGGAGACCGGCGGCGAGGTGGTCGGCGCCTTCGACTCGATGCTGGCCAAGCTCATCGTCACCGGGGCCACCCGCACCGAGGCGCTGCAGCGGGCCCGCCGTGCCCTCGACGAGCTGGTCGTCGAGGGCATGCCGACGGTCGTCCCGTTCCACCGGGCCGTGGTCCGCGACGAGGCCTTCACCACCGAGCCGTTCACCGTGCACACCCGCTGGATCGAGACCGAGTGGGACAACCAGGTCCCGCCCTACTCCGCCGCCCCGGCCAAGCACGAGGAGCCCGAGCCGCGGCAGACCGTCGTCGTCGAGGTCGGCGGACGCCGGCTCGAGGTGT
>DATAAV010000160.1:0-2444 GCA_036259935.1 Geodermatophilus sp. | reverse complement strand
AGCTGGCTGGCGGCGGCCATCACCTCGACCGCGGTGGTGTAGGCGTCCCGCTCGGGCCGGCCGAGCTGGGCGTGCATCGTCTGCTTGCCCCACGCCTTGCTCGCCCGCGACCCGCGGGTGGCCCGGGCCATGAGGTCGGCGACGGCGGCGTCGAGCTCGGCGTCGGGCACCACCCGGTTGACCAGCCCCCAGTCCAGCGCGGTGGCCGCGTCGATGACGTCGCCGGTGAGCGCCAGTTCCATGGCCCGCTTGCGGCCGACGTCGCGGGCGATGGCGACCATCGGCGTGTGGCAGAACCAGCCGCCCTTGCCGCCGGGCGCGGCGAAGCCGGCGGACTCGGCGGCGACGGCCAGGTCGCACGAGGCCACCAGCTGGCAGCCGGCCGCGGTGGCCAGGGCGTGCACCCGGGCCAGCACCACCTGCGGGACGTCGTGCAGCGCCTGCATGAGCTCGGTGCACAGCTGCAGCAGGCTGCGCACCTCGGGAACCGGCCGGCCGGCGACGTCGGCGAAGTCGTGCCCGGCGCTGAACACCGGCCCCTCCGCGGCGATCACCAACCCGGCCGCGTCGCTCTCCCCCACCGCCGTCACGGCGCCCAGCAGCTGGGTCAGGTGGTCACGGGACAGCGCGTTGCGCTTGGCCGGCCGGCACATCGTGAGGGTGACGACGTCGCCGTCCCGCTCGACCCGGGGTGCGCCCTCTGCAGTCATGGGCCGACGCTAGCCGACCTCGGGACGGGCAGGGTCGCGCCGTGCAACCGCCCACGGCCGCCCTCCTTGGCGACGTACATCGCCCGGTCGGCCTCCTGCAGGGCCTCCTCGAACGGTGTGCCGGGCTCGGCCATGGCCAGCCCGATGCTCGCCGAGACCCGCACGTGGCGGCGTCCGACCGCGACGTCGTCCACCAGCGCGAGGACGAGGCGCTGCCCGAGCGTCGTCGCCGTCCCCCGGTCCACGCCGGGCAGGACGGCGGCGAACTCGTCGCCGCCGAGCCGCCCGACCACCGCGCCGGGCACCTCCTCCAGGTGCGTGCGGAGGCGCTCGGCGAGGCGGACGAGCACCTGGTCCCCCACGGCGTGTCCACCGCGGTCGTTGACCTCCTTGAAGTGGTCGACGTCGATGAAGAGGACCGCACCGCCGCCGATCAGCGCGGCCCGGCCAGCGTCGAGGAGGTGGGCACGGTTGGCCAGGCCGGTCAGCGGGTCCTGCTGGGCCACCCGGGTGAGGGCCCGGCGCCACCCGTCGGCGTCGGTGGCCACGGTGGTCAGCCGGTCGACGATCTCGGCCAGGACCCCCTCCTGCTCGGCGTCGGCGTCCGGCGCCAGGGCGCGCACCGCGGTGGAGAGCAGGTCGAGGACCTCGTCCAGCGGCGCGCCGGTGGCGACGGCCTCGAGCACCCGTCCCTGGGACACCAGCAGGCGGGCGTCCCACCGGTGTGCCGCGACCTGGCGCCGCAGGGAGAGGACGCTGCGCACGAGGCGGACCTGGATCTGCAGGACGTCGAGGTCGTCCCCGGAGAAGGAGCGGACGTCGTCGTCGAAGACCCCCAGCGAGCCGAGGACGAAGCCGTCCTCGTCGATCAGGGGGACGCCGAGGTAGGAGCGGATCGCGCCGGCCGCCACCGCCGGGTTCTCGGCGAACACCGGGTGCGCCAGCGCGTCGGTCACCTCCAGCGGCTCCCGCACCGCCACCACGTGGGCGCAGAACGACAGCTCGTCGGGGACGTTCGAGAACGGCACGCCGACGCCGATCTCGGCGGGGAAGCACTGCAGGTCCGGGCCGACGAGGTTGATCACCGCGATGGGCGCGTGCAGAGCGCGGGCCATGTAGCCCACCACGGCATCGAGGTCGGCGTCGCCGGCGTGGCCGCCGAGCCGGTAGCTGGCGATCGCGGCGAGGCGGTCGGGGTCGGCCACGGCGAGACGGGGGCTCTGCACGCGCGGGACCGTAGCGGCTGAGGGTCACGATCCACCCACGAGGCGACACCCCGGGTTGCCCGTGTCGCGGGACCGCTCCGGCCCTCCGGGCGGGGACCCGGACAGGGCAGGATCGCGGCATGGACCCCGTGCGCTTCGGACTGGTGGGCTACGGCTTCGGCGGCCGGTACTTCCACGCACCCCTGCTGGCGGCCGCGCCGGAGGTCGACCTGCTCGGCGTGGTGACGACGTCGGCCGAGCGGCGGGCGCAGGTCGCCGCGGAGCACCCCGGCCTGCGCACCTTCGGCTCGCTCGAGGAGCTGGCCGGCGCCGGCGCCGAGGCGGTGGCGATCTCCACCCCGGCGGACACGCACACCCCGCTGAGCGAGCAGGCACTGGGTCTGGACCTCGCCGTGGTCTGCGACAAGCCCTTCGCGCTGGACGCCCCGGCCGCGGAGGGGACGGTGCAGCTGGCCGCGGCCCGCCGGCTGGCGCTGGCGCCGTACCAGAACCGCCGCTGGGACTCCGA
>DATAAV010000159.1:0-7817 GCA_036259935.1 Geodermatophilus sp. | reverse complement strand
GGCGTACTTCTCCGGCTGGGCGGCCGGCAGGTCGATCTTGTTGAGGACCGGGATGATCGTGAGGTCGTTCTCCAGCGCCAGGTAGAGGTTGGCCAGCGTCTGGGCCTCGATCCCCTGGGCGGCGTCGACCAGCAGCACCGCGCCCTCGCACGCTGCCAGCGACCGGGACACCTCGTAGGTGAAGTCGACGTGGCCCGGGGTGTCGATCATGTGCAGCACGTGGTCGGTGCCCGCGTGCGCGCCGGTCCTCGGGGTCCACGGCAGGCGCACGTTCTGCGCCTTGATGGTGATGCCGCGCTCCCGCTCGATGTCCATGCGGTCGAGGTACTGCGCGCGCATCTGCCGTGCCTCGATGATCCCGGTGACCTCGAGCATCCGGTCGGCCAGCGTCGACTTGCCGTGGTCGATGTGGGCGATGATGCAGAAGTTCCGGATGCGGGCCGGATCGGTGGCAGCAGGAGTCGTCACAGTGCCGCCATCGTCCCACGACACCCCGCCCCGGCGGGCGAGCGCCGGGAAAAGCCCGCGGCGGGCGCTGCGGCGGCTCCCGCGTCTCCTCCCGTGGCGTGCTGCCGGCCGGACGGCGGGGTCTCCTGACCGGCGGGTTGGGAGACGCGCTCGCGCGCTGGTATCTTGGCAGGCCGGTCCGCCGACGCATGCCGTCCGGACGATTGTCAGAAGTACTCCCTCCTGCGAGACACCGAGGCTCACGCGTGGCGAACATCAAGTCCCAGATCAAGCGGAACCGGACCAACGAGAAGGCGCGTCAGCGCAACGTCGCGGTCAAGTCCGCCCTGAAGACGGCTGTCCGGCGCTTCCGCACCGCCGCCGCCACCGGGGACGCCGCGGCCGCGACCGCCGCTCTCCAGACGGCCAGCAAGGCCCTCGACAAGGCCGCCAGCAAGGGCGTGATCCACAAGAACCAGGCCGCCAACCGCAAGTCGGGCATGGCCAAGCGGCTCGCCAGCCTCTGAGCCAGCGCTTCCTCTTCCTCGTCGAGCCCCTCTCCCGCGCCCGGGAGCGGGGCTCGACGCGTTCCCGGGCGCTCGACGGCGCATCACTGCTGAGAGACGACCGCCGGGCCCGCCATTTTCGTGGCTCGGCGACCGGCGCTCCCCGCCGCGCGCCGACCGGGCGTCAGCCGCGGGTTCCCCGCCCGGTGGCGGCGCGGATGGCCACGATCCGGCGCACCGCCCGCTCCAGCGCGTAGTCGGCGCTGGCGGCGGCGCCCTTGACGTCGGCGTTGAGCTCCGCCGCCACGCCGATCGCCTGCTGCAGGCCCTCGATGCTCCAGCCGCGCGCCTGCGCCTGGGCCTTCTTCACCTTCCACGGCGGCAGCTTCAGCGTCCGGGCCAGCTCCCCGGGGTTGGAGCTGCGTAGCGAGGTGACCCGCGCGGCGGTGCGGACGCCGTCGGCGATCGCGTCGGCGATCAGGACGTGGGCCACGCCCCGCTGCAGCGCCCAGCGCAGCATCTCCAGCGAGCCCTGCCGGTCGCCGACGAGCACGCGTTCGGCGACGGTGAACCCGCTGACCTCTGCCTGGCCGCGGTGGAAACGCGCCACCGCATCCGCGTCGATCGCGCCGCCGAAGTCCGAGACGAGCTGGGTGGCCGCCGAGGACAGCTGGCGCAGGTCCGCACCGACCGCCTCGACCAGCGCGGCGGCCGCGTCGGGGGTGATGCGGCCCCCGGCCGACCGCACCTCGTTGCGTACGAAGGCGATCCGTTCGCCCACTGAGGTGATCTTCGGGCAGTCGTCGACGGCGGCGCCGGCCGCGGTGAAAGCCTTGAGCAGCGCCTCGTTCCGCTTGCCGCCGTGGTGGACGATCACGAGGGTCAGGTCGGGATCGGGGTCCTTGGCGTAACCGGTCAGCGCGTCGACGAGCGCCCCGGCGGCCTCGTGCACGCCCCAGACGACCACGACCCGGTGCCCGCCGAACAGCGAGGGCGCGAGAACGTCGCCCAACTGCCCGACCGGCAGACCGAGCGCGGTGAGCTCGTGCAGCTCGGCGTCGGGGTGGCGCTCGAGCACTGCGGCGCGCACGGCGGCGACCGCGCGGGAGCGCAGGAGTTCCTCCTCCCCCACGACCGCCCGCAGACGTGAGGTCGGCGCCGGGGGTGCTGCTGCCACACCGGCATGGTGTCACGCGGCGGTGACCGTTCCGCCGCCCCGCGCTGACCGCGGCGTGGATCTCCGACGGCCGGCGGGGTCCCTGCGTCTCCTCGGGCGGCGCCGGCACCGGGTTCTCCGCCGCGACGGGGGCGTCCCCGCCCCGCGTGGCGACGCCCCAGGTGTCGGCCGATCCCACGACGGCGAGGTCACCCTCCCGGTCGGTGCGGTGCACCCGCATGCCGGCCCGGGCCAGCCAGGACAGCAGCCGCGGTGCCGGATGCCCGTAGCTGTTGTCCGCACCGACCGAGAGGAGCGCCACCCGGGCACCCGTGGCGGCGAGGAACTCCGGATCGGCGTCGGCGCTCCCGTGGTGGGGAACCTTGAGCACGTCGGCCCGCACGTCGGTGCCGCGGGCCAGCACGCGCGCCTCCGCCTGGGCGCTCAGATCCCCGGTGAGCAGCACCCGGATGCCGCGGTGGGTGACCCGCACGACGAGCGAGAGGTCGTTGGCCGCCGCGGCGGCAGTCACGATCTCCGGCGGTGGCGCCAGCACCTCGAGCACCGCGGCGCCCACCGTCCTGCGATCGCCGGGCACCAGGACGGCCCGCTCGCCACCCGCGCGGCGGATGGCCCGGTCGAGCGCGGCCGCCCGATCGTCGGCCGGCGAGAGGGTGCCGGTGGCCACCACGCCCACGTCCCGACCGGTGAGCGCACCGGCCAGGCCGCCGGCGTGGTCGGCGTCCAGATGGGACAGCAGCACCAGCGGCAGCGCGTCGATGCCGAGTCGGTCCAGGCACCGGTCGACCGCGCCGACGTCCGGCCCGGCGTCCACCAGCACCCCCGAGCCCGGTCCGGTGGGGACCACCAGCGCGTCGCCCTGGCCGACGTCGCAGGCCACGATGACGGTGCCGGCAGGCGGCCAGCCCCGGGTGACCTGCCGCAGCGGCCAGCCCAGCACGACCAGCCCGACCAGCGCGGCCAACGCCAAGGGGCGCAGTCGCCGGAACCGCCACAGCAGCGCGGCCAGGACGATCAGCAGGCCGGTGAGCATGAGGGCGCCCCGGGTGCCGGCCGGCCAGCCGGTGGCGCCGTCGGGCAGCGCGGCCGCGTGCCGGGCCACGGTGACCAGCCAGCGCACCGGCCATCCGGCAACCCAGACCAGCGCGTCGCCGAAGGGCGGTACGACGGCGCCGAGCAGCGTGGCCAGCAGGCCGAGGACGGTCGCCGGCGCGACGGCCGACGCGGCGAGCAGGTTGGCCGGCAGCGAGACCGGACTGACCAGGCCGGACAGCCCGGCGACGAGCGGAGCGGTGGCGAGGCCCGCCGCCGCGGCCACCGCCAGCGCATCGGCCACCGCCCGCGGGCAACCGCGGCGGCGCAGCCGGCGCGACCAGCCCGGTGCCAGCAGGACGATGGCGGCGGTCGCCGCCACCGACAGGGCGAAACCGGCGTCTCGGGCGAGACCGGGGTCGATCAGCAGCAGGACCACGACCGATGCGCCCAGCGCGGGCAGCGCCGCACGGGAACGCCCGGACGCCAGGGCCAGCAGTGTCACGGCACCCATCGCCGCGGCCCGGACCACGCTGGGCTCCGGCCGCGCCAGCAGCACGAACCCGGCCAGCGCCAGTCCGGCGACCGCGGCCTGGACCCGCCGGTCGACGGCATGGCGGCGCAGCGGCACCAGCACACCGGTCAGCAGGATCGCCACGTTGGCGCCCGATACCGCGGTGAGGTGAGCCAGTCCGGCCCGGCGGAAGTCCTCGGTGAGGACCGGATCCATGGCGCGGGTGTCACCGACGACCAGCCCGGGAAGCAGGCCGGCCGTCACCGGGTCCAGCACCCGGCCGGCCGCCTCGACCAGACCGGCCCGCAGTCCGCCGGCCGCCTGCTGGTGCCACGGCGGCAGGCCCAGCACGACGGGTGGCCCCCGGACGGACAGCCGCGCCACGACGCCGTCGGCCGGCGGGGCCGGGGAGGCCACCGCCCGGGTGCGCACCTCCTGGCCCGGCAGCAGGTCCACCCAGTCCTCCGCCGGGGCGAACAGGAGCACGTCGTCGTGCAGCCGCGTCCTGGTCCCGCCTGTGTCCACCGCGGTGACGGTGGCCTCGACGACCACCCGGGGCGGGCCGGGGCCGCGCAGCGGGCGCGGATCGGCGTCCAGTTCGAGGACGACCGGCACCGTCCGGCGCGCCTCGGCCAGGGCCCCCAGCGGGGACGCCTCGCGTGCCGCCGCGCGCAGTGCGGCGGTGGCCGCGGTGATCGTCAGCGCGGCGAGGAGGCCCAGGAGGACGACCGCGGTCGCCGACGTCCTTCGCCGGGCCAGCACGAGGGCGGCTCCGGTGGCGGCGACGGCACAGCCGATGAGCGCGGACGGGGGCAGCAGCGGCGCGGCCAGGCTGCCGAGCCACACCGCTCCGGCGGCCGGAGCCAGCCGGAGGTCCACCCATGACCACCGCCGGCGGGGACCGGCCGCGGCCCTCTGCGGCTGCGTCACACCGTCACCAGATCGGCGAGCTCGGCATAGGTGGTCGGGCCGATGCCCGGGACGTCGTCGAGCTGCTCGACGCTGGTGAACCCGCCCTGCTGCTCGCGGTGGTCCACGATCCGCTGGGCGAGCACCGGACCGATGCCCGGCAGCGCGTCGAGGTCCGCGGCCGTGGCGGTGTTGAGGTTCACCGGCCCGCCGGCATTCGGAGCCGAGCCGGCCGGCCCGCTGCCGACCGCGGCGGCGCCGGGAACCCCGACCGCGACCTGCTGGCCGTCGGTCACCACGGCGGCGAGGTTGACCGATGCGGGATCGGCCTCCGGCAGCATCCCGCCGGCCGCGGCGACGGCGTCGGCGACCCGGGAGCCCTCCGGCAGGACCACCAGCCCGGGCCGGGCCACGAGGCCCACCACGGAGACCACGACGGTCGCCGCGGTGTCGGCGGCGACCCCGACCTCGGGCGTCGCCGGCGCCGGAGGACCGGCGTCGGGTGCGCTCGTCGGCGCCGCCGGAGCCGGCTCGACCTGCGGCCGGTCGACCCAGGTCAGCCCGGCCAGGAGCAGCGCGCCGAGGAACCCGGCGACCCAGAGCGACCAGGCGGCGCGCCGGCCCGGATCCAGCCGCACGGCGGTACCGGGCGCCCGGTGCCGCCCGATGCCGTGCGGCAGCCGGCCCTCGTGGTCGTCGGGGTCTCCGGCGGCCTCCGCACGGTGGTTTCCGCCTTCCTCCGTTCCCGGATCTGCGGGGTCGGGCTCGAGGTCCACGGGGTCGTCGGCAGGGAGCCAGCCCCGTGGCCGGGCCCCCTCCTGCAGCAGCGCGCGCAGGCGGGCCCGGATCACATCGGCGTCGTCGGCGCGACGGGTGGAGAGGCGCACCGGCCGGACGCTAGGGAGCCCGGAAGGGGCCGGGAGGCCAACGCGGTCGCCTGTGGACGCGCAGTCGGGCTGTGGACGGTTCCCCGACGTCGGGCGGGCGGGTGGTGCAGCGTTCGACCCGTGCCGACCGACCGCCTCTCCTCAGCCGCCCGGCGCCGCCCCGTCACCGGGCTGCGACGGGTCGTCGCCGCGCCGCGCCGAATCGTCTCCGGACTGCGGGGGGTCGTCCGGCGCGGGCGCGACCACGATGCCGACCGCGCCGGGTCCCACGTGCGCCCCGATCGCCGCGCCCAGCTCGCTGACGTACAGCTCCCGCAGGTCGGGTACGCGCTCCCGCAGCTCATCGGCCAGGCGCTCGGCGCGCTCCGGCGCGGCGAGATGGTGCACCGCGACGGCGACCGGACCGTCGGCGGCCGCCTCCACCCCGCGCTGCACCAGCCGGGCCAGCGCCCGCCCGGAGGTGCGGACCTTCTCCAGGGGGACCACCCGCCCGTCGGCGACGTGCAGCACCGGCTTGACCGCCAGGGCGGTGCCCAGCACCGATGCCGCCGAGCCGATCCGGCCACCCCGTCGGAGGTGCTCGAGGGTGTCGACCACGAACAGCGTGCGGGTGGCGGCCGCGGTCCGGCGGGCGACGGCCGCGACGGTCCCCGCGTCGGCGCCGGCGGCGGCCGCGCGGGCGGCGGCGAGGACGGCAAACCCCGTTCCCATCGCCGCCGACCGCGAGTCGACGACGGTCACGATGTGCTCGCCGACCTGGCCGGCGGCCAACCGGGCCGCGTCCCAGGTGCCGGACAGCTCCGCGGACAGGTGCACCGAGACCAGCCGGTCGGCGCCGGCATCCAACCGCCGGCGGTAGGCGCCGACGAAGTCGCCGGGGGTCGGCCGGGAGGTGGAGACGTGCTGCCCTCGCGTCGTCAGGGCCCGGGCCACATCCGCGGGACTGATGTCCTCGCCCTCCCGACCGGAGTGGCCGGCCAGCACGACGTAGAGGGGAACCACCTCGATGCCGTACCGGGCGATCAGGTCGGGAGGGAGGTAGGCCGTGGAGTCGGAGACCACGGCGACGGACACCCGGCGAGGCTAGCCCGACGCGTGCCTCGAGCCGACGCGGTGGCCGTCGATTCCTCCCTCCGGGCGGTCAGAGCACCGCGTCGGCATCCTGCGTGTGGACCGGAGCCCCCTCCTCCGGGCTGGCCCCGGCGTCGAAGGGAGCGGGAGCCGCGGGCTCCGCCGCCGCCTTTTCCGCACCGGCGGCCTCCGGCAGCGGGGCAGCCGCCATGTTGTGCCGCAGCAGCCGCCAGCCGGTGCTCTGGAACGCCAGTTCGCTCCAGGCGCAGTTGCCCAGCGGGCCGAACAGGCGGCGGTGCTCGGGCCCCAGCCCCAGCAGCGCCTCCACCAGGCGGGCGGCCGTTCCGCCGTGGGTGACGAGGACGGCCACCGCGGCCTGCGGCAGCTCGCGGACCGCGGCCAGCGCCCGCTCGGCGACGGCGGCCGCCGCCTCCCCACCCCGACCCCGGACCGGGCGGCCGGCGAGCCAGTCGGCGTACTGCTCGGGATGGCGGGCGGCGACCTCTTCCCGGGTCAGCCCCTCCCAGGAACCCATGCCGTGCTCGCGGAGCCGGGGGTCCAGCCGCAGCGGCACGCCCAGCAGGGCCGTGAGGGCCGCGGCGGTCTCGGCGGCGCGACTCAGATCGGAGGAGACGACCACCGTGTCGTCCGCGGAGAGCCCGCCGGCCACCAGGTACGGCGCCGCGCGCGCGGCCTGGCTGCGGCCGTGGTCGTCCAGCGGTGGGTCCATCTGCCCCTGGAAGCGCCCGGTGGCGTTCCACTCGGTGCGCCCGTGCCTCCAGATCACCAGGCGGGGCACCGGGGGCGTCGGCGGGGCCTCCGCCGTCACCGGCCGGCCGCCTCCGGGCCGGAAGCAGGGCTGTCCCCGTCCCCGGGTTCCGGGGCCAGGGGTGCGGGGTCGGCGCTCATCGGGTCGACGTCGTCGGTCGACAGGGTGGCCGGACCTCCCTCGGCCGGAGCGTCGCTCGCCGAGCGGGCGGCGCGGTCGACGAACGGGATGGTCGGGCAGTCCTTCCAGAGCCGTTCGAGGGCGTAGTACGCCCGCTCCTCGGCGTGCTGCACGTGCACCACGACGTCGACGAAGTCCAGGAGCACCCACCGGGCCTCCGCGACGCCCTCCCGGCGCACCGGCTTGACCCCGTGCCGGCGCAGCCGCTCCTCGACCTCGTCGACGATCGCCTGCACCTGGCGCTCGTTGGGCGCCGAGGCGAGGACGAAGGCATCGGTGATGGCGAGCCGTTCGCTGACGTCGACGATGGAGACGTCGGTGGCCA
>DATAAV010000158.1:0-2014 GCA_036259935.1 Geodermatophilus sp. | reverse complement strand
GGCGTTGAGCATCGGGATGAAGCGCTCGGGGCGGTCGCTGCCCTCGGGGCCGGCGACGACGCCACAGGCCTCGTCCGGGTGGTCCTCCCGGGCGTGGGCCACGATGGCGTCGTAGGTCGCGCGGTCGATGCGCAGCACGCCGCCCAGTCTAGGAGCCCGTCGGACCGCGGCCTCTCCAGGGGCCGCCCGTTACGCTCCCCGTCCGTGGTCCTCGAGCTGTTCATGGTCGCCGGCGTGCTGGCCGTCGCGGTGCCGGCCCTGGTGCGCGGGGCGGTGGGGCTGCGCCGTCGCAGCGGCCACTACAGCAGCGACGAAACCGCCGACCGGATCTCCCTGGTGCTGCTGGTCACCGGCCGGACCCTCGTCCTGCTCCTGGTCGCGGTGCTCTCGCTCGTCGTCCTGGTCAGCGCCGTCGGGGCGATCGTGCAGGACCTGGAGATGCCCGGCCTGGTGTCGGTGTTCTTCGTGCTCGACCTGCTGCTCGCGGCGCTGGTCGCGCTCACCTTCGGCCGGCGCGACCGGCGGCGAGTGCGTCGACGAGCGCGCCCTGCAGCCCGGTGAGCCAGTAGTAGACGGCCAGCTGCTGCCCCTCCTCGCTGGCGAGGTCCTCCGGCGGCTCGGTGTCCTCCTGGACGTCGAGCCGGGTGCCCAGCGCCAGGCGCAGGTCGTTGCTGGTGCGCAGCCACGCGGTCGCCTGCTCGGGGTCGAGCCGGACGGTCCCGCCGTCGGGCGGCAGGCTGGCGCGGACCGTGGCGAGGTCGTCGGCCTTGCCCGCCCGCAGCGCGGACTCGGTCAGCTCGCGGTAGTCGGCGGCCAGCTCGGGGTCGCTGCGGTGGCCGGGCGGCAGCAGCCGGGCGATCACCGGGTCGCCGGCGACGTCCTCGGACTCGGCGGTGAGCAGCTGCTCGAGCTGGTCGAGCAGCAGCGCGACGATGCGGGCCTCGGCCGGCTCGAGCCGCGCCACGATCTCGTCCCCCCTGCGGCGGAAAGGCCTCATGCGTCCCGCTGGTAGCTGGCCCACAGGCCGTAGGCGTGCAGCCGGCTGGTGTCGTGCTCCATCCGCTCCCGCGGGCCGGAGCTCACGATCGCCCTGCCCTCCTCGTGCACCTGCAGCATCAGCGTGGTCGCCGTCGGCTCGTCGTAGCCGAACAGCTCCTGCAGCACGTAGGTCACGTACGTCATGAGGTTGACCGGGTCGTTCCAGACGATGGTCACCCAGGGCCGGTCGAGGTCGCCGTGCTCCTCGACGGTCTCCTCCGGCGTCCGTGTCGGCGCGACTGGTCCGGCCACGGCTCCACTCTAGAGACCTGCTCGAGCGGTGGCCCCGTCCGCGCCCGCCTAGGCTCCTCTGCCATGCCGACGGGTCCCGCCCTGCTCACCGACCGGTACGAGCTGACCATGGTCGCCGCGGCCCTGGCCGACGGCACCGCCGAGCGCGACTGCGTCTTCGAGGTCTTCGCCCGGCGGCTGCCGCACGGCCGCCGCTACGGGGTGCTCGCCGGCACCGGCCGGTTGCTCGAGGCGCTGCCCTCGTTCCGCTTCACCGACGAGGACCTCGCCGCGCTGCGGGACCAGGGGCTCACCGACCCGCGGCTGCTGGACTGGCTGGCGGGCTTCCGCTTCAGCGGGGACGTCGACGGCTACGCGGAGGGCGAGCTGTTCTTCCCCGGCTCCCCCGTGCTCACCGTCCGGGCGCCGTTCGCCGAGGGCGTGCTGCTCGAGACGCTGGTGCTCTCGGTGCTCAACCACGACAGCGCGATCGCCTCGGCGGCGGCCCGGATGGTGTCCGCGGCCTGCGAGCGCCCGTGCATCGAGATGGGCTCCCGGCGGACGCACGAGGAGGCCGCCGTCGCCGCCGCCCGCGCCGCCCACCTGGTCGGCTTCGCCTCGACCTCCAACCTCGAGGCCGGCCGCCGGTACGGCGTGCCCACGACGGGCACCAGCGCCCACGCCTTCACCCTGCTGCACGACGACGAGGCCGCCGCGTTCCGCGCGCAGGTCGCCGTCCTGGGCG
>DATAAV010000157.1:0-5256 GCA_036259935.1 Geodermatophilus sp. | reverse complement strand
GCGGCCCTGGCCGCGCCCGCGCCGGACTCCAGTGCGGTCAGCGCCTTGCGGGCGTCGCCGCCGGCGACCCGCACCAGGTGCTCCTCGGCCTCCTCGGTGAGGGTGACGACGCCGGCCAGGCCGCGGTCGCTGGTGAGGGCGCGGCGCAGCACCGTGCGGACGTCGTCGTCGGACAGCGGCTGCAGGGCGAGGACCAGGCTGCGCGAGAGCAGCGGGCTGACCACGGAGAAGAACGGGTTCTCGGTCGTGGCCGCGATCAGGCTGACGATCCGGTCCTCGACCGCGGACAGCAGGGAGTCCTGCTGGGTCTTGGAGAAGCGGTGCACCTCGTCGATGAACAGCACGGTGCGCCGGCCGGCGAAGGTCAGCTCCCGCTTGGCGGCGGTGATGACCGCGCGGACCTCCTTGACCCCGGCGTCGAGCGCGGAGAGCTGGACGAACTGCCGCTTGGTGGCCAGGGAGATGACGTGCGCCAGCGTGGTCTTCCCGGTGCCCGGCGGCCCGTAGAGGACCAGCGACATCGGTTCGTCGGCCTCGACCAGGCGGCGCAGCGGCGCGCGCGGGCCGAGCAGGTGGGTCTGGCCGACCACCTCGTCCAGCGACCGCGGCCGCATCCGCACCGCGAGCGGAGCGCCCGGGTCGACGCCCGGTGCCTCTTCGGCGGGCTCGTCGAACAGCGAACTCACGGTTGCGACGCTACCCGCGGGGCACGACGGTCCCGGTCACGTCACCGAGGAGGAACCCCGTGCAGCAGCGCACCATCGGCAACGACACCGTCGGGCGGATCGCCGTCGGCGCGATCGGCCTGGGGGCGATGCCCCTCTCGACCAGGGAGGACCGCCCCTCCCCCGCCGAGGCGGAGGCGACGGTGCACGCCGCGCTCGACGCCGGGGTGACCCTGATCGACACCGCCGACGCCTACGCCTGGGACGAGTCGGAGTTCGGGCACAACGAGGAGGTGGTGGCCCGGGCGCTGCGCTCCTACGGCGCCACCGACTCCGTGCTCGTCGCGACCAAGGGCGGGCACACCCGGTCCGGCCGCGACTGGGGCCTGGACGGGTCGCCGGCGTACCTGCGGCGGGCCTGCGAGGCGTCGCTGCGGCGGCTGGGCGGGGACGCGATCGGGCTCTACCAGTTCCACCGTCCCGATCCGGCGACGCCGTGGGAGGAGTCGATGGTCGGGCTGCGGCACCTGTACGACGCGGGGCTGGTGCGCATGGTCGGCATCTCCAACGCCGACATCGCGCAGATCGACGTCGCCCGCTCCGTCCTGGGCGACGCGCTGGTCAGCGTGCAGAACCAGTTCTCGCCCGGCTGGCGGTTCTCCGCCGACGAGCTGGCGCACTGCGCCGCGCACGGGCTGGCGTTCCTGCCGTGGAGCCCGTTCGGCGGCGTCTCGGCGGCGGGCGGGCTGGCCGCGACGGCGCCGGCGTTCGCGGAGGTGGCCGAGGAGCTCGGCGTCTCGGTGTACCGGGTGACGCTGGCCTGGCACCTGGCCCAGGCCGACGTCGTGATCCCCATCCCGGGCGCCTCCCGGCCGCAGTCGATCACCGACTCGGCCGCCGCCGCGGACCTGCGGCTGCCCCCCGGCCAGCTCGCCCGCCTGAACGCCGCCTGACCCGAGGCCGGAGTCCCGGGTCGCTTCGCCGGCCGACTGAGCAGTCGTCGCCGCCGACACGCGACGACGCGCCGCGGCGGACGGCCACAACTGCTCAGTCGGCCGACCTCAACAGCAGGCGGCGGCCGGGCGGCCGGGCGGCAATCAGCGGCCGAGGGCCTCGCGGAGGGCGGCGAGCACGAGGGCGACCGTGTCCGGGCGGGCGTTGTGGCCCATCAGCCCGATCCGCCACACCGAGGCGACGTACGCCCCGACGCCGCCCCCGATCTCCAGGTCGTGGCGTTCCAGCAGCTCCTTGCGCACCGCCGCGGAGTCCACGCCGTCGGGCACCCGGACGGTGGTCAGCTGCGGCAGCCGGTGCCCCTCGGCGGCGAACAGCTCCAGGCCCATCTCCTGCAGACCCTCGTGCAGCAGCCGGCCGACCTCGGCGTGCCGGGCGTGCACGGCGTCGAGGCCCTCGTCGAGCACCCGCCCCAGCGCCGCGTGCAGCGACACGACCATCCCGGTCGGCGCGGTGTGGTGGTAGGTGCGCCCGCCGTTGCCTGCCGCCTCCCCCGCGTACCCGCCGAGCATGCCGAGGTCGAGGTACCAGCTCTGTGGCCGCTCGACCCGCCGCTGCCACGCCCGGTCGCTGATCGTGAACGGCGCGAGGCCCGGGGCCACCCCCAGGCACTTCTGCGAACCGGAGTAGGCCAGATCGACACCCCAGTCGTCCAGCCGCACCGGGATGCCGCCGACGGAGGTGACGCAGTCGGCGAGCAGCAGCGCCTCGCCCTTGCCCTCGGCCAGCGGCGCCAGGTCGGACAGCACGCCCGTGGAGGTCTCCGCGTGGACGGCGGCGATCAGCTTCGGCGCCGGATGCGCGGCGAGGACCCGGTCCGCGTCGACCGGCTGACCCCACTCATGGTCGACCCGCACGACCTCGGCACCGCAGCGGCGCGCGACGTCCACCATCCGCTCGCCGAAGAGCCCGTTGACCGCCACCACGACGACGTCGCCCGGGCCCACGGTGTTGACGAACGCCGCCTCCATGCCCGCCGAACCGGTCGCCGACAGCGGCAGCGTCCGCCGGTTCGCCGTCCCGAACACCCGCCGCAGCCGGTCGGAGGTCTCGTCCAGGACCCCGAGGAAGACCGGGTCGAGGTGGCCCAGCAGCGGCTGGGTCAGCGCGACCGTGGCCTCTGGGTAGGGGTTGGAGGGGCCGGGTCCGAGCAGGGTGCGGGCACGCAACGGCATGCCGCGCAACCTACCGGCGGCCGCTCCGAGGAACGTGCTCAACCAGAGAGGTTCCGCTCAGTGGTGGGCCGGGTTGGTCGGACCGGGGGCGCCCGGCTCCCCGGGCAGCGGCGGCTCCTCGGGCGTGGCGTCGATGCCCGCCTCCTTGCGCTGCGCCTCGGTGATCGGCGTCGGCGCACCGGTGAGCGGGTCGTACCCGGCGCCGGTCTTCGGGAAGGCGATGACCTCGCGGATCGACTCGACCCCGCTGAGCAGCGCGCAGGTGCGGTCCCAACCGATCGCGGCCCCGGCGTGCGGCGGCGGGCCGTAGGAGAACGCCTCCAGGAAGAAGCCGAAGCGCTCCCGGGCCTCCTCCCGCGACATGCCGAGGGTCTCGAACACCCGCTCCTGCAGCCCGGCGTCGTGGATACGCACCGAGCCGCTGGCCAGCTCGTTGCCGTTGACCACCAGGTCGTAGGCGTCCGACAGCGCGCCGGCCCTGTCCTCCTCGAACTTGTCCCGCCACTCCGGGGTGGGCGAGGTGAACGGGTGGTGCGTGAACGTCCAGTCGCCCTCCTCGGTCTGCTCGAACATCGGGAAGTCGACGACGAACAGGAACGACCAGCTGCCCGGCTCGATCAGCTGCAGCCGGCGGGCGATCTCGTTGCGCGCGGCGCCGAGCAGCTCCTGCGAGGAACGGCGCTGGCCGGCAGCGAAGAAGACGCAGTCCCCGGGCTTCGCGCCGACCGACTTCACCAGCCCGGACCGCTCGGCCTCGGAGATGTTCTTGGCCACCGGCCCGCCGAGCGTGCCGTCCTCGCCCACCGTCACGTACGCCAGGCCCTTCGCGCCCCGCGACCGGGCCCAGTCCTGCCAGGCGTCGAACGCCCGCCGCGGCTGCGAGCCGCCGCCGGGCATGACCACCGCGCCCACGTACGGCGCCTGGAACACCCGGAACGGGGTCTCGGCGAAGTACTCGGTCAGCTCGGTGAGCTCCACGCCGAAGCGCAGGTCCGGCTTGTCCGAGCCGAAGCGGTCCATCGCCTCGCGGTAGCTCATCCGCGGGATCTCCGGCACCTCGTGGTCGGCCAGCTCCCGCCACAGGGCCCGGACGACGTCCTCGACGACGGCGAGCACGTCGTCGCGGTCGACGAAGCTCATCTCGAAGTCGAGCTGGGTGAACTCCGGCTGGCGGTCGGCGCGGAAGTCCTCGTCCCGGAAGCAGCGGGCGATCTGGTAGTAGCGCTCCAGGCCGCCGATCATCAGCAGCTGCTTGAACAGCTGGGGCGACTGCGGCAGCGCATACCACTTGCCCGGCTGCAGGCGCACCGGGACGACGAAGTCGCGCGCCCCCTCAGGGGTCGAGCGGGTGAGCGAGGGCGTCTCCACCTCGACGAAGCCGTGCTGCGCCATGACCCCGCGGGCGATCCGGTTGACCTCCGACCGCAACCGGATGGCGCGGGCCGGCCCCTGCCGGCGCAGGTCCAGGTAGCGGTACTTGTAGCGGACGTCGTCGTGCGCCGCCTGGTCGGTCTCGATCGGAAAGGGCAGCGGCGCCGAGGTCGAGAGCACCCGCAGCTCCGCGGCGGCCACCTCGACGTCCCCGGTGGGCAGGTCGGGGTTCTCGTTGCCCTCCGGACGGCGGCGCACCTCGCCGGTGACCAGCACGCAGAACTCGTTGCGGAGGTGGTGGGCCTCCTCCTCGCGGACGACGACCTGCACGTAGCCCGAGGCGTCGCGCAGATCGATGAAGATCACGCCGCCGTGGTCGCGACGGCGGGCGACCCAGCCGGCGAGGGTGACCGTGGAACCGGCGTCGGTCGCGCGCAGCGTGCCGGCGTCGTGGGTGCGGAGCAACTTCGTGCCTCTCGGGTGGTGGGGTGGAGCCGGGCTTACCAGCGGTCGTGCACGTGGGCGCGGATGCGCTCGTCGTAGAGCCGCTCGAGGTCGGACAGCTGGGAGTCGGTGAGCGGCGGCAGGGCGGCGGCGGCCACGTTGCTCCGCACCTGCTCGACGCTGCGGGCACCGGGGATGACGGTGGTGACGCCGGGCTGGTCGATGACCCAGCGCAGGGCGAACGCCGCGGTGGGCGCGTCGCCGGCGATCGCGGCGACCTCGCGGGCGGCCTCCACCCCGACCTCGAACGGCACGCCGGAGAAGGTCTCGCCGACGTCGAAGGCCTCGCCGTGCCGGTTGAAGTTCCGGTGGTCGTCGGCCGGGAAGGTCGTCGACTCGTCGTACTTCCCGGTGAGCAGGCCGCTGGCCAGCGGCACCCGCGCCAGGACGCCGACGCCGGCCTCGGCCGCGGCGGGCAGCAGCTCCTCCAGCGGCTTGCGCCGGAAGACGTTGAGGATCACCTGGATCGACGCGACCCCCGGGTGCTCCAACGCGGTCAGCCCCTCCGCGACGGTCTCCACCGAGAC
>DATAAV010000156.1:0-11460 GCA_036259935.1 Geodermatophilus sp. | reverse complement strand
CCATCCCGGTCACGGGGCCCGTCGCCGTCCGGGAGACCGTCAGTCGGGTGCGTTTCCCGGCCGCACGGGCAGGTCGTCGCGCTGGGCCTCGTCGTCGGTGGTCAGGGTGGTGTCCAGCTCGCCCCGGTCACTGGCGTTGTCGCCGGTCTGCCCGTCGATCAGATTCTCCTTGGCGTCGGCGGTGTCAGGGGACTCGCGGTACCCGGTGGGGTCGGACTCGGTCATGGGGGCTCCTTCGAGGGACGGCGGCGGGATCGGCAGGCTCATGCCCCGCCGGGCGGCTCGGCACGCTGGGACAGCGAGACGTCCGAGCCCGGGCGGGCCGGCTGCTCGTCGTCGTGCGCGGCGTCGCGCTCGACGGCCTCCTCCCGGGTGAGGGGCACGTCCTCGAAGGCCGACCCGGTGCTGCTGTTGTCGCCGGTGCCCGAGGCGGTCGGGATGTTCTGCTGGATCCGGTCGCTGCCCTGCGGGTCGGTCATGGCTCCTCCTCCGTGCGCGACGGTCAGGGCCAGCCATGCCCCCCGTTCCGCCGGTGAAACGGCCGACGGCCGCCTCCCCGCGCGGGGAGACGGCCGTCGGCAGGCGAGGGGCGCGGCGTCAGAAGGCCGCCTCGTCGACCTCCATCAGCGCGTTGTCGGTGTTCTCCACGACGGCCCGCTCCGAGGACAGCCGGGGCAGGACCTGGGTGCAGAAGAACCGGGTGGCGGCGAGCTTGCCCTCGTAGAAGAGCCGGTCCTTCTCGCCGACCTCACCGGCGAGCGCGGTCAGCGCCACCTCCGACTGGCGGATCAGCAGCCAAGCGGTGATCAGGTCACCGGCCGCCAGCAGCAGCCGGGTGGTGTTCTGGCCGACCTTGTACAGGTTGGTCGTGTCCTCCTGCGCCGCGGTCAGGTGGCCGAACATCGTGGCGAGCATCGACTGCAGGTCGCCGAGGGCGGCCGCGAGCAGGACCCGCTCCTCCTTGAGCCGGCCGTTGCCGGCCTCGGCCTCGATCGTGGCCTGGATCTGGCCGGCCAGCCAGGTCAGCGCCACGCCGCCGTCCTTGACGATCTTCCGGAAGAAGAAGTCCTGGCCCTGGATCGCCGTCGTGCCCTCGTAGAGGGTGTCGATCTTGGAGTCCCGGATGTACTGCTCGATCGGGTAGTCCTGCAGGTAGCCCGAACCGCCCAGGGTCTGCAGCGACTCGGCGGTGAGCAGCTGGGTGGCCCGCTCGGAGCCGAAGCCCTTCACGATCGGGAGCAGCAGGTCGTTGACCCGCTCGGCCAGCCGGGCCTGCTCGCTGTCGGCGGTGCCGGCGGCCTCGGCCTCGCGGACCTGGTCGCGGAAGCTCGCGGCGTAGAGGTAGAGCGCCCGCATGCCCTCCGTGTAGGCCTTCTGCAGCATCAGCGAGCGGCGCACGTCCGGGTGGTGGGTGATCGTCACCCGCGGGGCGTCCTTCGACGTCGCGGTGAGGTCGGCGCCCTGCACCCGCTCCTTGGCGTAGGCCAGGGCGACCTGGTAGCCGGCCGACAGGGTGGCGATCGCCTTGGTGCCGACGAACATCCGGGCGTACTCGATGATCTTGAACATCTGGGCGATGCCGTCGTGCACGTCGCCGACCAGCCAGCCCGTGGCCGGCACCGGGCCGTCGCCGAAGGTGAGCTCGCAGGTCGTGGAGACCTTGAGTCCCATCTTCTTCTCGACGTTGGTGACGTAGACGCCGTTGCGCTCACCCAGCTCGCCGGTCTCCAGGTCGACGTGGAACTTCGGGACGACGAACAGCGACAGGCCCTTGGTGCCCGGCTTGGCGCCCTCGGGGCGGGCCAGCACCAGGTGGACGATGTTGTCCGAGAGGTCGTGCTCGGCGGAGGTGATGAACCGCTTCACGCCGGTGATGTGCCAGGAGCCGTCGGGCTGCTGCACCGCCTTGGTGCGCCCGGCACCCACGTCCGAGCCGGCGTCGGGCTCGGTGAGCACCATCGTGGCGCCCCAGCCCTTGTCGATCATCATCCTGGCGAGCTTCTTCTGGTCCTCGGTGCCCAGGTCGAACAGGGTCTGGGCGAACGCCGGGCCGGAGCCGTACATGAAGACTGCGGGGTTGGCGCCGAGCACCATCTCGAACGCGCCCCAGGTCAGCACCGCGGGAGCGCCGAAGCCGCCGAGCTCCTCGGAGAGGTCCAGGCGGTACCACTCGCCGGCGTTCAGGGCGGCGACCGACTTCTTGAACGACTCCGGCAGCCGCACCGAGTGCGTGGCCGGGTCGAAGACCGGGGGGTTGCGGTCGGCGTCGGCGAAGGACTCGGCGATCGGCCCCTCGGCCAGCCGGCGGATCTCGGCCAGCACACCGCGGGCGGTCTCGGCGTCCATCTGCTCGAAGGGCCCGGTGCCGAACCGGTCCTTGGTGTCCAGGAACTCGAAGAGGTTGAACTCCAGGTCCCGGAGGTTGGCGGTGTAGTGGCCCATGCGTGCTCCCCGTGCTGCCCAGACGGTGTCCGACGGGCTTGTACCCGCCAGTAACAAACGTTATTACCGACGGGTAGGCAGGAGCAAGCACGGGGAGGGGGCACGCCCCGGGCGGGGGAGGTGGTCAGCGGGTGCGCCGTCCCCGGCGCACCCGCAGGACGGCGTCGAACAGCGCGGCGACGAGCCCGCCCAGCACCGCGGAGATCACCAGGGCCACCACGAGGGGGGCCTGGACGTCGGTGAACACCAGGCTGACCTGCACCGTCTGGGTGTTGAACACGACGAAGAGCACCAGGAGCACCGTCACGAACACCAGCAGCAGGGCGCTCAGCGTCTGACCGAGGGTGCGCCCGGCGCGGCGGGCCGGCCGCGTCGGCTGCTTCGGGGTGGTGGCGGTCCGGCCGGGCGCCGGGCCGGAGGATGGCGGGGGCGTCCCGGGCGTCGAGGGACCGGTGGCCGGGGACGGCGTCGAGGGGTCAGGTGCGGAGCCAGGAGCTGTCACGCCCCCGAGTGTGCTGCCCGCAGGGGTGGGGCGCAGGTGCTCTCCGCGCGGCGGCTCCGGTTCCCGCGCCCGCGGGATCAGGCGTCACGGTCGCGGTGCGCGGCCGGCTCGGTGTCGGCCGGGGGATAGCTGGGGCCGGCCGTGCCGCTGCCCGGTTCGCCCGTGGCGCCGCCGGACTCGGGATCGTCGGCGGGGGCCACCGCGCTGCCCAGGGGACCGGTCTCGCGCTCGTCGTCGGGCGTCGGCATCGTCACCTGCCCGAGTCTGCGCCGGGGCACCTCACTCCGCCAGGCCCGGGCCGGCCTGGTGGTGCGGGTGCCCGGCGGTGCGCTCCCGCTGCTTCATCCGGGCCTCGTAGACGTGCCGGTCGCCGTCGGCGAGCTCCTCGCGGGCGCGGGCGTCGAAGCCCCGGAACACCGACCAGTAGGTCTCGTCGTAGTCCTCGACGATCTGGAAGGTCCACCGGTCGGCGATCACGTTGCGGCCGACGAGCTCCCGGTCGAGGTCGTCGGCGAGGGCGGTGTGCCCGGCCGCGCGCAGCAGCTCGACGGCGTCCTGCAGGAGCAGGTCGGCCCGGCCGGAGAGCTGGTGGAAGCCGTACAGCAGCCCGCGGGCCTGCTCGACGGTCTCCAGGGCCTCGGAGAGCTTGCCCAGCCCCTCCACGGTCGCGTCGTCGAGGTCCGGGCGGCTGCGGTCGGTCGTCACCCGGCCCATCCTGCGGGCTGTCAGGGGTCTGCGCCCGTCAGGCCGTCGAGGCGACGGCGGCGTCGATGAGCCGCTCGGCGAGCCGGCGGCCGTGCGCGGCCGGCCCGTCGGGGCCCAGCAGCCCGCCGGAGAGGTACATCCCGTCGATGATCAGGTGCACCTGGGCGGCGAGGTCCTCGCCGGCACCGGGCACGATCTCCTCCGCCAGGCGCTCCAGCCGCATGTGCAGCTCGAACTTGTAGTCGGCCGCGGCGCTGCGGGCGGGGTGCTGGGGGTCGTCGTACTCGCTGCTGACGTTGGTGAACGGGCAGCCGCGGAAGCCGGTTCGGGTGACGTCCCGCTCGACGGCGTCGACCACCGAGAGCAGCGCGGCGCGGGGGTCGCCCTCGAGCCGGACCAGTTCGGCGTCGATGAACGCGAGCACGGTGGCGGCCTTGCGGGCGAGGTAGGCCCCCACCAGGTCATCCTTGCTCTTGAAGAGCCGGTAGACCGTCATCTTCCCCAGGCCGGTCTCCCGGACCAGTTCGTCCATGCCGACGCTGCGCGAGCTACGGGTGGCGAACAACCGCTCAGCGGTGTCCAGGACGATGGCCTGCCGCTCCGCCCGGCTGCGGCGGACGGGAGCCGAGGCGTCCTCGGCGGCGAAGGGCACGGGGGCAGCGGTCACGCCACGGATGGTGCCGCAGACCGTGACGGAGCAGTTCGCGGCACGCCGGGGATGGTTGCGCTGGGTGACGAGGGGCGCCCGCGCATGCCGGGACGACGGAGAACGGTGGGACGAGTGTGACGATGCGTGACCGTCCGTCGCCCGGGCGGCCGCCCGGGCTCAGGCGCGGCGGACGCGGCGGGGGTTGGCCAGCAGGCGGGCGACGGGGAGAGCCGAGGTCTGCTGGTCGCGGGACTCGTCGGCCTGACGCTCGGTCGAGGCCTCGTCGACTACTCGGGGATCGCGCTGGGTGTCCTCCATGGCGTCCAGCGTGCCCTCCGGCGGGGAGGGGAAACAGCCCCGGAACGGTGATCTGCAGCCCAACCGGTGAGAGATCGCTCACTGTCCGTCGTCGGAGCCGGCCCGGAACGCGGCGACCAGCGGATCCCAGAGGCCGGCCGGCGCGGGGTAGGACGCGTAGACGCTGAACCGGTCGACCAGCCCGGCGAACCGCTCGCGCACCCGGGGGCCGACGTCGTCGGCGGCGGCCACGACCGCGAAGGCCTCCAGCACCTCGTCGTCCACCAGGTCGCGCATCGCCGTCCACCGATCCGCGCGGCGGCTGACCGAGAGGGCGTGCAGCTCGTCGGCGAGCGCGGCCCACCCGTGCAGCTCCAGGACGGGGCGGTAGGCGGGGGTGCTGCCGTAGAAGGCGATGGTGGCCCGGACCGCCGCGGCCGCCTCGGCGAGCTCGGCCTCGGTCCGGCCGGTGACCACGAGCCCGGAGAGGCTCACGGTCACCTGCTCCCGCGGGCGCCCGGCGGCGGCCAGGCCCTCGTGCAGCGCGGGCAGGGTGCGCTCGCGCAGGTAGCGAGCCGTGGTGAAGCCGTGGGCCAGCAGGCCGTCGGCCACCTCGCCGGCCAGCCGGGTCATCGCCGGGCCCACGGCGGCCAGGTGCACCGGCGGGGCGCCCCACTCATGGGCGGGCGGGGAGAACATCGGCGTCATCAGGGTGTGCCGGTAGTGCTCACCCCGGAAGCGCAGCGGCGCACCGTCCTGCCAGGCGGCCCAGATCGCCCGCAGGGCGGCCACGTACTCCCGCATCCGTGCGACCGGCGGGCTCCACGGCATGGAAAAGCGCCGCTCCACGTGGGCGCGCACCTGGGTGCCCAGGCCGAGGACGAACCGCCCCCGCGTGTAGCGCTGCAGGTCGTGGGCGGTCATCGCCAGGGTCATGGGGGACCGGGCGAAGGCGACGGCCACGGCGGTGCCCACCTGCAGCCGCGTGGTGGCCTGGCCGGCCGCAAGCAGCGGCAGGAAGGGGTCGTGGTCGACCTCGGAGGCCCAGAGGCCGGCGTAGCCGCGTGCCTCCAGGTCGCGGGCCGTGGCCGGGACGTCGTCGATCCCGGTGGACAGCAGCGCGGCGTCGAGCAGCACGGTCGGCGAGCCTGCCACCGGGGTGGCGGCGGGCAGCGGTCAGGCGCCACCGGGGGTGTCGCTCGACTCGTCGCCGAGGTCCTGGCCCTCGGCCGGCTCCTGCGGGTGCGGGGTCCGCCCGGCCGACGACCCCTCGTCGGTCGGGTCGCCCTCGGCGCGTTCGGCCGTGCGCGGCGGTCGCTCGGGCTCGGTCATCGCGGGCTCCTCCCGGTCGGGTGCGGTCGCCGGACCTGTGCCCGGACCGCCGCCCCGGAAACCGTCAGACCACCGGCACCACCTGCGGCACCTGCCCGAGCAGCGCCCGGACGGCGGCGTCGTCGGGCAGGGCGGCGCGCGCCCCCTGCCCGGTGGTGGACAGCGCGGCGGCGGCCACCGCGTAGCGCACCGCCTCCGGCAGTCGGGCTCCCCCGGCGAGGGCGTGCGCCAGGGCGCCGCAGAAGCAGTCGCCGGCCCCGGTGGTGTCCACCGGCGTGACCGGCGGCGGAGGTTGGAGCAGCGCCGGTCCGCCGTCCGGGACCACCAGCGCGCCGCGGGCGCCCAGGGTCACCACCACCGCGGAGCGACCCACCGCCCGCGCCGGCGGGACCAGTTCCGCGGGGGAGCGCTTCCCCGGGCCGAGGCCGGCCAGCTGGAGGAGTTCGTGCTCGTTGGGCACCAGGACGTCCACCCGGTCCAGCAGGGCCGCGGGCAGCGGGCCGGGGGGCGCCGGCGTGAGGACCACGGTGCCGGTGGCGGCCTCCGCGGCGGCCTGCACGGTGGCCAGGGGCACCTCGAGCTGCAGCAGCACCACCGCCGCCCGGCGGACCGCGTCGACGTCGACGTCCGCCGGGCCGAGTTCGGCGTTCGCGCCCAGGACCACGACGATCAGGTTCTCCCCCGTGCCGTCCTCGACGGGGATCGTGGCCTGGCCCGTCGGGACCCCGGGGACGCGCCGGACCTCGCGCACGTCGACCCCGGCCGCGGCCAGGGCGGCGACCTGTCGCTCCCCGGCCGGGTCGTCGCCCACCCGTCCGACCATCGCCACCCCGGCGCCCAGGCGCCCCGCGGCCGCGGCCTGGTTGGCGCCCTTTCCCCCGGGGGCCAGCACGGCGCTGCGGCCGATGACCGTCTCGCCCCGTCCGGGCAGCCGTCCCACGGCGACCAGCACGTCCTCGTTGAGGCTGCCGACGACGGCGACGGACACGGGCGACCTCCGGGGACGCGGAGCTGGACCGTGCCCAGCAGTACCAGATGTCGTCGGCCTCGTTTCCCCGCCCGGCCGGGGCGGTACCGCGTGCGGATGCGCCTGGACGACCCGCGGCGGAACGATCCCGCGCAGTACGACGAGCTCGCCGACGAGTGGTGGAAGCCCACCGGCGGGTTCGCCATGCTGCACTGGCTGGCCGCCTCCCGTGCCGAGCACATCCCGCCGGCACCGCGGCCGGACGCGCTGCTGGTCGACCTGGCGTGCGGCGCCGGGCTCATGGCCCCGCACGCCGAGCGCCTGGGCTACCGGCACGTCGGGGTCGACGTCGGCCTGCGCGGGCTGGAACTCGCCCGCGCGCACGGGGTGCTGGCCGTCCGCGGCTCGGTGCTGGCCGTGCCGCTGGTCGACGGGTGCGCCGACGTGGTCGTGGCCGGCGAGATCCTCGAGCACGTCGAGGACGACGTCGCCGTCCTGGCCGAGTGCGCCCGGCTGCTGCGCCCCGGCGGCACGCTGGTCATCGACACGATCGCCGACACCCGGCTGGCCGAGGTGATCGCCGTGCGGCTGCTCGAGCGCGTCCCCGGCGGCCCTCCGCCGGGGATCCACGACCCGGCGCTGTTCGTCGACCGCCGCAGGCTGCTGGCGGCCGCCGACCGGCTGGGGCTGGAGCTGCGCCTGGTCGGCCTGCGTCCCTCGGTGCGGGACGTGGTCGCCTGGCGCCGCGGCCGACGCCGAGAGGTGCGGATGAAGCCGCTGCCGATCACGGCGGTGCTCTTCGCCGGCTACGGGCGCAAGCGATGACCGGGCGGGATGCCGGGCTCGCACGTACCGTCGGGGTGATGATGCGCAGGTCACCCCGCCCGCTCCGGTCGGAGCCGCGGTGAGCGCCGCCGTGCTCACGGGGGCGGGGGCGGCCCTCCCGGCCCGGATCGACCAGGACGCCGTGTGGGACGGGTTCTTCTCCCGGCACTACGCCGACGTCCGCGTGGCGCGGCGGATCTTCGCCGGCGCCGGGGTGCGCAGCCGGCACGCGGTGGCCAACCCGATGGACGAGGACGTCAGCGGCTGGGGCACCGGCGCCCGCATGGCCCGCTACGCGCAGGAGGCCCTGCCGCTGGGCAAGCAGGCGGTCGCCGGCGCGCTGGACGCCGCGGGCCTGGCACCCGGCGACGTCGGCCTGTTCGCCGTCGCCACCTGCACCGGGTACGCCACGCCGGGCCTGGACATCCGGCTGGCCGCCGATCTCGGCATGCCGCCGGCGCTGCAGCGGCTGATGGTCGGGCACATGGGCTGCTACGCGGCGATCCCCGGGCTGGCCGCGGTCGGCGACTTCGTCGCGGCGCGGTCGCGCCCGGCGGTGCTGCTGTGCTGCGAGCTGACCAGCCTGCACCTCCAGCCGGCCCAGGCCGACCTGGAGCAGGTGGTCGCGCACGCGCTGTTCTCCGACGCCGCCGCGGCCGTCGTCGTCCAGCCCGGGGCCCGGCGCGGCCGGCGGCTGGCCGGGGTGGTCGCCCGCACCGACCCCTCCACCGCCGACCACATGACCTGGGACGTCACCGACCTCGGCTTCCGCATGGGCCTCTCCGCCCGGGTGCCCGACGTCCTCGCCCGGCACGTCGGCGACGTCGTCGACGAACTCCTGGGCGGCGCGGGGCTGCGGTCGGAGGACGTCGCCGGCTGGGCGGTGCACCCCGGGGGTCCGCGGATCCTCGACGTCGTCCGCGACGAGCTGGGCCTGGCCGAGGAGCAGATGGCCGCCTCGCGGCGGGTGCTCGCCGAGCACGGCAACTGCTCGTCGGCGACGGTGCTGCTGGTCCTCGACGAACTGCGCGACGTCGACGGCCCCGTGGTGGCGATGGCGTTCGGCCCGGGGCTGACGCTCTACACCGCGCTGCTGCTGCCCGCCTGAGTCGCCGACCTGCGGAATTGGACGCACCATCGGCGGCCACTACGCTTCGCGACCGAGGCCACTCCCCGAGGAGGCCACCGCGTGGAGGCCGAACCGATCCCTGTACGGGTGTTCCTCGTCGACGACCACGAGGTCGTCCGGCGAGGCGTCGCCGAGGTGCTCGAAGATGCACCGGGTATGACCGTGGTGGGCGAGGCCGGCTCGGTCGCCGAGGCGCTCGCGCGGGTGCCGGCCGTGCGACCCGACGTCACCGTGATCGACATGCGCCTGCCCGACGGCGACGGCGCGGAGGTGTGCCGCCTGCTGCGCGAGCGCGTCCCGGGCATGCGGTGCCTGGTGCTGACCAGCTTCTCCGACGAGGACGCGGTCGCCGCCGCGGTCGCCGCGGGCGCCTCCGGGTACGTGCTCAAGCAGGTCCGGGGCTCCGACCTGGTGAACGCGGTGCGGACGGTGGCCGCCGGCGGAACCCTCGTCGAGCAGGATCTCGGGGCCGCCGCCGTCGCGACGGTCCGTCGGCGTACCGGGCCGCGGGAGCAGCGGCTGGCCGCGCTGACCGATCAGGAGCGCACGGTGCTGGAGCTGATCGGCGAGGGGCTCACCAACCGCCAGATCGGGGCACGGATGGGCCTGGCCGAGAAGACGGTGAAGAACTACACCAGCCACCTGCTCGCCAAGCTGGGGCTCGAGCGGCGGACCCAGGCAGCGATCCTCGCCACCGAGCTGCGCGACCGCCCGCCGGGGGGCTGAGCCCGGTCAGCCCTGCGACGGCAACGGCACCATCCAGCGGACCTCGGTGCCCCTGGGGCCGGTGGAGATGCTCATCCGCCCGCCGTGCCGTTCGGCCCGGTCGCCAAGGTTGACCAGGCCGCTTCGGACCGTGACGTCCGGCAGCCCGACGCCGTCGTCGGCAACGACCACACGGACCTCGTCGGCGATGTCGATGGTCACCGTGACTCGGCTGGCGCGGGCGTGCCGCACGACGTTGGTAACCAGCTCCCGGACGACGGCGACCACGTCGGGCACCAGGGACGGGGGCAGGTCGTCCTCCTGGCCACGGATGCGTAGGCTGGGACGGGGCCCCTGTCCTCCGTCAGTGATCGACCGGACGACGTCGGCGAGCCGGCCGCGCAGGTCGGCCCCCAAGGCCTCCTGGGTCTCGTGGAGCTCGAAGATCGTCGTCCGGATCCGGGCGATCGTGCCGTCGAGCTCGTCCACCCGCTCGGCGAGCTGGGCGGCCACCTCCGGCGCGGTCTTCTGGAGCAAGCGGCTGATCCGGTCCAGGGCCAGTCCCGTGGCGAAGATCCGCTGGACGACGTGGTCGTGCAGGTCACGGGCGATCCGGTCCCGGTCGGCCTCCACCTGCAGGCGGCGCTCCCGCTGCTGGCTGCGGGCCAGCTCCAACGCCACCCGGGCCTGGGTGGCGAAGGCCGCGGCGAGTTCGAGCGTCTCGGTGCCGAACGGCTCGCGGCCACGCAGCCGCATGGCCACGACCGTGCCGAGCGGCGGCCGGCCGCCGAGCGGGACCATGAGGGCGGGGCCGAACCGGTCGGCGAGTTCCCCGAGCACCGGGTCGCGTCCCCCCTGGACGGCCTGGTCGCCGGCGTCGGTGAGCAGCAGGGGCTGGCCGGACCGGTGGGCCTCGCCGAGGTGGGAGTCGTGCAGTGGAACCCGGACTCCCTCGAAGTCGTCGGCCTCCATCCCCGCACCGTCCGCGCCGACGGCGGTGACGATCGTGAGCGCGTCGTCGTCGTCGGGCGCCGGGACGAGCACCCCGGCGATGTCGGCGGAGGCCAGCGTGGCCACCCGCTCGGCGATCGAGTGGAGCACGAAGTCGGGGTCGGCTCCGGAGAGCAGGGCGGTGGCGATCTCCGTGCCGGCCAGCGCCCAGGCCCGCCGCTGTTCGGCGCGTTCCGCCAGCCGGGCGTTCTCGATGGCCAGACCGGCGGCGACGGCCAGCGCCTGCGCGGCTTCCTCGTCGGCCTCGGTGAACGCGCTGCCGCCGCCCTTCTCGGTGAGGTAGAGGGTGCCGAAGATGGAGTTCCCCACCCGGATCGGCACGCCCAGGAACGAGTGCATCGGGGGGTGGCCCGGGGGGAAGCCGACCGAGGCGGGATGGGTCGTGAGGTCCTGGAGGCGCAGCGGCCCCGGATGCGCGATCAGCAGCCCGAGCACGCCTTCTCCGGCGGGCAGCCGGCCGATGCGTGCCCGGGTGTCGGCGTCCATGCCGAGGACGACGAAGCGGTCGATCCGCTTGCCGCCGGAGCCGAGCACGCCGAGGGCTCCGTACGTGGCGCCGGTGTGCTCCATGGCAGCGGCCACGATGTCCTGCAGCGTGGCCTCGAGCCGCCCACCGGCGGCGGCCGCGCGCACGGCCGCGGAGAGCACCGGGATGTCCGCGGCGCCGCTCGCGGGACTCCTCGGCTCGGGCGGGGTCACGGCCCGAGCGTAGGTCTCTTCGGGACGCCGGGGCGGCGTCCCCAGCAGGAGGAGGGGGTCACGCTCCGCGCGCGAGCCGCCGCGCGGGCAGGCGGGGCACCGCCGGACGCAGGAGCGTCTTGCCGTGCGGGCCGACGACGACGAGGTCCGCGCCGCGCGCGGCGCCGGTCAGCGCCTCGAAGATCGTGCGGTCGAGG
>DATAAV010000155.1:0-9032 GCA_036259935.1 Geodermatophilus sp. | reverse complement strand
GGCAGGGTGAACGCGCTGTGCGGGACCCCCTCCCCGTAGAGCGTGGTGCGCAGCGTGCGCACGCCCTCGGGCAGCAGCGCCGGGCGGTGGCTGGGCAGCCGCGGACGCGGGTCCCACCAGGCGGCGGCGCTGACCGCGAGGTCGCCGACGACGATCCGCCCGCCGCCGACCTCGGCCGGCGCGCCGCTGGGCAGGGCCACCAGGGGCCGCCCGTTGCTGGGACGGAAGAGGACACAGCCGAGCGGGAGCCGCGCGGCGTCGCTGGTGAGCACCCCGACGACGTCGCTGCCCCGCTCGGTGGAGACCTGCAGGTAGACCGCTGCCGGCAGGCTCATCAGCACGCGGGCCGGGCGGACCGGCCCTCGGAGGAGCTCCGCCACGCCCGTGCTCGCCGAGGCCGGGACGGCGGTGGCGGCCCGGGCCGGGCGGGCGGTGCGAGCGGCGGCGGCGGCCTGCTCGCGGGGGAGAGGAATCGTGGGCAGACCCGCCTGCGCCGCCCGTCCCCGCGGAACGGGGGCGGCGTCGGGGCGCGTGCTGCCCGGGCCAGTCGTCTCGTCGATGGTGCGCATGGCGGGCCCTTCACCGTGGGAGCAACGGGAGGCACCGTCCGGCTCGGCGACCCCCGCCCGGTCCCTGACCCGAGGAGCTGGGCGCCACCGGGGGAGCGGTGACCGCCTACCATCCAGCGGGCGGACTGGGACCGGGCTTCGAACCTATGCGGCGCGTCGCACGCCCTTATATGGCGGATCTCGCCAAGAATGGGGTCCGCCGTCCAGGCACTCCTGACAGGATGCCGCGACACGTGCAGCACAGGTGGCCATCGGAAGGGGTATTCTCGTGACGCAGCGTGAGGTGCCGATGACCACTTCGACGTATCGTAACGGCGCGGTTCCGCTTCGTCGCCAGTGGCCCGCAGTGGAGGCACCCGTGACCGAGCTCCCCCGCCAGGAGCTGACCAGCTGGCAGGAGCGCATGGGCCTCACCCTGGAAGAGGCCCTGCGGCTGCCCGGGCTGGCCGGCACCGACGTCGTCGCCGGCGCCGAGGGCCTGGGCCGGATGGTGCGGCACATGGTCGTCGACGACCCCGCCGACCCGCTGGCCGTCGCCGGCCCGGACGTCCTCGTCGTGCTCGGCGCCCGGCTGCCGCCGGCCGACGCCGCCCACTGCCGCGCGCTGGTCGAGCGCCTCCACTCGATGGGCACCGCCGGCCTGGCCTTCCGGCGCACCGAGGCGCCGTCGCCGGTGCCGGCCGATGTCCTCGCCGAGGCCGACCGCCGGGCGCTGCCGGTGCTGGCCCTGCCCGCCGGCGTGCGGATGGACGAGGTCGTGTCCGAGGTGCTCGGCGCGGTCGTCGGCAAGCAGAGCGAGGCCCTGGCCGTCTCCTGGCGGATGCACGACCAGTTCATGGACGTGGCCCTCAGCGGCGGTGGCCTGGCCGAGGTCACCGAGCAGCTGGCCACGATCCTCGAGGGCGCCGCCGTCCTCGGGCTCGGCCCCGACCGCGACATCGTGACCAGTGCCGGGCCGGCCGACGACGTCGCCGAGATCAGCGACTGGCTGTGGCTGCTCGACGCCGCGGCCGACGACCGGATGGCCGAGCTCGCGCCGGCCGGGCGCCTGGTCGGCGTCCGCGCCGACCAGAGCGTGGTCACCCCCGCGGACGTGCTGGCCGACGCCGACCTCTCCCCGGCCGACGGCATCCTCCTGGTGCCCGGGCACCACGAGCTGCCCGGCGGCGTCGGTGAGTACGCCGTGGCGCCGATCATGGCCGGCGATCAGCGGCACGGCTGGCTGGTGGCGGTCAACCGGACCGGGCCGATGATCGTCGGCGCCGGCGGGGTGCTGGAGCGGGCCGCCGTCGTCTCGGCGCTGTCGGTGATCCGTCAGCAGGCGGTGCACTCGGTGGAGCTGCGCTTCCAGGGCGACCTGGTACGCCGGCTGGTGGGTGGCTCGCTGCGGCACACCGAGCGGGCGCTGGCCCAGTCCCGGTCGTTCGGCTGGCGGCTCGACGGCCCGGTGGTGGTCCTGGTGACGGCCACGGAGACCTCGGCCGACCCCACCGCCGACCCGACCCGCGCGCTCGACGTCCTCGACCGGCTGGCCGATGGCTGGCGCTCGGCGCTGGAGGCGGAGGTCGCCGGCGCCGCGGTGGCCGGGCTGTCCACCGAGATCGTCACGGTGCTGCCGCTCGACGGGCGGACCCCCGAGGAGATCAGCTCGCTGGTCTCGGCGGTCACCGGGCGGGTCAACGCCCGCGTGCGGCGCGTGGGGCGGGTGCTCGGCACCGGCATCGGCCGCCCGGCCGCGTCGCTGTCGGCGCTGGGGGAGGCCTACCAGCAGGCGCAGCGGGCGCTCGGCGTCGGGCAGGAGATCCACGGGACCTCCGCGGTCACCCACTTCGACCAGCTCGGCGTCTTCCGGCTGCTGTCGCTGATCCCCGACAGCACCGAGCTGCGGTCCTACGTCGACGAGGTCCTCGGCTCGCTGGCCGACGCCGCCGACCCGGACTCGGCCGACCTGCGGGAGACGCTGCGGGTGCTGCTGGAGACCAATCTCAACGTCGCCGAGTCCGCCCGCCGGCTGCACTTCCACTACAACACGATGCGCTACCGAATCGGGAAGCTGGAGCGGCTGCTGGGCCCCTTCACCACCGACCCGACGCTGCGGCTGAACCTCCTGCTGGCGCTGCACGCGGCCCGGATGCGCGGATTGGACCAGCCGCACCGCCCCCCGGTGGACGCCGGCCTGACCGCGGTGCCGGACGAGGGGCTGGACGCGCTGATCTGAGCCAGGGTCGGCCGGCGTGACCCCCACTGTCGCTGCCCTCATCGGGCGCATGGCGGATCTGCTGGCGCGGCTGGAGGCCGACGGGGACCCCGCCCGGTTCTTCCTCGGCACCTACTTGCGCACCACGCAGGCGGTCGCCGCCGCGATCGACGGCGGGGAGTTCGAGGACCCGGCGTGGGTGGGGGCGTGGGACGTCGACTTCGCCGAGCTCTACCTCGACGCGCTGGAGGCCTTCCGCCGGGAGCCGGCCGACGCGCCGCGGCCGTGGCGGCTGGCCTTCGGCGCCCGCCCGTCGCTGCCGCCCGAGGCCCACGTCCTGCTCGGCATGAACGCGCACATCAACTTCGACCTGCCCCAGTCGCTCGTGCGGATGATCCCGCCCGCCGACTTCGCCGATCGGCAGCTGCTGGAGATCCGGCGCCGGGACCACGAGCGGATCGACCGGGTGCTGGTCGCCCGCATCGCGGCCGAGGACGGCGAGCTGGAGCGGGTCGGCGGCCGGCGCAGCCCGCTGGACCGGCGGCTGGCGCCGGCCAACCGGCTGGCCACCCGGACGCTGCTCCGGGAATCGCGGCGGAAGGTGTGGGCCAACGCGGCGGCGCTGCACGCGGCCCGGTTGCGGGGGCCGGACGCCTACGCCCGGCGGGTCGCCGACCTGGAGGCGGTGAGCGCCGCGCGCGTCGACGACCTGCTGCGGCCCGGGCCGGTGCTGCTGCGCCTGGCGGTGCTCGGCTTCGGCGTCCGCCTGCCGGCGGCCTGAGCCGCCCGTCCGCATCGTCGCGGACGGCCGTTTGCGCCGGAAAGGACCCGTCCGGCGGGCGCGACCGGTCCCTTCTGGCGCAATCGCGCGGGTGTCAGTCGTGGAAGACCTCGATGTGCGCGCCCATCTCCACCAGCCGCTCGTAGAGGTGCTCGTAGCCGCGGGCGATGATGTCGACGTTGCGCAGCACCGACGTGCCCTTCGCCGCCAGCATCGCCAGCAGGATGCAGACGGCCGGGCGCAGCGCCGGCGGGCAGACCACCTCCGCGCTCGACCACCGGGTCGGCCCGGTGACCAGCACCCGGTGCGGGTCGAGCAGGCGGACGTCGGCGCCGAGCCGGGTGAGGTCGGAGAGGTGGATCGCCCGGTTGTCGTAGACCCAGTCGTGGATCAGCGTCGACCCCGTGGCCGAGGCCGCGATGACGGCGAAGAACGGCAGGTTGTCGATGTTGAGGCCCGGGAACGGCATCGGGTGGATCTTGTCGATCGGCGCCTGCAGCTCCGACGGCGAGAGCGTGATGTCGACCAGCCGGGTGTGCCCGTTGTCGGCCCGGTACTCGGGGGAGAGCGTGTAGCGCAGACCCATCTCGGCCAGGACGGCGAGCTCGATCTCCAGGAACTCGATCGGCGCCCGCCGGACGGTGAGCTCCGAGCCGGTGACGATCCCGGCGGTGAGCAGGCTCATCGCCTCCACCGGGTCCTCGCTGATCGTGTAGTCGACGTCGGCGTCCAGCACCGGCCGGCCGCGCACGACCAGCGTGGTGGTGCCCAGGCCCTCGATGTCCACGCCGAGCAGCTGCAGGTACAGGCAGAGGTCCTGGACCATGTAGTTGGAGCTGGCGTTGCGGATGGTCGTCGTCCCGTCGGTGCGGGCCGCGGCCAGCAGCGCGTTCTCGGTGACTGTGTCGCCGCGCTCGGTCAGGACGATCGTGCGGTCGGTCGTCGACGGCCGGACCACCGTGGCGTGGTACTCCCCGGCCCGCGCCTCCACCTCGAGGCCGAACGGGCGCAGCGCGATCATGTGCGGCTCGACCGTGCGGGTGCCCAGGTCGCAGCCCCCGGCGTAGGGCAGGTCGAAGGCGGGGGCGCGGTGCAGCAGCGGGCCCAGGAACATGATGATGCTGCGGGTCCGGCGGGCGGCGTCGGCGTCGATCCCGGCGAGGTCCAGCCGCTCGGGGACGACGAGGGTCAGGTCGTGGCCGTCGGGGTCCCAGGTGGCCGCGACCCCGATGGAGCGCAGCACGTCGAGGATCCGTTCGACCTCCACGATGCGGGCCACGTTGCGCAGCGTCGTGCGGCCCCGGTTGAGCAGCGCGGCGCACAGCAGGGCGACCGCGGCGTTCTTCGAGGACTTGACCGCCACGCTGCCGCGCAGCGGGCGGCCGCCGGTCACCCGCAGGTGGGTCGGCCCGGCGGGAGGCCCGACGCTGATCAGCTCGCTGTCGAGCGCATCGGACAGCCGGCCCAGCAGCTCCAGGGTGAGGTTCTGCCCGCCCTGCTCGATGCGGGCGATCGCGCTCTGGCTGGTGCCCAGCCGCTCGGCCAGCTGGGCCTGGGTCAGGCCGCGGTGCCGCCGGGCGTCGCGGACGAGGACGCCGATGCGGCGCATGGCGGTGTCAGTGGGTGCGTCGGTCGCCGTCACCCGGTCACGTTATCTCTCGTGTGAGATGAGACAGGTGCCGACGCGCCGTGCGGTGGGCAGAACGGACCGGTCCGGCCAGACTGCACCGGGTGGACATCCTCGTCACCGGCGGAACCGGCCGGCTCGGACAGCGCGTCGTCGACCGGCTCCAGGGGACCGGCGCCCGCGTGCGGCAGATGTCGCGGCGTGGCACCGGCCCAGGAGGGGTCCGGGGTGACCTGGCCACCGGCCGGGACCTGGCCATGGCGCTGTCCGGCGCGGAGGTCGTCGTCCACGCGGCCAGTGATTCCCGCGGGGATCCGTGGCAGGTCGACGTCGCCGGCACCCGGCGGCTGGTGCAGGCGGTCGACCGCACGCGGCTGCGCCACGTGGTCTACATCTCGATCGTCGGCGTCGACCGGATCCCGTACGGCTACTACCGCGCCAAGTTCGCCGCCGAGCAGGTGCTGCTGGCCTCCGGGCTGCCGGTGACCCTGCTGCGCATCACCCAGTTCCACGACTTGATCGACGAGCTGCTCGCCACCGCACGCCGCGGACCGGTCCTGCCGGTCCCGATGAGCTGGCGGGTCCAGCCGGTCGACGTCGGCGAGGCCGCGGCGCACGTCGCCGAGGTCGCCGCCGGCACTCCCACCGGGGACGTCGTCGAGTTCGCCGGGCCGGAGGAGCTCACCGCGGCGGAGATGGCGCGGCAGTGGGCGGCGGCCCGCGAACCGGGCACCCGGGTGATCGCCACGCCCGTGCCCGGCCGGCTGAGCGCCGCCGTCCGCGACGGCGGGGCGCTGCCCACCGGCGGCGCCCGCGGCCGGATCACCTACGCCGAGCACCTGCGCAGCTGAACCGGACCGCGCCGATCCTGCCGAAGACCGCGGCCGAAGGGACGACGTCGGAAAGCCGCCGGAGACCGGGGGTGCCGGCGCTTAGGGTCCGGTCGTGCAGACCCGCCCGGCCCCCACCGCAGCCCTGACCGTGGCGGCCGTCGCCGTCACCGTCCTCGCCTGGGCCTCGGCGTTCGTCGGCATCCGCGCGGTGGGGGAGGACCTCTCCCCGGGCGTGCTGGCGCTGGGCCGGCTGCTGGTCGGATCCGCGGTGCTCGGGGTGCTGCTGGTCGGCCGGGGATGGGTGCGGCCCACCCGCCGCGAATGGGGGCTGCTCGCCGTCTGCGGCGTCGCCTGGTTCGGCGTCTACAACGTCGCGCTCAACGCCGCCGAGCAGCACCTCGACGCCGGCACGACGGCGATGCTGGTCAACATCGGGCCGATCCTCATCGCCGTGTTCGCCGGGCTGCTGCTCGGCGAGGGGTTCCCCCGCTGGCTGCTCGCCGGGATCACGGTGGCCTTCGGCGGCGTGCTGCTCATCGGCCTGGCCACCCGCGGCGCGGAGGCCGACCCGGTCGGAGTGTTGCTCTGCGTCGTCGCGGCGCTCACCTACGCGATCGGCGTCGTCACGCAGAAGCCGCTGCTGCGCCGGCTGCCGGGCCTGCAGGTCACCTTCACCGCGTGCGCAATCGGCGCCCTGTGCTGCCTGCCGTGGTCGGGAGCGCTGGTCGAGGAGCTCCGCGCGGCGCCGGCCGGGTCGGTCGCCGGGATGGTCTACCTCGGTGCGGTGCCGACGGCGCTGGCGTTCAGCACCTGGGCGTACGCGCTGGCCCGGATGGACGCCGGCCGGCTCGGCGTCACCACCTACCTGGTGCCGCCGCTGGTGATCCTGCTCGGCTGGCTGCTCCTGGACGAGGTGCCCCCGGGTCTGGCCGTCGTGGGCGGCGCGGTGTGCCTGGCCGGGGTTGCCTTGTCCCGGCGGCGCGGCCGGGTCCGGCCGCCGGTGCCGGTGCCGCAGGAGGCCGGCTCGACGGCGTGACCCCGCAGCGGGCCAGGCTGCTGTCATGACGCCGTCCTCGGACGTGTTGGTCGTGACCGGCGCGCGGCTGCGCACCGGCGAGGTGGTGGACGTGCACTGCGCCGCCGGCCGCGTCACCGCGCTGCCGCCGGCGGGGCGGCTCGACGTCCCTGCGAGCGCCCGGGTGGTCCCCGCCGACGGCGGCCTGGTCACCGAGCCGTTCGTCGACGCCCACCTGCACCTGGACAAGGTCCGCACGCTGCCGCTCATCGGCGACGCGGCGCTGCAGGCATACACCGGCGAGGGCATGGCCGGCTCCGCGCGCAGCATCGACCTGGCCAGCGCGGTCAAGCGGCACTACACCGTCGAGCGGCTGCTGCCCAACATCCGGCAGGCGCTGGCCGACGGGCTGGCCCACGGGGTGCTGCACGTGCAGGCGTTCGCCGACGTCGACACCGCCGCGGGCCTGGTCGGGGTGGCGGCCGTGCTCGCCGCCCGGGAGGAGTTCCGCGGCCTGGTCGACATCTCGGTGGTCGCCTTTCCCCAGGACGGCGTGCTGCGCGATCCGGGGGCGGCCGATCTGGTCGAGCAGGCCCTGGCCCGGGGCGCCGACGTGGTCGGGGGCATCCCGTGGATCGAGGAGTCGGAGGCCGACCAGCAGGCGCACGTGGACTGGGCGTGCGCGTTGGCCGCCCGGCAGGGACGGCGGGTGGCGATGCTGACCGACGACGCCCCCGACCCCCGGTACGCCACCACGCGGATGCTGGCCGAGGCGATGGCGGCCCACGGCCTGACCGGGCGGGGGGTCGCCTGCCACGCCCGCGCGCTCGGGCACTACGACGACGAGCGGCTGGCCGAGGTGTTCGGGCTGGCTCGCCGCGCGGGGCTCGGCCTGGTGAGCGATCCGCACACCGGATCGGTCGCGCTGCCGGTGGAGCGGGCGGTGGCCGCGGGGCTGGCCGTGGCGCTGGGCCAGGACGACATCGAGGACGCCTACTACCCCTTCGGCCGCCACAACCTGCTCGAGGTCGCCTTCCTCGCCGCGCACCTGCTGGACCTGCGCTCGGCACCGCAGCAGGAGCTGCTGATCGATCTGGTGACGACGTCGGCGGCGCGGGTGCTGGGCCTGGCGGACTACGGGCTGCGGGTGGGGGGCCCGGCCGACCTGCTGGTGCACGACGCGAGCCGGACCGTGGACCTGCTGGCCCGCCACGCGCCCCCGCGTGCCGTCGTCCGCGGCGGGCGGGTGATCCTCCCAAGTTGATCATCATCCGCGTGCACGACATCCGGCGGGACACGCCGCCAGGGCGGGCAAGCGGACGGTGATCAACTGGAGGAGCGGTTGAGGCCGCGAGCCCCCGACCGTCCCCGCACGAACGAGGGCCCCACTGCCCGGGGGGAGCAGTGGGGCCCTCGCGGTCAGGCGGTCACCGGTACGGGGGGAGCCGGTCCTGCCTGGTCCACGTGGCTACCGCCGCGTCGAGAAGGTGAACGGCGCGGACACGCCGCCCTTCTCGGACACCGCGATCACCTGGGTCGCGCCGTTCGGCTGGATCCCGCCCCGGACCCGGAGAGTCCAGTCGCCGGCGGCCTCGGGGGTCGCTTCCCCGATCAGCCGACCCGGCTGGCCGCCCTCGTACAGGTGGATGCTCACCGGGTTCAGCGTGGTGATCGCCGCGGTTCCGGAGATCCGCCACTCGGCCTGCCGCGTGCGCAGCTCGGCCGCGGTGATGACCACCTGGTCCTGCGGCGTCACGGTGATCGTGTCGGTGGCCGTGCCACCCGTGCCGGTCACGGTCGCGGTGAACGTCACCGGCTGCGCCGGCGCCGTGAAGGTGACCGACGGGCCGGTGGTGCCGGACAGGGTGACGGCCGGGCCGGCCGTCTGCGCCCAGGTGACGGAGGCCGCGTCCGCGTTGGCCGCGGTCGCCGTCAGGGTGACGGTGTCACCCACCGCGGGGGTCTCCGTGGACGCGACCGCGTCGACCGTCGTGACCGCACCTTCGGCCA
>DATAAV010000154.1:0-4610 GCA_036259935.1 Geodermatophilus sp. | reverse complement strand
GCGCGCGGCGACCTCGGTCTTCCGTGTCCAGCAGATCCTGCTCGCCCGCTTCGACGAGGCGCTGCGGCCGCACCGGCTCACCTTCGCCCGTTACGAGGTGCTGGTCCTGCTGACCTTCAGCCGCACCGGCGAGCTGCCGCTGAAGGTCATCGGCAGCCGGCTGATGGTGCACCCGACCAGCGTCACCAACGCCATCGACCGGCTGGTCGCCGCAGGGTACGTCGACCGCCGGCCCAACCCCGCCGACGGCCGGGGCGTGCTCGCCGGCGTCACCGAGCAGGGGCGGGCGGTGGTGGAGGAGGCGACGGCGGCGCTCACCGCCATGGAGTTCGGCCTGGCCGACCTGCCCGAGGCCGAGCGGGAGACCCTCTTCGCGATCCTCCGGCGGGTCCGGCTGGGGGCCGGCGACGTCGCGGGCGTGGAGGCCGGTGAAGTGAGCGGCACCAGATAGTCGGACGTCCTACCATCTGGACATGGGCCAGGACGCTCGGCAGCGGTGGCAGCAGCGGTACGACGCGGCGCTCGCCGCCGGCAAGGTCCGGGACGCGGACTTCACCACGATCTCCGGCGTCGAGGTCGACCCGGTCTACGGGCCGGAGGACGAGTCGGCGGTCCCCGGGTTCGAGCGGATCGGCTATCCGGGGGAGTTCCCCTTCACCCGGGGCCTGCACGCCACCGGCTACCGCGGGAAGCCGTGGACGATCCGCCAGTTCGCCGGCTTCGGCAACGCCCGGCAGACCAACGAGCGCTACAAGATGATCCTGGCCGAGGGCGGGGGAGGCCTGTCCGTCGCCTTCGACATGCCCACGCTCATGGGCCGGGACTCCGACGACCCGCGGTCGCTCGGCGAGGTGGGGCACTGCGGCGTGGCGATCGACTCCGCCGCCGACATGGAGGTGCTCTTCGACGGCATCCCGCTCGGGGACATCACGACGTCGATGACGATCAGCGGCCCCGCGGTCCCGGTGTTCTGCATGTACCTGGTCGCCGCCGAGCGGCAGGGGGTCGACGTCGGCCGCCTCGACGGCACACTGCAGACCGACATCTTCAAGGAGTACATCGCCCAGAAGGAGTGGCTCTTCGCCCCCGAGCCGCACCTGCGGCTCATCGGCGACCTGATGGAGTTCTGCGCCGAGCACATCCCGGCCTACAAGCCGATCTCAGTCTCCGGTTACCACATCCGCGAGGCCGGCTCGACCGCCGCGCAGGAGCTGGCCTACACCCTGGCCGACGGGTTCGCCTACGTGGAGCTGGGCCTGTCCCGCGGTCTGGACATCGAGAGGTTCGCCCCTGGCCTGTCGTTCTTCTTCGACGCGCACATCGACTTCTTCGAGGAGATCGCGAAGTTCCGCGCCGCCCGCCGGATCTGGGCGCGCTGGCTGCGCGACGTCTACGGCGCGACGACGGAGAAGGCGCAGCAGCTGCGTTTCCACACCCAGACCGCCGGGGTCTCGCTGACCGCCCAGCAGCCGGACAACAACATCGTCCGGACGGCGATCGAGGCGCTGGCCGCGGTGCTCGGCGGCACCCAGTCGCTGCACACCAACGCCCTGGACGAGGTGCTCGCCCTGCCCAGCGCCAAGGCCGCCCAGATCGCGCTGCGCACCCAGCAGGTCATCGCCGAGGAGACCGGCGTGGTCAACGTCATCGATCCGCTCGGCGGCTCCTGGTACGTCGAGGCGCTCACCGACGAGCTGGAGCGGCAGGCCGAGGAGATCTTCGCCCGGATCAGGGAGATGGGCGGCGACGGCACGATGACCGCGGGCATCCTGCGCGGCATCGAGGACGGCTGGTTCACCGGGGAGATCGCCGAGGCCGCCTTCACCTACCAGCGGGCGCTGGAGAAGGGCGACAAGAAGGTGGTCGGGGTCAACACCCTGACCGGGTCGGTCGACGCCCACGACCGGCTGGACATCCTGCGGGTCGGCCACCAGGTGGAGCTCGACCAGAAGGCCGAGCTGGCCGCACGGCGGCAGGCCCGCGACGACGCCGCCGCCCGCGCCGCCGTGGCCCGGATGGTGGAGGTCGGCCGCACCGAGCAGAACATGATCCCGGCGATGCTCGACGCCGTCCGCGCCGAGGCGACCCTGGGCGAGATCTGCGACGCGCTGCGCGCCGAGTGGGGGAGCTACACGGAGCCGGCGCGGTTCTGACCGTCCCGACACGCCCGGGGCGGCGGTGGGATGATCCAGGTCATGCAGCCTTCCCGTCCCGGACGCCCCGACCCGCGGGCGCAGGCCCAGCAGGCCCAGATGGCCGCTGCGATGGCCGGCGCCGTCGACCTGGCCGCCGTCAAGGCCCGCTCCGAGGCCGCGGCACGAGCCCAGGCCGCTCCGCCGCCGAGCCCTGCCGCGCCGGCCGGTGCGCCCGGGTCCGCGGTCGTCGACGTCACCGAGGCGACGTTCCAGACCGAGGTGCTCGACCGCTCCTTCCAGGTGCCGGTCGTCCTGGACCTGTGGGCCGAGTGGTGTGGGCCGTGCAAGCAGCTGTCCCCGGTGCTCGAGCGGCTGGCCGCCGAGGGCGGCGGCAGCTGGGTGCTGGCCAAGGTCGACGTCGACGCCAACCCCGCGCTCGCGCAGGGCCTGCGGGTACAGGGCATCCCGGCGGTCAAGGCGGTCTGGCAGGGCCAGCTGGTCGCCGAGTTCACCGGCGCCATCCCCGAGGAGCAGGCCCGCCAGTTCGTCACCGAGCTCGTGCGGGCCACCACCGGCGGCGCCGCCCCGGGTGCCGAGGGGCTGCAGGAGCCCGAGGACCCGCGGCTGGACGCCGCCGAGGCCGCCCTCGAGCGCGGTGACCTCGCCGCCGCCGAGGCCGCCTACCAGGCGATCCTCGACGCCGAGCCCGACCACCCGGTCGCCGGGCTGGCGCTGCGGCAGGTGCAGCTGTTCCGCCGGGCCGACGAGGCCGGCCCCGACGCGCTGGCCGCCGCCGACGCCGCTCCCCACGACGTGACCGCCCAGACCCGCGCCGCGGACTTCCTGCTGGGCACCGGCGACGTCGAGGGGGCCTTCAACCGGCTGCTCGACGTCGTCCGGCGCACCTCCGGCGAGGACCGCGACCAGGCGCGCAAGCACCTGGTCGAGCTGTTCGAGATCGTCGGCGACCAGGACCCCCGGGTCGGCACCGCGCGGCGGCAGCTGACCACCGCGCTGTTCTGAGCCCGGCGGGTCAGACGCCGACGTCGCAGGCGCCGGCGCCCTCCAGGAACCCGCCGCGGAACAGGTCGACCAGCTGGAAGCCGGAGAGCTCCATGCTGCCGAGGACCTGCGGGTCGTTGCCGTACTCGAGCAGGAACTGGACGCTCTCGTCGATGTCCCCCGGCGAGATGGTCACCCTGGTGAGGTTGCCGTTGTAGACCTGCGCGGCGTACCACCCGGCCAGGCACACCGCCGAGCGCAGCGCTTCGGGGTCGTCCGACGACAGGTCCAGCTGCTCGCGGGCCGCCAGCGCGTAGGGGATGGCGACGGCGGTGGCGACGGCGAAGTCTCCGAGCTCCTCGTAGGCAGGCCGGGCGAGGTCCTCCTCGTCGTAGGCCACCAGCTGCTCGCCGGGGCAGTGCACGAGGTCGACGTCGTCCTCGGCGCAGCGCGGCGGGTCGCCGGCGAACGCCTCGATCGCGGGCGGGTCGAACCGGTCGTCGAAGACCTCGGTGAACGCGCGCTCCCAGAACTCCGGGAGCGAGCGGGCGATGATGTCCTCGATCTCCGGGTAGGGAGCGTTGCCACCGGAGCGGAGATCCTCGTCGCTGGTGAACTCGCCCTGGGTGAAGATGCGGTCGGGGCCGAACCGGTCGCGGCAGGCCTCCGGTCCGCTGTCGAAGCCCTCCTGGAACGCCGAGACCCGGTCGAAGTAGGAGCCGTGGGCCTGGGCGGCTCCGGTGCCGGTGCCCACCGGGTCGCGCAGCAGCAGGTAGCCGCGCAGCAGCTCGTCGAGCTCGGGCTCGCGGATGCGGGAGTGCTCCGCCTCGCCCGCGGCGACCCACGCGGTCCACGCGCCGGCCAGGCAGTCGGCCTGGGTCTCGGTGGCGATCGACGTCCGCGGGTACCCGACCCGGGCCTGGACGGCGTGGCCGAACTCGTGCGCCATCACCAGCGCGGGGATGAACCGGCCGTACCCGTCGGCCAGCTCGCCCAGGTAGCTCCGGTCGTAGCTGATGGCGTCCGAGTTGGGCGCCCGCGCGGCCTGGCAGTAGAACGCGTTGCCCTCCACCTCCCGCGGATCGGCGCCGCAGCCGATGCCCTGCGGGTACTGGCCGGGGTCGACGTCGTCGGGGTCCACGCTGAAGTAGCCGCCCTCGAGGGGGACGAACTCGGTGCCGAAGACCTCGGGGAACCGGTCGGCCCAGTACCGCTCGAGGTCGGCCAGGGCATTCCGGGCCAGGACGTCGACCGGGTCGTCCGCGGCGCCGACGACGGTCAGCTCGTCGGTGCGGGCGTTCTGCACCGGCGGCTCCTGCGCGCTGGGCCGGCCGACGACGACCACCGAGCAGCCGGTGCCCAGCAGGAGCGCGGCCGCGGCGATCACGACGACGGCCGCACGGCGCAGCGGCGAACGATCCATGGCGCCGCCGATCGTCCCACCGGGGCGGAACGGCCGCGAACGCAGCGCGG
>DATAAV010000153.1:0-4889 GCA_036259935.1 Geodermatophilus sp. | reverse complement strand
TCCTCCTCCGCGTTGAGCAGCGCGACCTTGCCGATCTGCTTGAGGTAGGCGCGGACCGAGTCGGCGGAGGCGGTGAGCTCGGCGTCCTTGCGGGCCTGGCGGAGGGCCTCGGACTCCTCCTCGTCGTCCCACTCGAAGTCGGCGGCGTCGGCCTCGTCGACGGCCGGCTCGTCAGCCACGCCGTCTGGGCCCGCCACGACCGTCTCGTCCAGCTTGAGGCCCTCGGTGCCGGCGTCGATCACCGCGACGGCGGAGTCCTCGCTGGCCACGGCAGTCAGCACGGCGCCCTCGCCGGTGCCCGGGGAGGGCGTGATGCTCGGCTTGGGGCGGGCGTTCTGGCCGGTCGGGCTCTTGGCCGGGGCCTTCTTCCGAGCGGGAGCCTTGCCGGCGGGAGCAGCCGTCCTGGAACGACTCGAGGTGCTCGCTGCGGCTGCTTCCGGTGCTGGCTGGTCGGCGGGCACTCAGGTTCCTTCCCGTGCTGGGTTCGTTCCCCGGGGGGACCGTCTGGCTCCCGGGCAGCGACCCCGGTCGGCGTCCCGAGCCGGGAAGAGGTCCCCACGAGCAGGCCGGGTGTTTGACCGGCGTACGAACAGGGGATCCCTCGGGGCTGAGGGCGACGGAGCGGGGCCTCCTCATTGTAACGACGCCTCGGGGCGTTTCCACCGTTCCGGACGGTTCGCGGTCGCCCCGACGGGGCGGAACGCCCCGGTGCGGCCACCCGTCGGCGTGAATCGGCGGCGCACCGACCTCCGTCAGCGGCCGAGGTGCTCGGCCGCCGCCAGCGCCGCTCCGACGATGCCGGCGTCGTTGAGCAGCTCCGCCGGCACCACCGGCGTCCGGGTCGACAGCAGCGGCACCCACTTGTGCGCCTTCTTGCTCACCCCGCCGCCGACGATGATCAGGTCCGGCCAGACGCTGGCCTCGAGCACGTCGAGGTAGCGGTCGACCCGCCGGGCCCACTCCGGGTAGCTGAGGTCCTCCCGGTCCCGGGCGGCCGCGGAGGCCCGCCGCTCGCCGTCCTCACCGTCGACCTGGATGTGACCGAACTCGGTGTTGGGCACCAGGTACCCGTCGACGAACAGCGCGCTGCCGATCCCGGTCCCGAAGGTGAGCATCAGCACGACGCCGTCGCGGTCCCGGCCGGCGCCGTAGCGCATCTCCGCCAGGCCCGCGGCGTCGGCGTCGTTGAGGCTCTCGACGGTGCCGGGCACGAGCGCTTCCACGCCGGCGGCGACGTTCGTCCCGATCCAGCTCTTGTCGACGTTGGCGGCGGTGCGCGCCACACCCTTCTTCAGGACGCCGGGGAAGGTGACGCCGACCCGCTCCGTCCAGCCGAAGGAGTCCACGATCTCGGCGACCACGGCGCAGACGGCGTCGGGCAGCGCCGGCTGGGGGGTCTCGATGCGCAACCGCTCCCCGATCAGCAGGCCCTGGTCCAGGTCGACCAGACCCCCCTTGATGCCACTGCCACCGATGTCGACCCCGAAGCCCTGCACGCCGTCAGGGTAGTGACCCCCGCCGCACCCGCTGCCCCCGTCGTGCAGGATCGGGAACGTGACCTCCCCGTCCGATCCCGCCCGGCTGCTCGACCTGGCCGTCGCGACCGCCCGGGAGGCCGCCCAGCTGGTCGCCCGGCGTCGGGACACCGCCGCCCAGCAGGTGGACGTCAAGTCCAGCCCCACCGACGTCGTGACCGCCGTCGACACCGCGGCCGAGGAGCTGATCACCACCCGGCTGCTGACCGCCCGGCCCGACGACGGGCTGCTCGGCGAGGAGGGCTCGGCCCGGCCGGGGACCACGGGGGTCCGCTGGGTCGTGGACCCGATCGACGGCACGGTGAATTTCCTCTACGACTTCCCCGCTTACGCGGTCTCCATCGCCGCCCAGGTCGACGGCGTGACACAGGTGGGGGTGGTCCTCAACGTCCCCACCGGCGAGCTGTTCACCGCCACGGCCGGGGGAGGAGCCTTCCTGTCCACGCCGGCGCGACCGGAGCCGGTGCGGCTGGCCGGCAGCCGGCCGGCGTCGCTGGAGCAGACCCTGGTGGCGACCGGCTTCGGCTACCGGGCCGACCGGCGGCGGGCGCAGGGTGCCGTGGTGGCGGCCTTGCTCCCCGAGATCCGTGACATCCGGCGGGCCGGATCCGCCGCGCTGGACCTCTGCGCCACTGCAGCCGGGCGGGTCGACGCCTACTACGAGCTCGGCCTCAACCCTTGGGACTACGCGGCCGGGGCACTGGTGGCCGCCGAGGCGGGGCTGGTGGTCACCGGGCTGCCGGGGCGCCCGTTCGCCGATCCCATGGCCATCGCGGTCGCCCCGTCGGTGGCCGCACCGTTCGTCGAACTCCTCGCCCGGCTGCAGGAGGCCTGAGCCGCCCGGCCGGGGGCGGCGGAGCCGGATCTCAGCAGGCGGCCTCGGCGCTCGCCACCGCGGAGAGGGTGGTTGCGACCTGCTCCGCCGAGGCCAGCCCCTGGAACTCGGGGCCGAGGACCAGGTCCACCTGGGCGGTCGCCCGGGTGTCCAGGTAGGTCCCGGCGCCGGGCAGGAACAACGAGAGATAGGCGGCGGCGTCGCTGCCCCGCGGGCCGTGCCGGACCTCGCCGGGCCCGGTCACCTCGCGGTCGGTGGGGTCGTTGGCGATCTCGTCGACGACGAAGCCGCGGGCCTGCAGCTCGGCGGCGACCTCCTGCGCCAGGCCGGCGCGGTCGGTGGCGTTGAACACCCGCACCGACAGGGTGCTGGGGTCCAGCGACGGCGGGGCGGCCGCCGCCGAGTTGCACGCCGCCGCCTCGTCCGCCGAGCGCTCCTGCTCCTGCTGCAGCACGTTCCACCACACGCCGAGGGCGGCCAGCGCCAGGACCAGCAGGAAGATCAGCGGCGGAACGGGTCGCCGCCCGCTGCGGGGACGCACCGCAGGGCGGTCGGTGGTCGCGCTCACCGGCCAACCTCGCCGGCGCCCGTCGGCCGCGTCCGCGACTGTGCTGTGCCGGTCGCGAGCTCGCTCACGGTGGTTTTCTCCTCGGCGAGGACCCGGCACGGCGCGTGCGGGAGGCTGGCGGTCGGCCGGAGTCTAGAGCCGCCGGACGGCGCTAGATCGCACCGTCGTCGAGCGCGGCGCGTCCCCGTTCCACGCACGGGTCGATGCGGTCGGCGTAGCCGCTCGTGTCCTTGTCGGCCATCGCACCGGCCGCGGACCGGGCGACGATCCCGGCGACGATCGCGGCGAACTTGAAGAAGCCGAAGGCGACGTACCAGTTCAGGTCCGACAGGTCCGCGCCGCTGCGGGCGGCGTAGTGCTCCGCGACCTCCGTGCGCGGAGGGAAGCCGGGCAGCACGGTCACCGAGCTCTGCCCGGCGACGGCCTCCTCACCGGCCTGGGGCCAGTAGACGAACAGCATCCCCAGGTCGGCGAGCGGGTCGCCGAGGGTGGACATCTCCCAGTCGAGGACCGCGCGGATGCGGCCGGGCTGCTCCGGGTCCAGCAGGCAGTTGTCCAGCCGGTAGTCCCCGTGGACGATGCTGTTCCGCTGCGTGGCCGGCACCGTCTCGGCCAGTCGGGCGGCCAGCGCGTCCAGGCCCGGGCGGTCCCGGTCGCGGGTGGCCTCCCACTGCTGGGTCCAGCGGCGCACCTGCCGGGCCATGAACCCCTCGGGCCGGCCGAAGCCGCCCAGGCCGACCGCCTCGTAGTCGACCGCGTGCAGGTCGACGAGGACGTCGACCAGGCCCTCGGCGATCAGTCGCCGCCGGTCGGGCTCGTCGGCGTAGCCCGGGGGCAGTTCGTCGACGACGTGCAGCCCGACCGCGCGCTCCATCACGTAGAACGGCGCCCCGAGCACGTCCGGGTCCTCACACATGTGCAACGTGCGCGGCACCGGAACGGGGGTCCGCCCCAGGGCGGAGACGACCCGGTGCTCGCGGGCCATGTCGTGCGCCGTGGCCAGGACCGCACCCGTCGGTGGCCGCCGCAGGATCACCGCGTCGTCGGCCGAGCCGTCCAGCGGGGTCACGGTGTAGGTGAGGTTCGACATCCCGGCGGCGATCAGGTCGACGGTCACCTTCTGCCACCGGTCGTCCCCGAACACGCTGGCCAGATAGGGGCCGACGACTGACGGATCAGCGCCCACGGGAGTCGTCACCGGCGCAGGGTAACCTCTGGCGCTCCCCGCCTCTCCCGATGCCGTGTCGCCCCGGATGTGATGCCGTGCCGCCCCGGATGTGTCGCCTCCGGCAAGCCGGGCACAAACGGGGGCCGCACGGCGTTGGGGGGCTGCCGGTCCCATATCCGCGCCGACGTTCGCCGGCCTCCGGGGTGGGACGGCGAGGACAGCACCACCTGCCGGTGCCCCACCACGGGCCCCCGGTCCACGCGCCGGCGGACGCGGGCCGCTGCACCGGACGCGGCGGCGGGACGTCCCGCGGTGCGCCGGTCCGTCCCCGGTGCTCGGTCATCGTTCGCCCTCCTCCGGGTGCCGGCCGGGAGCCGGTGCGATCAGGCTGCGCAGTCGCGGCAGTACAGCTGGTCGCCGCGGGTGGCGGCCAGCCGGCTGCGGTGCTGGACCAGGAAGCAGCGGGAGCAGGTGAACTCGTCCTCCTGCTTGGGGAGGACGCGGACGGTCAGCTCCTCGTTGGACAGGTCCGCGCCGGGCAGCTCGAGGTTCTCGTTGAAATCGGTCTCGTCGACGTCGACCGATGCGGACTGCGCCTCGGCGCGCCGCGCCTTGAGCTCCTCGAGGGAGTCCTCGCCGAGCTCGTCGGCCTCGTTGCGGCGTGGGGCGTCGTAGTCGGTGGCCATGGGTGGTGCCCCTCCTCCGGGGTTCTCGCGGGCGTCGGGCCCGCCGTCATCTGACGGCGACGCCGGAACGCCGCCGCCCTGGCCGGTCGCCGCGGCG
>DATAAV010000152.1:0-11454 GCA_036259935.1 Geodermatophilus sp. | reverse complement strand
ATCGGCGATCTCGGCGGTATCGAGCCCTGATGCCGCCGAGATCGCCGATCTCGCCGCAGGAGGAAGGCGTCAGATGGCGAGGCGGTAGCCGCGCTTGACGACGGTCTCGACCACCGGGGCGCCCACGGCCGCGCGCAGCCGGGTCACCGCCATCTCCACGGCGTGGCCGTCGCCGCCCCCGGGCAGCACCTGCACCAGCTCCGGGCGGGACAGCACGGTGCCCGGCCGGGCGGCCAGCGCCCGCAGCACCGCCATCTGGCCCGGCGGCAGCTCCACCAGCCGGCTGTCGAGGACGGCGGCGTAGCCGCGCACCTGCAGGTCGTGCCCGCCCACGCGGAGGACCGGATCGCGCTCGGGCAGCCGGGCGACCACCTCCCGGGCCAGCGCGCCCAGCCGCGACCGCTCCGGCTGCACCGTGGGGATCCCCGCCGCCTCCAGCGGCGCGGCGGTCACCGGGCCCACCGCGACCGGCAGGACGCCGCCGGTGAGCGCGGCGACCAGCTCCTCCCGCCGGCCGAGCTCCTCGGCGACGCCGAGCAGGCTGGCCGCGGCCGGAGCGCTGGTGAAGGTCACCGCGTCCACACCACGGGCGACGATCGTGCCGACCAGCCGGCGCACCGGGGTGACGTCCTCGGGCAGCACCCAGCGGTAGACCGGCACGGTCAGCACCTCGGCGCCGGTAGCACGCAGGGCCGCGACGAACTCGGGCAGCGGGTCCCCGTGCAGCTGGACGGCGATCCGCCGGCCGGCCAGGGGGCCCTCCGCGCCCGAGAGCAGGTGCTCGAGCACCTCGGCCGACGACTCCGACGCCGGCGACCACGCATCGACCAGACCGCCGCCGCGGATCGCGCCGCGCGCCTTCGGGCCGCGGGCCAGTACCCGGGCCGGCCGCAGGTGCTCCACCAGCGGCAGGTCCCACGCCTCGGCGGCCTCCAGCCATCCCCGGAAGCCGACGCCGGTGGTGGCGACCACCAGGTCGACCGGCCGCTCCAGCACCGCGCGGGTGGCCGCGACCAGTTCGGCGTCGTCGGCCAGCGGCACGATCCGGATGGCCGGGGCGTAGACGACCCGGGCGCCGCGGCGGTCCAGCAGCGCCCCCAGCTCCTCCCGGCGGCGGGCGGCGGTGACGGCGACGGTGTAGCCGGCCAGGGGCGCCGGAGCGGTCCCCGGAGCAGGCTCGGGCACGGGCTGGCTCACGGATCCCCCTCGTCGGGCACGGCAGGACGGCGCCGCCTGCGGTTCAGGCCGGCGCGCGCACCTCCATGGTGCGGCGTGGTCGTTGCGGGCATGTGTCCGACCCCTCGGCGCCGCCGTCCCGGCGCGGTGAGGCGCCCGGTTCAGCGGGGAGCGTCCCGAGCCCACCGGGCCAGCAGGATGCTGGCGTCGTCCTGCAGCAACCCGTGCTGGTGGTCGAGGACGGCGCGCATGAGCCGCCGGGCCGTCTCCGGCGGCGGCTGCCCGGCGGCGAACTGGTGGGTGAGGAACTCCACGAGGCGCTGCTCGCCGAACCAGGCGCCGGAGGCGTCCCGCGCCTCGGTGACCCCGTCGGTGTACAGCGTCAGCCAGTCGCCGGGCTGGAGGGACTCCTCGGCGACCGTGGGGGTGCCGTCGCCGAGCCCGAAGGGGATGCGCCGGCCGCCGGAGAGCTCCTTGACCACCTTCCCCTCGCGCAGCAGCAGCGGCGGGGGATGCCCGCCGTTGACGTAGCGCAGCCGTCCGGTGGCGACGTCGAGCTCGGCCAGCACCCCGGTCGCGAAGGCGCTGCCGGGGAAGGTCCCGGCCACCACGTCGTCGATGCGGCGGGCCTGGTCGTGGATCCCGCCGCCGTCCCGGCGGGCGCTGCGGTAGGCCGACAGGCTCGCGGCGGCCAGCAGGCCGGCGCCCAGGCCATGCCCCATGGCGTCGAAGATCGCCAGGGACACGGTCTCCTCGGACAGCGCGTAGTCGAACGCGTCCCCACCGACCTCGTAGGCGGGTTCGAGCCACCCGGCGAGCATGAAGGCGTCGCTGGCCGCCGTCAGGGGAGGCAGCTGCTGCCACAGCAGCTCCGCCGCCGGTGACCGCGGCCGGGTCCGCCGCCGGCGTTCCAGGGCGTCGCCGTACTTCCCCATCGCGGTGATCAGGTAGCCGAGCATGTCGGCGAGCCATCGGCACTGCTCGCGCAGGGTGGGGTCGTGGAGCTCGGCGGGGGAGTTCAGCCCCACCTCCAGGACGCCGAGCCGGTCGGACCCGTCGATGACCGGTACCCACAGCCGGGGCACACCGCCGCTCTCGGAGGGGAGCATCTGCACCGTCTGGTACACCCGCCCGGGCAGCGTTCCGTCCACGGCCAGGCGCTCGTCGGCCGGCTCCGCGGGCTCGCGCTGCGTCGGCAGCCGCCACAGCCGGCGCTGCTCGTGGTCGACCACGTGCACGGTGACCTGGACCCCGAGGGCGCGTCCGGCCTCGGCGGCCAGCGTGCCGACCCGGTCGGGTGGCGCCGTGTGGGAGGCGTCGATCAGGTGCAGCAGCGCCGCGAGCGGCCCCGTGAGCGGGCGGCGGGAGCGGATCGGCCGGCTGTAGGGCACCCGGCGCTGGGCGAACAACTCGTCGAGGCGCTCGTTGACCGCGTGCGCGAGCAGGTCGCGTTCCGCGGGCGGCAACGGCATCAGCCCGGCCAGGTGGCCCTCCATCTCGACCAGGTCGGCGTTGCCGCCCAGGGCGAAGTAGCGCATCCACAGCTGCTCGAAGGTGAGGTCGGCCATCTCGTACGCCGAGCGCAGCGCCGCTGACTGTCCGTCCCAGGCCGGCGCCGGGTCCGGGACCGTGGTCACCGTCGTCGGCGGACGGCCGAGTCGACGACCGATCGCGCCGCCTCGTGCAGTGTTCCGGCACCCTCGCCGCAGCGGGCCAGCAGCATCGCGAAGGCCGCCTCCTCGTCGATCCTGTGTCGTGCCATGAGCACACCCTTGGCCATGCTGACCGTGTCCCGGCCGTGGAAGGCCTGCCGCATCCCCTCGCTGAGGCGCGCCGCCCGCTCCCGGGCCTGCAGATTCGCCAGCAGCAGCGCCGCCTGGGCGGCGAACGTCGTCAGCAGGCGCTCGGCGTGCCCGTCGAAGGTGCCCGGTCGCGCCGCGTACACCTTCATCGCGCCCAGGACGACGTCGCCGGCCACCAGCGGGGCGCTCATGGACGCGCCGAGGCCGAGGGGGGCGACCGCGGCCGCCCAGTGGGGCCAGCGCCGGTCGGTGGCCAGGTCGTCGATCCGCACCAGCCGCCGGCTCGCGGCCGCCGCCAGGCAGGGCCCCTCGTCCAGCTCGTACTGCAGGGCGTCGGCCCGCTCGACGGTGGCGTCGGTCGAGCCGGAGCTCCGCCGTCCCCGCTCGTCCATGACCGACACGCCCGCACCGACCGATCCGGGGACGGTGTCCCGAGCCAGCGAACTCAGCAGCCCCAGAGACGCCGTGACGGTCTCCTCGGACAGCAGCAATCCGGACATGCGGGCGACGACGCCCGACAGCTCGTCGGCGAGCGGCAGTTCCCGGCGGTGCTCGTCCTGCACATCGCACCTCGTCCCGACCGGGCGTCCGCCCGCCCGTTGTTGGAAGGGTTTGCGACGCATGATCAGCCTAGTCCGCTTCCGGCCCGGCGCGGCGGCACTGGCCCCGCGAAGATCAGGACAGGTCGGGGGCGCCGCCGTCGAGGCGGACGTCGGCGCGCTCGCGCGTCCCCTCGGCGGCGAAGGCGTGGGCCTCGGTCCGCTGCCAGCGGCGCCACTGGGCGGCCATCGCTACGCCGTCGCGGACCAGGCCCCGGCGCAGGCGGATCTCCGGCGGCGCCTCCACCCAGATGCGCAGCACGGTCCAGGGATCGACCGCGCGGGGGCTGCTGCCGCAGCCCTCGACCACCAGCACGTCGGCCACCGGAACGGGGGTCGGCTCCGCGTCGAACCGCGCCGCCGCCCAGTCGTAGCGGTGGTAGGCACCGGGGCGGCCCTCGGCCAGCGGGCGCAGCACGCCGGCGGCCAGCCGGGCGTACGCGCCGGTGAGCGTCCAGCCCGCGTAGAGGTCGTCCATGTGCACCACCGGCGTCCCGGGACCGAGCACGGCGGCCAGCCGGCCGGCCAGCGTGGTCTTGCCCGAGCCCGCCGGCCCGTCGATGCAGACCAGCCGGGTGGCTCCGAGCCGGGGAGCGGCCCGCCGCACCCGCGCGGCCAGTGCCGCCGCGCCGGTCCCCGGCTCGGCGCTCAGCGGACGGCGACGGTCCACGTCGGCACGGGTCCGCCGGAGCCGACCACCAGGCCCCGGCCGGCCAGCAGCCGCAGGTGGGCGTCGGTCTCGGTGACCGCGAAGATGCGCATGCGCCGCTCGTACTCCTCCCACGGCCGCGACCAGGTGAGGTACCCGGCCAGCTGCCACGGCGTGCTGTGCGGATGGGCCCGCACGGCGGCCAGCAGTTCGGCCAGCCGCCGCTCGTGGTGCTCGCGCAGCTGCCCGGCCCGCTCGGCCAGCCCGCGGAAGCGCCACTCGTGCGCGGGCAGCACCTCCGCGGGCTCGTCGCGGGCGCCGACCGCCTCCAGCGAGCGCAGGAACTCGTGCAGCGGGTCGGCGAGCCCGCCGGGCGTGGTGGACACGTTCGGGCTGATCCGCGGCAGCACGTGGTCACCGGAGAAGAACAGGCCGGTCCGCTCCTCGGCGAAGCACAGGTGGCCGGGGGTGTGCCCAGGGGTGTGGACCGCGCGCAGCGACCAGCCCGGCAGGTCGGCGAGGTCGCCGTCCTCGAGGAACCGGTCGGGGCGGGCGGCGCTGGAGTAGGCGGCCATGGCCTCCGGCGTGCCGACGTCGGCCCGGGCCTCCTCGGGATCGGCGCCGAGCGAGACGAGGAAGGCCACCTCGTTGTCCACCAGCCGGGCGGGGTCGCCCTGGGTCAGGTGGTCGACCGCGGCGGCGTCGGCGGGGTGCAGTGCCACCCACGCGCCGGAGGCCTCCCGCACGCGGGCGGCCAGCCCGATGTGGTCGAAGTGCATGTGGGTGACCAGCACGCCGCGCACGTCCCGAGTGTCGCCCCCGATCGCGGCGAGGCCCCCGCTCAGCGCGGCCCAGCCGTCCTCGGCGTCCCAGCCGGTGTCGATCAGCCCGAGGCCGCCGCCCTCGAGGGCGAGGACGTAGACGCTGACGTAGCGCAGCGGGTTGTGCGGGATGGGCACCGGCAGCGACCACAGGCCGGTCCGAACCTCCTCGACCGGGGGCAGGCTCCGCTGCCGCCATGCCTCTTCCTGCGCGACGCCGGTGACCTCCACGCCCCGCACTCTGCCAGCCGCCGGCGCCGCCCCTGCTGGGACCATGGGGCCGTGCCGCCCTCCGCTCCGCCCACCCGGGTCTCCGCCGTCCCCCGCCGGTGGCGGATGGTCTGCGCGGGCCTGGCCGCCGTCGTGGTGGTCGTGATGGCCGTCGTCGGCCTGACGCTCAAGGACAACGCCGCCGGTGTCGCGTTCACCACCGCCGACCAGGTCGCCGTCGTCGGGCTGGGGCTGGTCCTCGGCGCCGGGCTGCTGGCCCTGGGCCGGCCGCGGGTGGACGCCGACGCCGACGGGATCCGGGTGCGGAACCTCGCCGGGGTCCGGGAGGTGCCCTGGTCGGCGGTGCGGGCGGTGCGGTTCGACCGCCGGTTCAAGTGGGCGACGCTGCTGCTGACCAACGACGACGAGTTCGCCCTGCTGGCGATCCAGGGGGCCGACGGCGACCGGGCCGCGGACGCCGTCGAGGGCCTGCGCGCGCTGCTGGCCGCCAGCCGCGCCGGAGAAGGCGTGCCGGGACCGGGGACGGGCCCGGGAACCCGGGAATGACCAGCGCGGCGCCGGCGCTGTAGCATGGGCGTGCCTCCCCGATCCAGCGAGGCGCGTGAACAACCCAGCGGCCCTGCCCGGGCCGCTGACCAAGAGGAGCCCGCTCCCACCTGGCGCCGTCGAGGCGTCCAGGTCCCCGGATCGCCGGGGGTCGGCCACCGGCCGGTCCCGGGCGACGTGCACGACCCGTCCGGGTCGTGCGGCACCGGCGAGTGGGCCCCGTGAGCGAGAGCTCCGGGGCCTTCCGTCTGTCGGCGTCCGGTGGGTCAGCGACTCCTCCCCGTGCAACAGCAGAGGAGAGGCCATCACCGAGCCCCGCATCAACGACCGTATCCGCGTCCCCGAGGTCCGCCTGGTCGGTCCCGAGGGCGAGCAGGTCGGCATCGTGCCGATCGGCGAGGCGCTGCGCCTGGCCCAGGACTCCGAGCTCGACCTCGTCGAGGTCGCGCCGATGGCCCGGCCGCCGGTCGTCAAGCTCATGGACTACGGGAAGTTCAAGTACGAGTCCGCCCAGAAGGCCCGCGAGGCCCGGCGGAACCAGGCGCTCACCGTCATCAAGGAGATGCGGCTGCGCCTGAAGATCGACCCGCACGACTACGAGACCAAGAAGGGCCACGTCGAGCGCTTCCTCAAGAGCGGCGACAAGGTCAAGATCACCGTGATGTTCCGCGGCCGTGAGCAGTCCCGCCCGGAGATGGGCTACCGGCTGCTGCAGCGGCTGGCCGCTGACGTCGCCGAGTACGGCGTCGTCGAGTCCAACCCGAAGCAGGACGGCCGGAACATGGTCATGGTGATCGCCCCGCACCGGAACCAGCAGGCCCAGCAGGGCCAGCAGGGCGGCCGCCGCCAGGCCCGCGCCGAGCAGGGCTCCCAGGAGCAGGCGCCCGGCGCCTGATCCGCCCGCCAGATCCGCACCACCGAGACGGCCGGCGCCGTCGCGGCCGCCTCGGGCTGCCGCACGTCACCGCGACGACGCGCCGACAGACGAAGAACAGGACCGAGGACATGCCGAAGCAGAAGACCCACAAGGGCACCGCCAAGCGGGTGCGCATCACGGGCACCGGGAAGCTCATGCGCGAGCAGGCCAACAACCAGCACAAGTTCGAGCACAAGTCCTCGACCCGCAAGCGCCGGCTCGACCAGGACCAGGTCCTGTCGCCGGCCGACACGAAGAACCTGAAGAAGCTGCTGGGCATCTGACCGCCCTCCCGTAACGAGAAGACAGGAGCTCTCACGTGGCACGCGTGAAGCGGGCGGTCAACGCCCAGAAGAAGCGCCGGACGACCCTCGAGGCCGCCAGCGGCTACCGCGGTCAGCGGTCCCGGCTGTACCGCAAGGCCAAGGAGCAGATCCTCCACTCGGCCACCTACAACTACCGCGACCGCAAGGCGCGCAAGGGTGACTTCCGCAAGCTGTGGATCACCCGGATCAACGCCGCGGCTCGGCAGAACGACATGACCTACAACCGGTTCATGCAGGGCCTCAAGCTCGCCGGGATCGAGCTCGACCGCCGCGTGCTGGCCGAGCTGGCCGTCAGCGAGCCGGCCGCCTTCGCCGCCCTGGTGGAGACCGCGCGCGCCGCGGTCGCCGCTGCCCCGGCCGGCGACCAGGCCGCCTGACCTGGCGACCTTCTCCCCGACGCCGTCGGTGACCGGTCCTCGCGGACCGGGCGCCGGCGGCGTCGGCGTCTGCGGAGCCCCGCGTGCCCGGCTTCCCCGGCTTGCCCCGCTTTCCCGGCGAGCCGGCGCCCGGCTCTCCCGGCGAGATCGCCGATCTCGCACGGTATGGGGCGCCACAGTGTGCGAGATCGCCGATCTCGCCGGCAGCCGGGGGGGAGCCAGGTGACCGAGGTGCTCACCGAGCGCTCCGCGCGGATCGCGGCGGCCCGCAAGCTCACCCGCCGGGCCGGCCGCGACGCCGCCGGGATGTTCCTCGCCGAGGGCCGGCAGGCCGTCGCCGAGGCGCTGGCCGATCCCGCGGGGGTGCCCGAGGTCTTCGCCACCGAAGCGGCCGCGGCCGCCCACCACGACCTGCTGGCCGGGACGCCGGTGCCGGTGCGGCTGGTCACCGAGAAGGCCGCGGCCGGGTTGTCGGAGACGGTCACGCCGCAGGGGCTGGTCGCCGTCTGCGCGCTGCGGGACGTGCCGGCCGAGCGCCTGACCGCCGCCCCGCCCCGCCTCACCGTCGCGCTGGCCGAGCTGGCCGATCCCGGCAACGCCGGCACGGTGCTGCGCACGGCCGACGCCTGCGGCGCCGGCGCGGTGGTGTTCGGCGCCGGTTCGGCCGACCCCTACGGCGGCAAGGCGGTGCGCGCCAGCGCCGGCAGCCTGTTCCACGTCGACGTCGTCCGGGGTGCGCCCCTCGAGCCGGTCCTGGACGCCGCCCGCGACGCCGGGGTGACCGTGCTGGCCGCCGACGGCGGGGGAGAGGCCGCCCTCGACGAGGTGGCCGCCGCGGGCCGGCTGGCCGGGCCGGTGCTGTGGCTGTTCGGCAACGAGGCTCGCGGCGTGCCGGCCGGGCTGGCCTCGCGCGCCGACGCCCGGGTGCGTATCCCGATGCGGGGGCGCGCCGAGAGCCTCAACCTGGCCGCCGCGGCCGCGATCTGCCTCTACACCACCCAGCTCGCCCAGCGCTGAGCGGAGGGCCAGGGCGCGGAAAGTGCGCCCGTCCCACTCCGCTCGCGGCTCAGAGCAGCCCGGCGCGCCGCCACAGCCGCTCGGAGGAGCCGCCGACGAGGCCCACCCCGCGCAGGAACGCCACCAGGCCGGCCGCCGCCTCCCGCAGCCTGGCCGCGTAGTGCTCGTTGGCCCGGGCGGCCGCCTTCGCCCGCCGGGGGTCGAGGCCGACGGCGGCGTACACCTGCGGCTGCACGAGGTTGTCCGCGACGATCGCGGCCACCGAGGCGACGATCGTGCGGTGCTTGCGCAGCTGCCAGCGGCTCAGCTCCGGGGTGCGGCGGGCGACCTCCTCGCGGGCGAAGCGCATGTGCCGCGCCTCCTCCACGACGTGGATCCGGCTGGTGGCGCGGGTGAGCGGCTGCACCCGCTCGTCGTTCATCAGATCCCGCTGGAAGATGTCCAGGATCTCCTCGGCCACCAGGATCGCCGCGTAGGCGGCCGGGCCGTCGCCCTTGGCCGCGAAGACCTTGCCGAGCCGCAGGATCGACGCCGGCGGCTGGTAGGACGGCGCGCCGAACTTCTCCGCGGTGCGGGCGAACATGACCGAGTGGCGGCATTCGTCGGCGATCTCGGTCAGCGCCCACTGCACGTGCGGCTGGGCGGGGTCGTCGCCGTAGATGTCGCGCAGCACCAGCTGCATGAGCAGGCACTCGAACCAGATGCCCACGCCGGAGATGGAGCAGTACTCGTGGATGGTGAGGGTGATCCGCTGCTCCTCGGAGAGGGCGTCCCACAGCGGCGTCCCGTACAGCGAGGACCACTCGGGGGAGAGCCCGTAGAGGTCGTCGGGGACGGGCGCGGACCAGTCGATGTCCACCACCGGGTCGTAGGAGGTCCGCGCCGCCGAGCCGAGCAGCCGGGCGGAGAGCTGCTGCCGGTCGACGGGCGTGCGGGCCGGCCGGGCGGGCAGCGTGGCGGTCATCGGCGAGCTCCTCCGGAGGGGTTCGGTTCGGCCTCGGACGGTGTCTGTGACGGAAGGTAGCTGTTACCGTGGAACACATGCAACGGACGGTCGAGGTTCCCGGTGCGTCGCCTCGCCCGGCCGCCGACGGGCGCCGATCCCGGTGGGCCGAGCACCGGCGCGGACGGCGGGAGGAGCTGGTGGCCGCCGCGCTGGAGGCGGTCCGCCGGAGCGGGCCGGATCTCGCCGTCGACGAGGTGGCACGGACCGCCGAGGTCTCCAAGACCGTCATCTACCGCTACTTCAGCGACAAGGACGAGCTCGTCGACGCCGTCCTCGAGCGGATCTCGGCCGAGATCCTGCTGCCCCGGCTGCTGGGCGAGCTGGCCGACGACCGGGGCGACGACCGGCAGCGGCTGCGCGCGGTCATCGGTGCCTTCGTGCAGCTCATCGAGGAGGAGCCGGCGCTCTACCGCTTCGCCTACGCCCAGGCCGGGCGCTCCGGCCGGGCGGACCTGGTCGCGGCCACCGAGCGGGAGATCGCCGGGGCGCTGGGGCTGCTCATGAGCGAGCGGCTGGCCGCGGCCGGCCGGTCGACCGCACCGGCGATGACATGGGCCTACGGCGTGGTCGGCATGGTGCAGCTGGCCGCGCACTGGTGGTCGGACACCCGCGCGGTGCCGGCCGCCGACCTGGTCGACCAGCTCACCGCGCTGGCCCACGGCGGGCTGGGGACCCTGCTCCCGCCCCCGGAGGGCGCGGGTGGCTGAGGGGTACGAGGGCGAGGTCCACCTCGCCGCCGAGGGAGCCCCGCCGCGGACGGCGCACGCCGCGCTGGTCGCCCGCTTCGACCCGCTCGCCGGGCGGGTCGTGTGGACCGGGCGGGTGGCCGCCGCGGTGCCGCCCCGCACGCAGGTGGCGGTGACCACCCCGCACGGCACGGCCCGCGCCGAGGCGACCGAGCGCGACGTGTGGGGCAACACCCGCATCCGCGGACTGGACCGTCCGCCGTTCCCGGTCGAGCTGCTCGACGGCGGCGATCCCCCCGGCCGCTGACCGGGAGGCGGTCAGCCGGGCAGCGCGATGAGGACGACCGCGGCGGCCGCCGTCGCCAGCCCCGCCACCTGCGTGCGCACCAGCCGCTCGCGCAGCACAACCTGCGCCAGGACGACGGTGCTGACCGGGTACAGGGAGGCCAGCACGCCGGTGATCGCGAGCTCGCCCTGCTGCGCGGCCAGCAGGAACAGCGCGTTGGCGCCCATGTCGGCGATCCCGGCCAGCAGCGCCACGGGGAGCCCGGACCGGGGCACGTGCAGCGAGCGCCGGGCCAGCAGGGCCAGGACGACGACGAGGGCGACCGACGCCAGCCGCGCGCCGACCAGCGGGCCGAGCGCGGACTCCTCCCGCGTGCGGTCGAGCAGCACGAAGAAGAGGCCGAACCCGGCCCCGGCCGCCAGGGCCGGCACCAGGCCGGCCGGGCGGGCCGCCCGCAGCGAGGACAGCCCGCCCTCGGCGGCGACCAGCACGACGGCGACCAGCGCCAGCAGGATGCCGACGGCCGCCCAGACGCCGATCCGCTCGCCGAGCGCGAGCCCGCCCAGGACCGGCACCGCCGCCGCCGACACCGCCGTCACCGGGGCGACCACGCTCATCACGCCCTCGGCCAGCGCCCGGTAGAAGAGGACCAGCCCCGCCGCGCCCGCGACGCCGGCCGCCGCGCCCCACGCCAGGTCCGCCCGAGCCGGATCACCGCCCAGCCAGGGCAGCAGGATCAGGAGCAGCACCAAGCCCGCGGCCTGGGAGAACGCCACCACCGCGAACGCGGTCGCCCGGCGGGTGGCCAGGCCACCGCAGAAGTCGGCGGCGCCGTAGACCAGGGCGCTGGCCAGCGCCAGGAGCATCGCCACGCCGTCCCCCAGCCCGGCGCACCCGGTGTGCGCCCCCGTCCGGTTCTAACACCGGGCCGGCCGCCGGCTGCCCGCCCCGGGAAGGGTTGGCCGGAGTCGTGCGGGATCTGGCACCCCGGTGGCGAGATCGCCGATCTCGCACGC
>DATAAV010000151.1:0-11196 GCA_036259935.1 Geodermatophilus sp. | reverse complement strand
CCCGCTCGGCTGCGGTGATCCGCAGCGCGTCCCGCCGCGCCGCCTCCCGGGACGTGTCCCGGGTCACCGTGTCCCCCGTTCGGCTCCGTGGTCGCTCCGCTCCTCGCTCGACGACCTGGGTCGCCTCCGCGCTCGCTCCGCTCCTCGCTCGCTGGCACTCGCTGCGATGCTCACTCGCTGTCGGCTTCGTGACCTCGCTGCGATGCTCACTCCCTGTCGCCTCACCGTGCCCCCTTTGCGGCCAGCCAGCGCAGCGCCAGCTCGTAGCCCTGCACACCCAGCCCGGCGATCACGCCGTCGGCCACGCGGGAGACGTACGAGAAGTGCCGGAACTCCTCGCGGGCGTGGATGTTGGTGATGTGCACCTCGACCACCGGCGCGGTGGTCGCCGCGAGGGCGTCGTGCAGCACGACCGAGGTGTGCGACCAGCCGCCGGGATTGATCACCAGCGGGTCGCCGGCGTCGGTGGCCTCGTGGATCCACCGCAGCAGCTGCCCCTCCTCGTCGGTCTGGCGCACCTGCACCTCGAGGTCCAGTTCCTCGGCGACCTTGGCGATCAGTGCGGTCAGCTCGGCGTAGGTCGTGGTGCCGTACTTCTCCGGCTCCCGGGTGCCGAGCCGGCCGAGGTTGGCGCCGTTCAGCACCTGGATCGTCATGCGCTCTCCCGGAAGGACGGTGGGGTGGCCGGCGGCGCCGAGACGGCGGCCCAGGCGGCGTCGAGCCAGGCCGGGTCGGGGTCGGGCAGGATGGCCGGGTTGCCGATCCCGTCGAGGACGACGAAGCGCAGCGAGGCCCCGCGGGCCTTCTTGTCCACCCGCATGACGCTCTGGATCGTCGTCCAGTCGCCCGCGTAGCGGGTGGGCAGACCCATGGCCGCCACGAGGTCGCGGTGCCGGTCGACCTCGGCGCGGGTCAGCAGGCCGGCCTGCGCGCCGAGCTCGGCGGCGAAGACCAACCCGACGGCGACCGCCTCGCCGTGCCGCCAGCCGAAGTCCTCCACCCGCTCGATGGCGTGGGCCAGGGTGTGCCCGTAGTTGAGGAACTCCCGCCGGCCGGTGTCGTAGAGGTCGGCGCCCACGGCGTCGGCCTTCACCTGCACCGCCCGCTCGATGAGCTCGGCGGTGTCCGCGCGGCCGGAGGGATCGGCGGCGAGCAGGTCCAGGATCGCGGCGTCGGCGATGAACCCGCACTTGACCACCTCGGCCAGGCCGGACCGGAACTCCGCCTCGGGCAGGCCGGCGAGGACGTCGGTGTCGGCGAGGACGGCCGCCGGCGGGTGGAAGGCGCCGACCAGGTTCTTGCCCGCGCCGGTGTTGATGCCGGTCTTGCCGCCGACGGCGGCGTCGACCATGCCGAGCAGGCTGGTGGGCAGGTGCACCACCCGCACGCCCCGGACCCAGGTGGCGGCGAGGAACCCGGCCAGGTCGGTGACCGCTCCCCCGCCGATGCCGACCACCGCGTCGGAGCGGGTCAGCCCCAGCCGGCCGAACTCCTCCCAGCAGCGCGCGGCGACCTCGGCGGTCTTGGCGGCCTCGCCGTCGGGGACGACGACGGCCTCGGCGGCCACCCCGGCGGTCTGCAGCGTCTCCACCGCGGCCCCGGCGACGGCGGCCAGCGGCGGCGCGTGGACGACGGCGGCCCGCGACGTGCCGGCCAGGACGAGGCCGAGCTCGGCCGCCGCTCCCGGACCGATGACGACCTCGTAGGGCTTGTCCCCGGGGACCTGCACCCGCCTCATCGGACCGCCGTCCGCGGCGGCAGGGTGGCGAGCACGTCGGCGACCACCTCGCCCGGGTCCCGGCCCCCGGTGTGCACGGTGAACGTGGCCACCTCGCCGTAGAGCGGCGCGCGGATCTCCAGCATCGTGCGCAGCATCGCCCGGGGGTTGACCCCGAGGATCGGCCGGTCGCGGGAGAGCCCCACCCGCCGGGCCGCCGAGGAGAGGTCGACGTCGAGCCAGACGACCGACCCTCCGGCGCGGCCGTAGGCGACCAGCAGCGCGCGGGTGGCGGCGCTGGTGACCGCGCCCCCGCCCAGGGCCAGCACGCCCTCGTGCTCGGCCAGCGCGCGGGCGACCGCGCGCTCCTCCAGGGCGCGGAAGTGCGGCTCGCCGTGCTGCACGAACAGATCGGCGACGGTGGTGCCGGCCTCGGCCTCGACGTCGGAATCTGTATCCCGGAACGGCACGCCCAGCGCCTCGGCGACCGCGGTGCCGACGGTGGTCTTGCCGGAGGCGGGCGGCCCGACCAGGACCAGCACCGGTCGGGCCACGCTCACGGGGCCGCTCACCGGAACGGGAGGGCGTCGAGGTAGGCCCGCGCGTTGCGGCGCGTCTCGGCCAGCGAGTCGCCGCCGAACTTCTCCAGCGCGGCGTCGGCGAGGACGAGCGCGACCATCGCCTCCATCACGACGCTGCCGCGGGGCACGGCGCAGGCGTCACTGCGCTGGTTGATCGCGACCGCCGCCTCGCCGGTGGCGACGTCGACGGTGGACAGCGCCCTCGGCACCGTGGAGATCGGCTTCATCGCCGCCCGCACGCGCAGCGCCTCGCCGTTGGTCATCCCGCCCTCGATGCCTCCGGCGCGGTCGGTGACCCGGCGCAGCCGGCCGCCCTCCGCGACGATCTCGTCGTGGGCCACCGAGCCACGGCGCCGGGCGGTCTCCAGCCCGTCGCCGACCTCCACGGCCTTGACCGACTGCACGCCCATGAGCGCGGCGGCCAGGCGGGAGTCCAGCCGGCGATCCCAGTGCACGTGGCTGCCCAGGCCCGGTGGCAGGCCGTGCACGACCACCTCGATGACCCCGCCCAGGGTGTCGCCGTTCTTGCGGGCGTCGTCGACCTCGGCCACCATCGCCGCGCTCGTCGCGGGGTCGGCGCAGCGCACCGGGTCCTCGTCGATGCGCGGGTTGTCCTCCTGTCCCGGGACGACCCCGTCGGGAACCACCACCGGCCCGATCGCGACGACGTGGCTGACCACCTCGACGTCGAGCGCCTGCCGCAGGAAGGCCCGCGCGACGGCACCGAGGGCCACCCGGGCGGCGGTCTCGCGGGCGCTGGCGCGCTCGAGCACCGGCCGGGCGTCGTCGAACCCGTACTTCTGCATGCCGGCCAGGTCGGCGTGGCCGGGACGCGGCCGGGTCAGCGGGGCGTTGCGGGCCTGCCCCGCGAGCACCTCGGGGTCCACCGGGTCGGGCGACATGACCGTCGTCCACTTGGGCCACTCGGTGTTGGCGATCTGGACGGCGATCGGGCCGCCCTGGGTGAGCCCGTGCCGGACCCCGCCGGTCAGCGTGACCACGTCCTCCTCGAAGGACATCCGGGCGCCGCGGCCGTGGCCGAGCCGGCGGCGGGCGAGATCGAGGTCGAGGTCGGAGGTGCGGACCTGCACACCGGCGGGGAGGCCCTCGAGGATGGCGGTGAGCTGCTGGCCGTGCGACTCACCGGCGGTCAGCCAGCGCAACATGCCCCGGATTGTGCCAGCCGCCTCTCGCGGTCCCGGCCGCCGCCGCTCGGACCGCCGGGGGCGGGCCCGCCGGCGCGCTGCGCACCCGCAGCGGCGACCACGGTCACCGGCGCGGGCGGGCGTCCAGGGCCGCGCGCATCGCCTCGATCGGCGCCTGCAGCCCGGTCATGAGCTCCACCTGGGCGGTGGCCTGCCAGAACAGGACCTCCAGCCCGCTGATGACCGTGCCGCCGGCCTCGGCGACCGCGGTGGCCAGCGGGGTCGGCCACGGGTCGTACACGACGTCGAGCACCGTCTGCCCGGCCTCCCACGCGAGCCCGGCGACCGCCGGCTGGCCGTCGACCGGCACGGTGCTCACCACGACCGGCGCGTCGACGGCCGCCCCCGCCAGCGGCAGGACGCTCGCCGGCACCGACAGCGCGCCGAGGACGCGGATCACGCTCCCGGCCCGCCGCGGGTCGCGGACGGCGACGTCGACGTGCTCGGCCCCGAGCGAGGCCAGGGCGGCCGCCGCGGCGGCCGCCGTCCCGCCGCCACCGAGGATCGCCGCCCGCCCCACCCGCTCGACGCCGGCCAACTGCAGCGCCATACCGACGCCGAACACGTCGGTGTTGTCGGCGCGCCAGCCGGCGTCGGTGCGGACCAGCGTGTTGGCCGCCGACAGGAGCTGGGGCAGCGTGGTGACGTCGTCGGCGATCTGCACCGCGGCCTGCTTGCACGGCATGGTCACCGAGAAGCCACGCCACTCCTCCCCGAGGCCGGCCAGCAGCACCGGCAGGTCCTCGGCGCCCACGTCGAGGGCGTCGTAGGTCCAGTCGGTCAGGCCCAGCGCCGCGTACGCCGCCCGGTGCAGCAGCGGCGACAGCGAGTGCCCCACCGGCCGGCCGAGGACGGCGGCGCGCTTCACCGTGCCCGCGGCGGCTTCCTCGTCAGCCACCACACCCCAGCCCGGCGGCGGCACAGCGCTCGCGGGCCGCCTGGAACTCGGCGTAGTCGGCGGTGAAGAAGTGCCGGCCGTCCGAGGACTCCAGGACGTAGTAGAGGAGGTTGCCGGTGGTCGGCGCCAGCGCCGCCTCCAGGCTGGCCTCACCGGGAGCGCTGATCGGCGTCGGCGGCAGCCCGGCGCGGGTGCGGGTGTTGTACGGGCTGTCGGTCTGCAGGTCGGTGACGGTGAGGTCGTTGCCGTTCTTGCCCAACCCGTAGGCGAGGGTGGCGTCGATGCCCAGCGGGACGCCCTGCCCGAGCCGGTTGTAGATCACCTGCGCGACGTCGGCCCGCTCCTCGTCCAGCCGGGTCTCCGACTGCACCATCGAGGCGACGGTGACGATCTCGTACGGCGACCGGCCGGTGGCCGCGGCCCGCTGCTCGAGCTGGATGCGGGTGGCGGTCTCGGTGAACTGCTGCACCATCGCCCGCAGCATGTCGACGGCGGTGTCGTCGGGCTGGAAGTCGTAGGTGGCCGGGAACAGGAAGCCCTCGAGCTGGCCGTTGGCGTAGGCGGGCAGCCCCAGCGCCGCGAGGTCGGCCGCGGCGGCCTGCAGCTCCTCGATCGGGGTGTCGGTGCCCTCGGCCAGCCGCTGCAGGGTGGCCTGCACGGTGAACCCTTCGGGGACGGTCACCCGGCTGAACAGCCGTGTGGCCGGGTCCAGGAGCAGGTCCAGGGCCGCGTCCCCGCTCATCCGCTCCCTCATGGCGTAGACGCCCGGCTGGATGCCCATCGCCGCCGGATCGGCCTCGGCCGCCTCGACGAACGGCCCGACGGAGGCGATGACGCCCGCGTCGACGAGGGCGCGGGCGATGTCGCTGAGGGTGTCACCGACTCCGACGCGCACCTCCACGCTGCCGCTGCCCTGGCCGGCGTAGTCCTCGCTGGCGGGGTTGACCAGGTTGAGCAGGGCCTTGCCGCCGAAGACGATCCCGGCGACCAGGCCGGCGAGGACCACGAGCGCCAGGACGACCGCGAGCGGACGGCGGCGCCGGCGGCGGGCGCGGCGGGCCGCGCGGCCTCCGCCGCCGTGCCCGGGCACGTCGCCGTCCTCGGCCTCGTCGGGGCGGTCCTCGTCGTAGGGCTCGACGACGTCCTCGTGCCGGCGCCGCCGGCGGCGCGGCTCCTCCTCGACCGAGGTGCCGAGCACCTCCAGACCGCCGGTCTCGTCGGCCTCGTCGTCGGCCGGGTCCGCCGGGTCCCCGTCGGCGTCCGCGGACCGGGCTCCGGTCACGGGCGGCAGGATGGGCTGTGCGACGGTCTCGGCGTCGCCGGGGTCGGCGTCGGAGCGGCGCTGCAGCCGCGACCAGGCACCCGGCGGCAGCGGCGGGAGGGGCGCGGACGGGTGCTCGGAGGTCGGGTGCTCCGCGGACGGCGCCCACGGGGCCGGGTCCGGCTTACCGCCGTCGGCACCGGGCAGCGGGCCGGTGGCATCGGCGTGCCGGCCGTGACGCGGCGCGTCGCCCCCGGAGGCCTGGGCGCCGCGGTCGATGACCCCGGCGGCGCGGCGGCCGGGGCGCGGGGCGCGCACGTCGGAGGCGCCGGACACGGGGACGCCGCCGGTGTCGGGCCGGGCGTGCCGACCCCGCCGCCCGGACGGTGTCGGCCCGGTCACCTGCCCACCTCGCCGGCGCCCGGCGGGCGCGTGCCCGCCGGTGCTGCGCTGCCTCGTGACCTCGCGCGCTCGGTCACGCCCGCCCCTTCTGTGCGTCCAGGTAGGCCTGCAGGATGACCACGGCGGCCGCCTGGTCGATCACCGGTCGCTGCTGGCGGCTGTCCCGGCCGCCGGCACGCAGGTGACTGGCTGCGGTCACGGTGGAGAGCCTTTCGTCGACGAGATGCACGGGCACGTTCCCGATGCGCCCGGCGAGGGCCCGAGAGTAAGCACGGGCCTCCCGTGCCGACGCGCCCGACGCACCCGAGAGGTGCCTCGGCTCTCCCACGATCACCTCTGTCACCTCGTGTTCCGCCACGAGGGCCGCGATGCGGTCCAGGTCGGACTCGTCCCGCGCGCGCTGCACGGTCTCCAGCGGGCTGGCGAGGGTCCCGGTCGGGTCGGAGATCGCGACACCGACCCGCACCGTGCCGACGTCGATCCCCAGCCGCCGGCCCTGCCGCGAGCGCCGCGGCGGGATGGGCAGGCCGGCGGGCAGGCCACCGCTGAGGTCGATCTCGGTGGTCTCGTTCCGCACCGGCGGGAAGCCGGCGGACAGGTCGATCTGCTCGGTCCTGTGGACCTGCTCGGGCTGCTGCGGGGGCATGGCACGGGGCCGTGCCGGGGGCACCGCCGGGCGCCGCACGGCGCGCTCCCCCACCGGACCGGTGTCGTCGGGTCGCTGCTCGGGCACCTCGGTCACCTTCCTGCGGCGGTCGCGACCGCCTGCTCGCCGGCCTGGAGGGCCGCGGGAATGCCGCCCGGGTCGGTTCCGCCCCCTTGAGCGACGTCCGGCTTGCCGCCACCCCGCCCACCGACGGGGCCCGCGGCCGCGCGCAGCACGTCGTTCGCCGACAGCCCGCGCTCCTGCGCGGCGGCGTTCAGCGCCGCGACGAGAGCCACCTTGCCCCCGGACTCGGAGGCCAGCAACACCACCGCCGGACGCCCGGCCGGCAGCCGGCCCCGGACGTCGAGGGCCAGCGTGCGCAGGTCCCCGCCGCCGAGCCCGGCCGGCGCGCCGGTGACCACGTCGACCCCGCCGACGTCGTGGGCGGAGGCGGCCAGCTGGCCGGCGGCGGCCAGCGTCTGCTGGGCGCGCAGCTCGGCGAGCTCCTTGTCGACGTCGCGCAGGCGGGCCAGCATGCCGCTGATCCGCTCGACGAGGCCGTCCTCCGGGGTCTTGAGCAGCTCGCCGATCTGCCGGACGAGGTCGCGCTCGCGGGCCAGGTAGCGGAAGCCCTCCAGGCCGACGACCGCCTCCACCCGGCGCGCGCCGGACCCGACCGAGGACTCACCGGTCAGCGCGATCGGGCCGATCTGGGCGCTGCCCTGCACGTGCGTGCCGCCGCAGAGCTCCCGCGACCAGGGGCCGCCGATCTCCACGACCCGGACCTGCTCGCCGTAGGTCTCCCCGAACAGCGCCAGCGCGCCGATCGCCTGGGCCTCCGGGAGGGTCATGTAGCTGGCGGTGACCCGGTGGTCGGCGCGGACGGCGGCGTTGGCGACGTCCTCGATGTCGCGCCGCTGCTGTTGGGTCAGCGCGCCCTGCCAGGCGAAGTCCAGCCGCAGGTAGCCGGGGCGGTTGTAGGAACCGGACTGCAGCGCCTGCGGGCCGAGCACCTGGCGCAGGGAGGCGTGCACCACGTGGGTGCCCGAGTGCGCCTGGCAGGCCGACACCCGCCACTCCCGGTCCACCTCGGCGACCAGCTCGGCGCCCTCGCGCAGCTCTCCCTCGAGCACACGCACCTGGTGGGCGACCAGGCCCTTGACCGGGCGCTGCACGTCGAGGACCTCCGCGCGGCCGCCGTCCCAGGTCAGGACGCCGGCGTCGGCGATCTGACCGCCGGACTCGGCGTAGAACGGGGTGCGGTCGAGGACGACCCGGGTGACCTCGCCCTGACCGGCCACCGGGGTGCCGCGGTCCTCGTCCTCCCCGGCCAGCTCGGCGACCAGGCCGAGCACGCGGGAGTCGGTGCGCAGGGCCTCGTAGGCCCGCCAGTCGGTGGGGCCGTGCTCGGCCAGCAGCCGCCGGTAGGCCAGGACGTCGACCGAGCCGGTCTTCTTGGCGCGGGCGTCGGCGCGGGCGCGGTCCCGCTGCTGCTGCATCAGCGCGCGGAACCCCTCCTCGTCCACGGTGACCCCCTGCTCGGCGGCCATCTCGAGGGTGACGTCGATCGGGAAGCCGTAGGTGTCGTGCAGGGAGAACGCCTGCTCGCCGGAGAGCGTCGGCGTCCCCGCCCGGCGGGCCTCGGCCACGGCGGTGTCGAACAGGGTGGTCCCCGCCGACAGCGTCCGCCGGAAGGCCTCCTCCTCGGCGTAGGCGACCGCGGCGATCCGGTCGAAGTCGGTGGCGATCTCCGGATAGCTGACCGCCATCGCATCGCGGGACACCGGTAGCAGCTCCGGCAGCGTGGCCTCGTCGACGCCGAGCAGCCGCATCGAGCGCACCGCGCGGCGCAGCAGCCGGCGCAGCACGTAGCCGCGGGCCTCGTTGGACGGGGTGACACCGTCGCCGATGAGCATCAGCCCGCTGCGCACGTGGTCGGCCACCACCCGCAGCCGGACGTCGGCGTCGTGATCGCGGCCGTAGGTGACTCCGGCCAGCTCGGCGGCGCGGCGCAGCACCGGAGCGACCTCGTCGATCTCGTAGAGGTTGTCGACCCCCTGCAGCAGGTAGGCCACCCGCTCCAGACCCATGCCGGTGTCGATGTTCTTCTTCGGCAGGTCGCCGAGGATGCGGAACTCCTCCTTGCTGCGCACCTCGTCGATCTGGTGCTGCATGAAGACCAGGTTCCAGATCTCCAGGAACCGGTCCTCGTCGACGACCGGGCCGCCGTCGGGGCCGTGTTCGGAGCCGCGGTCGACGTAGATCTCGCTGCACGGGCCGCCGGGGCCGGGCTGGCCGGTGTGCCAGTAGTTGTCCTTCAGCCCGCGGCGCTGGATCCGCTCCTCGGGCAGCCCGGCGATCCGCCGCCAGGCGTCGGCGGCCTCGTCGTCGTCCAGGTAGACGGTGACCCAGATCTTCTCCGGGTCGAAGCCCAGCCCGCCGCCGTCCACCGATCCGGTGACCAGCTCCCAGGCGTACTGGATCGCGCCTTCCTTGAAGTAGTCGCCGAAGGAGAAGTTGCCGTTCATCTGGAAGAACGTGCCGTGCCGGGTGGTCTTGCCCACCTCCTCGATGTCGAGGGTGCGCACGCACTTCTGCACGCTGGTGGCCCGGGGGTAGGGCGCCGGCTCCCGGCCGGTGAGGTACGGGATGAACGGCACCATGCCGGCGACGGTGAACAGCAGCGAGGGGTCCGGCGAGACCAGCGGGGCGCTGGGGACGACGGTGTGCCCGCGCTGGGCGAAGTGCTCCAGGAAGCGGCGGCGGATCTCGGCGGTCTGCATCGGGGTCTACTCGGTCTCGTGCTTCTGCCGGCGCGGTGGGCCCGCGGGCGGCGACGTGGGGATGGTCAGCGGTCGGCGGCGTGCGGTGCCGGGATGGCGGGCGGGTGAGCGCGATGCCGTCCGGGGAGCTGCACCGGGCCGCGGTCGGGCAGGGGCGCGTCCAGGCCGGTGCCGGCGCGCAGCTCCGCCTCCCGCTCGGCGGCGGCGGCGCGCACGTCGGCGCCGAACTCGCCGATGGCGTCGGCGAGGTCACGCAGGCCCTCCACGAACGCGCCGGCGATGCTCTGAGGGGTCAGCTTCTCGGCGGCACGGGACATCTTGCGGACGACGAGCGCACCGATGGTGATACCCATCGCCAGCCAGAACAGGCGGCGCATCAGGCGGCCCGCCGGGCGGTCCGGCGCGCGCGGCGCAGTTCCTTGTCGCGGCGGGCGGCCTCGGCGATGGCCTGCCCCTCGCGCTTCTTGCGGGCGGCGCTGCGGACCCCGTAGCTGAACGCGGCCACCTTGATCAGCGGGCTGCCCAGGGTCGCGGCGACGACGCTGGTCAGCGCGGCCACGTTGCTGGAGACGTTCGCGGCGTTGCCGGTGATGTCGTCGACCCGCTCGAGGTTGCTGTTGACGTGCGCCACCGTCGTGGAGGCCTGGCTCAGGATCGGGGCGCTCTGCTCCCGGGCCTGGCGGATGGTGATCGTCGCCTCGTCGAGCGTGCGCCCCAGTTTGAGCAGCGGGATGGCGAGCAGCGCCACCAGCAGCACCAGGGCCAGGGCGGCGATCAGTCCGGCCCACTCTCCTGCGGACACGCGGGGTCTCCTGTTCCTCGGCAGATGCGACGCCCGGATGCGATCCGCGGACGTCGGCCCGGCGTGGTCACAGTAGTCGCGGGGCGCAGGGACCGTCCGTGCCCCGCCGGAGGCTCAGCGGCCGCGGCGGATGATCGCCCGCAGCCGGGCCAGCCGGGCGGCGATCGGCCCCTCGGCGCCGCGGGTCGTGGGCCGGTAGTAGTCGCGGCCCACCAGCGCGTCGGGCGGGTACTGCTGCGGCACGACGCCGTCGGGATGGTCGTGCGGATAGCTGTAGGTGCGCCCGTGGCCGAGCTTCTTCGCGCCGGCGTAGTGCGCGTCGCGCAGGCCCGGCGGCACCGGGCCGGCCAGCCCCGCCCGCACGTCGGCGATCGCCTCGTCGAGGGCGGTGTAGGCGGCGTTGGACTTCGGCGCCGTGGCGAGGTGGACGACGGCCTGGGCCAGCGGGATGCGGCCCTCGGGCATGCCGATGAACGCGACGGCGTCGGCCGCGGCGACGGCTGTCTGCAGCGCGGTGGGGTCGGCCATGCCGATGTCCTCGCTCGCCGAGATGACCAGCCGGCGGGCGATGAAGCGCGGGTCCTCCCCCGCCTCCACCATCCGTGCCAGGTAGTGCAGGGCTGCGTCGACGTCGCTGCCGCGGATCGACTTGATCAGCGCGCTGGCGACGTCGTAGTGCTGGTCGCCCTGCCGGTCGTAGCGCACCGCGGCCTGGGCGACCGCCGTCTCCAGCGTGGCGAGGTCGAGCACGTCGGCGCCCGCGGCCCTGGCCGCGCCCGCGCCGGACTCCAGTGCGGTCAGCGCCTTGCGGGCGTCGCCGCCGGCGACCCGCACCAGGTGCTCCTCGGCCTCCTCGGTGAGGGTGACGACGCCGGCCAGGCCGCGGTCGCTGGTGAGGGCG
>DATAAV010000150.1:0-1598 GCA_036259935.1 Geodermatophilus sp. | reverse complement strand
GGCAGGTACCGCTCGCCCTGCGTCTCCTTGAGCAGCAGGATCGGCTGGTTCCCGGGCAGCTCGACCCGGACACCGACGACTCTGAGTTCCTGCACGGTGGGGCTCCCTCAGCTGCGGCCCGAGGACGGGCGGTGGATCGGTGCGGGCGGCTGGTGGACGGCGGTGCGGCGCCGGGGCCGTGGACTCGGGTCCCGACCCCGACCACGGTACGCCCGAGTCAGGGGCGCAGGAGATCGCAGGCGCGCCTCCAGCAGCGCTCCGTGCAGCTGCGCGGAGAGGGCGGCCAGCTCCCGCAGCTTCTCGGTGGCCCGGTTGCGGGCCTCCTCGGAGCGCGCCCGCAGCACCGGCGCGACCAGCTGCTCGACCAGCCCGGCCTCCCGCTCGGCGCCGTTCTGGTAGACGCGCAGGTGCCGCGGCTCGATGCCGTGCCGGGCCAACCCCGCCGCCGCCCGGGCGATCGGCAGGTCGGTCGCCGGGTGCCGGCCGTCGGGGTCGGGGGTCAGCAGCCCGAACTGCACGCAGTCCGCCAGCTGCCCGGCCTCCAGGCCGGACGCCCGCGCGAACTGCTCGCTGGTCAGGCTGCTGGTGTCGGCCTCCTCCTCCGGCGGCGGCGCGGCCGGCGGCGTGCTGCCGGGCAGCGCCTCGCCCCGGTCGAGCGCCGCGAGGTGGTCCTTGATGACCCGCAGCGGCAGGTACTGGTCGCGCTGGGCGGCCAGCACGTACCGCAGCCGGGCCACGTCGGCCGAGGAGAACTTCCGGTAGCCCGACGGCGTGCGCTGCGGGTGCACCAGGTCCTCGGACTCGAGGTAGCGGATCTTGCTGATCGTGACGTCGGGGAAGTCCTCGCGGAGCACGGTCAGCACCTCGCCGATGGTGAGGCGCGGCGTGTGCCGGCCGTCGGGCTCCCCGGATGCGTCGGCACGCGAGGGCACCGCGTTCACGCCGCCGTCCGTGCCGTCGGCACCGTCCCCGTCCCCCTGGCTGCGCGCCGAATCACGCGCCGGCGGGCTCGCCCGTGCGCGGACCGGTCAGGTAGACGAGGCGGAACTTGCCGATCTGCACCTCGTCACCCCCGGCCAGCGTCGCGACGTCGACCGGCTCGCGGTTGACGTAGGTGCCGTTGAGGCTGCCGACGTCGTGCACCGAGAAGCCGCCGCCCTCACGGTGGAACTCCACGTGCCGGCGGCTGACGGTGACGTCGTCGAGGAAGATGTCGCTGTCGGGGTGCCGGCCGGCGGTGGTGACGTCCTGGTCGAGCAGGAAGCGGCTGCCGGCGTTCGGGCCGCGCTTGACGACCAGCAGCGCCGAGCCCGCGGGCAGCGACTCGACCGCGCCGGCGTGGGCGTCGGCCTCGGTGACCTCGGGGGTCTCCGCGGAGTCCTCGCCGCCCACCTTGGGGATGACGCTGGTGGACTCGCCGATCCGCTCCTGGGACAGCGCCGCGCCGCACTGCGCGCAGAAGCGACTGCCCTCGGGGTTGTTGTGGCCACAACGAGTGCAGTGCACGTCTGTCTCCTCCGGTGCAGGGGTGGCACCGCCGCGGACCTGGGCGGTCTGGCCGCGGGCGGCCGTCGGGCGGCGGGCCGGACGGCCCGTCG
>DATAAV010000149.1:0-9921 GCA_036259935.1 Geodermatophilus sp. | reverse complement strand
GGCGGGCGTACCGGCCCGGGGCGCAGGTCGACCTGCGCGGTGTCGCCGAATCCCCCGAGCCCCTCGCCCGTGCTCTGCTCGCTCATCCTCACCACCGTCGCTCCACCGTGCCGTGCGGCGTCCGGCCCCGGCCCGGGCGGCACGGCCGGCCCCTCGGACGGGTCCCGCTCGTGCCCCGACGCCCGATGGTGCCCCGGCCGCGGCCGGTCAGGACGGCGACGCGCCCTCGGAAGGCAGGTCGGCGACGAACTCGGTCAGCCAGGCCCGCAGCGGCGGCCCGAGGTCGTCGCGCTCGACGGCCAGGCGGACGACGGCCTTGAGGTAGTCCAGCCGGTCCCCGGTGTCGTAGCGGCGGCCGCTGAAGACCACCCCGTGCACCGGCTCGCCGCGGTCCACGAGCGTGGCGAGCGCGTCGGTCAGCTGGATCTCCCCGCCCCGGCCGGGCGGCGTCTCCCGCAGGACCTCGAAGATCTCCGGCGCCAGCACGTAGCGGCCGATGATCGCCAGGCTGCTCGGCGCCTCCTCGACCGGCGGCTTCTCCACCAGCCCGGTGATGGCGACGACGTCGCCGGACGCGCCGGACTCGACGGCGACCGCGCCGTACTTGTCGATGTTCTCCCGGCCGACGTCGAGCAGGGCCACCACCGAGCCGCCGTGCTCGGCCTGCACCGCGAGCATGTGCTCCAGCAGGTGGTCGCGGGCGTCGATCAGGTCGTCGCCGAGCAGGACGGCGAACGGCTCGTTCCCCACGAACGCCGCGGCCTGCAGCACCGCGTGGCCCAACCCCCGGGCCTCGCCCTGCCGCACGAAGTGCACCTGCGCCACCTCGGTGGAGGCGTGCACGGCGGCGAGCCGCTCGGCGTCGCCCTTCTTCTCCAGGGCGGTCTCGAGCTCGGGCACGCGGTCGAAGAAGTCCTCGATGGCGCCCTTGTTGCGGCCGGTGACCATGAGCACCTCGGGCAGGCCCGCGCGGGCGGCCTCCTCGACGATGTACTGCAGCGCCGGGCGGTCGACCACCGGCAGCAGCTCCTTCGGCACGGCCTTGGTGGCCGGCAGGAAGCGGGTGCCCATCCCGGCGACGGGGATGACGGCCTTGCGCGTGCGACGCGTGGTCGGGCTCGGCATACCGGGAGCCTAGCTAGCCTGCGGGTGTGGCCGGTCCGGACGAGGTGGTGGCGGCCAAGGCGGCGCTGCGGGCGCGGTTCCTCGCCGGCCGGCGGGACCGCCCGGCGGAGGTCCGCGAGGCGGCCGCGGCGGCGGTGACCGGCGCCCTGCTGCACGGGCTGGCCCCGTTCCGCACGATCGCCGCGTTCGTCCCGGACGAGACCGAGCCCGGCTCGGGTCGGCTGCCGGCCGCCTACGCCGGGCTCGGTGCCCGCGTGCTGCTGCCGGTGGTGCCGGCGGCCGGCCGGGAGCTGGCGTGGGCGGTCGACACCGGCCGGCTGGTCCCGGGCCGCTTCGGGCTGCGCGAGCCGGTCGGCCCGCGGCTGGGCCCCTCCGCCCTCGGGGCCGTCGAGGCCGTCGTCGTCCCGGCGGTCGCCGTCTCCCGCACCGGCGTCCGGCTGGGCCGGGGCGGGGGCTACTACGACCGGGCGCTGGTGCACGCGCGGCCCGACGCGGTGCTCGTGGCCGTCGTCTTCGACGACGAACTGGTCGACGACCTGCCCGCGGAGGCCCACGACCGACGGGTGACCGCCGTGGTCACCCCGACGGGAGGCTGGGAGGATCTTCTCGCCCGCTGACCTGCGCGTACCGGCCGGTTACCTGCGAGAGTGTCACTGATCATCCCCTCGTCCCCGACGTCGCGGGAGGGACCGTGTCCCCGGAGATCGTCACCATCCTCGCTCTGGTCGTGCTCTTCGCGATCGCGACCGTCCTGCCCATCAACATGGGCGCGCTGTCCTTCGTCGCCGCGTTCGTGGTGGGCACGCTCTCGGTGGGGTTGTCCACCGACGAGATCCTCAGCGGCTTCCCCGCCGAGCTCGTGCTCACCCTCATCGGAGTGACCTACCTGTTCGCGATCGCGCAGAACAACGGCACGGTCGATCTGCTGGTCCGCGCGGCGGTACGGCTGGTCGGCGGGCACATCGCCGCGATCCCGTGGATCATGTTCGCGATCACCGCCCTGCTGACCGCCATCGGGGCGCTCTCCCCCGCGGCCGTGGCGATCATCGCGCCGATCGCCCTCGGCTTCGCCGCCCGCCACGGGATCAACCCGCTGCTGATGGGCATGATGGTGATCCACGGCGCCCAGGGCGGGGGCTTCTCCCCCATCAGCGTCTACGGCGTCACGGTCAACACCATCGTCGACGACGAGGGGCTGCCGGGCAGTCCGCTGGCGGTCTTCCTCGGCAGCCTGTTCTTCAACCTGGCGATCGCCCTGGTGCTGTTCTTCGTGCTGGGCGGGCGCAAGTTGGTCGGCCGCAAGGTCCAGCACACGGTGGAGGCTCGCGAGGAGGTGCACGCCGAGCACGGGCACGGCAGCGGGCCGGTCGTCCGGGGCCACGGCGCCGCCCCCGGCCCGGCGGTGGGCGGCGACGACGCCGACCACGAGCCGCACCCCGACCGGCCGCAGCCGGTGACCTTCGAGCAGATCCTCACGCTGGTCGGCCTGGCCGTCGTCGCCGTCCTGGCGCTCGTGTTCGACCTCGACATCGGCTTCGTCGCCATCACCGTCGCGGTGGTTCTGGCGCTGTTCTCCGCCCAGCGGCACAAGGGCGCGGTCAGCCAGATCAGCTGGTCCACCGTGCTGCTCATCGCCGGCGTGCTGACCTTCGTGTTCGTGCTGCAGGAGGCCGGGACGATCGACTACGTCGGCCGGGCCGTGATCGGGCTCGGCGTCCCCCTGGTCATCGCCCTGCTGCTGGCCTACATCGGAGGGGTGGTGTCGGCCTTCGCGTCCTCGACGGCGATCATCGGTGTCGCGATCTCCCTCGCGGTGCCGTTCCTGCTCGCCGGCGAGATCGGGGCGGTGGGGGTGATCGTGGCGCTCTCGGTGGCGTCCACGATCGTCGACGTCAGCCCGTTCTCAACGAACGGGGCGTTGGTGCTGGCGGCGGCGCAGGACGTCGACCGCGACCGCTTCTACAAGCAGATCCTCGCCTACGCCGCGATCGTCGTCGTCGTCGGGCCGTTCCTGGCCTGGCTGGTCTTCGTCGTCCCCGGCTGGCTGTGACCGATCGGAGCGAAGCGCATGTCCGGACCGCTCGACGGCGTCCTCGTCGTCGACCTGACCCGTGCCCTGGCCGGGCCGCACGCCGGGATGATGCTGGGCGACCTCGGCGCTCGGGTGATCAAGGTGGAGAGCCCGGGCAGCGGGGACGACACCCGCGGCTGGGGCCCGCCGTTCGTCCAGCCGCCGAACGGCGAGCGGGAATCCACCTACTTCCTGTCGACCAACCGCAACAAGGAGTCGGTCACCCTCGACCTCAAGGACGACGGCGACAAGGCGCTGCTCACCGAGCTGGTCCGCCGGGCCGACGTGCTGCTGGAGAACTTCCGCCCGGGAACGCTGGCCCGGCTGGGGTTCGGCACCGAGGTGCTGGCGGAGATCAACCCCCGGCTGGTGACGCTGTCGATCAGCGGGTTCGGCCACGACGGCCCCGAGGGCCGGCGGGCCGGCTACGACCAGATCGCCCAGGGCGAGGCCGGGCTGATGTCGCTGACCGGCTCGGGGCCCGATGATCCGCAGCGGGTCGGCGTGCCGATCGGTGACCTGCTGGCCGGCATGTACGGCGCCTACGGCGTGCTCGCGGCGCTGATCGAGCGGGAGCGCACCGGTCGCGGGCAGGTGGTGCGCACCTCGCTGCTGGCGGCGATCGTCGGCGTGCACGCCTTCCAGGGGACGGCGTGGACGGTGGCCGGGAAGGTCGGCCGTGCGCAGGGCAACCACCACCCGTCGATCGCGCCCTACGGGCTGTTCCACTGCGCCGGGGGCAGCGTGCAGCTCTCCTGCGGCTCGGAGGGGCTGTGGCGGCGGCTGTGCGCGGAGTTCGGCCTGGACCCCGACGCGCCCGGGATGGCCACCAACGGCGAGCGGGTCGAGCACCGCGAGGAGGTCATCGCCCTGCTGGAGCGGACCTTCGCCGACATCCCGCCCGAGGAGCTGCTCGCCCGGCTGGACGCGGCCGGCATCCCCGCCGGGAAGGTGCGCACCATCGACGAGGTCTACGGCTGGGAGCAGACGCTGTCCCAGGGGCTGCTGATCGACGTGGAGCACGCCACCCTCGGCCGGCTCTCCCTGCCCGGCCCGCCGCTGCGGTTCTTCGCCCCCGGCCCGGACGGCGAGGCCGAGACCACCCGCCGCGACCACGCCGCCCCGCCGGTGCTGGGCTCCTCCAACGAGGCGATCCGCGCCTGGCTGACCGGGGCGGCCGCCGGCGTCCCACTGGTCGACGACGAGGATCCCGAGGACGGGCACGCCACATGAGCACCCCCACCCGGCTGGACGCCCGGGGCCTGCGCGACCTGGTCCTCGACCCGGACTCGTGGATCTCGTGGGACTCCCCCGTGCAGGTGCGCGACGCGCCCGAGGACTACGCCCGCGAGCTCACCCGGGCCGCGGAGCGGACCGGCCTCGACGAGGCGATCCTCACCGGGGAGGGCCGGCTGCGCGGGCGGCGGGTCGCGGTGATCGCCGGGGAGTTCGGGTTCCTCGCCGGATCCATCGGCACCGCCGCCGCCGAGCGGCTGATCGCCGCGGTGGAGCGGGCCACCGAGGAGGGGCTGCCGCTGCTGGCCGCCCCGGTCTCCGGCGGCACCCGGATGCAGGAGGGCACGGTCGCCTTCCTGCAGATGATCGGGATCACCGCCGCGATCGCCCGGCACAAGGAGGCCGGGCTGCCCTACCTGGTCTACCTGCGACACCCCACCTTCGGCGGGGTGCTGGCCTCGTGGGGCTCGCTCGGGCACGTCACGATCGCCGAGCCCGGGGCGTCGATCGGCTTCCTGGGCGCCCGCGTGTACCAGGCGCTCTACGGCGAGCCGTTCCCCGAGGGCGTCCAGACCGCCGAGAACCTCGCCGAGCACGGCGTGATCGACGCCGTCGTGCCGCACGAGGAGATCGCCGAGGTCGCCGACCGGGCGCTGCGGGTGCTCTCGGCGCGGCGGACCTGGCACCGCGACGTCGCCGGCGCCGAGCGGCCCCGCCCCGAGGACGGCACCGACACCGACGACCCCGAGGACCACCGCAGCGCCTGGGAGGTGGTCACCGCCTCGCGGCGGCCCGACCGGCCGGGCGTGCGCCGACTGCTGCGGACGGCGGCCACCGACATCGTCGGCCTGTCCGGCACCGGCGCCGGGGAGAAGGATCCCGGGCTGCTGCTGGCGCTGGCCCGCTTCGGCGGCGCCCCCTGCGTGGTGCTCGGCCAGGACCGGCGCGGCCAGTCGCTGTCCGCGCCGCTGGGCCCGGCGGCGCTGCGCGAGGCCCGCCGCGGCATGCACCTGGCCGCGGAGCTGCATCTGCCGCTGGTGACGCTGATCGACACCCCCGGCGCGGCGCTGTCCAAGGAGGCCGAGGAGGGCGGGCTGGCCGGGGAGATCGCCCGCTGCCTGCAGGACCTGGTGATGCTCAGGGCGCCCACCCTCGCCGTGCTGCTGGGGCAGGGCACCGGCGGCGGGGCGCTGGCGCTGGTGCCGGCCGACCGGGTGCTCGCCGCGGCCAACGGCTGGCTGGGCCCGCTGCCGCCGGAGGGCGCCAGCGCGATCGTGCACCGGGACATCGACCACGCCGGGGAGATGGCCCAGGCGCAGGGGGTGCGGGCCACCGACCTGTGGCGGGCCGGGATCGTCGACCGCGTGGTCCCCGAGCGTTCCGACGCCGCCGACGAGCCGGTGGAGTTCTGCCTGCGACTGGGCCGGGTGCTCGGCGAGGAGCTGGCCGGGCTGCTGGGCCGCGACGACAACGAGCGGTTCCGCAGCCGACTGCACCGCTACCGGCACCTCGGCCGCTGACCGCGTCCGGGACCGGCCGGCGGGCTACGGCCTCCGGTCGGCCCCGGAGGCGTGCTCGACGCGCAGGACGTGGTCCGGATCGAGCCGCTCGATGATCCGATCGAGGACCTCACCGAACGCGCGGGTCTGCTCCTCGGTCAGCGGGTCGAACACCGCGGCCCGCACGGCGTCCACGTGCCCGGGGGCGACCGCGCGGACGACGTCCCACCCGGCGTCGGTGAGGACGGCGACGTTGCCCCGGCCGTCCTCGGGCGAGCGTTCCCGGCGCACCCAGCCGCGCTCCTCCAGCCGCGCGACGGTGTGCGACAGCCGGCTCTGGGACTGGTTCGCCCGCCGGGCCAGGTCGCTCATCCGCCGGCTGCGCTGCGGCGCCTCCGACAGCATCGCCAGGACGACGTAGGCGGCGTGGCTGAGGCCGGCGTCCCGCTGCAACTGGGCGTCGAGGACCCGTGGCAACAACTCGGCGACGGTCAGCCAGTTCCGCCACACCTGCTGCTGCTCCTCGCTGAGCCACTGCTGTGCCACGTGGCGACGGTACTTCCGCACTCTCAGTCGCGGAGGACCTCGGTGATCGCCCGCCGCGCCTGCCGGCCCTCCGGGACGGGCAGCAGCGGGTAGACGTGGATGAGGTCGACGGCCTCGTGGTGGTCGACCTCGACCCCGGCCTCGCGCGCCTTCGTCACCAGCAGGCGGGTGTCCGGGCTGGTGATGTCCCGTGTGCCGCTGAAGACGGTGAGCGGTCCCAGGCCGCCCAGATCCGCGAACAACGGGCTGACCAGCATGTCCTCGACCGGGAGGTCGCCCCTCCACAGCTCGGCGGCCGCCCGCGGCCCGGGCCGGGCGAGCCACGGATCCTGAGGCTCCACCAGGTCGATCTCGGGATTGGCGAAGGTGAGGTCGACGGCGGGTGAGATCAGCACGGTGCGGTGCAGCGGGGGCACGCCACGTCGACGGAGCAGCAGCGCGGCGGACAGCGCGATCTGGCCGCCCGCCGAGTCCCCCATCACCGTCACGTGGTCGGCGCCGTGCCGGTCGGCCAGCGCGTGGAGGAGGTCGGCGACGGCGGGCACCACGGCGCCGGCGGTGCCCACCGGCACCAGAGGGTAGATCGGGACGGTCACGCCGGCGCCGCTGACGGCAGCGACCTCGGCGACCAGGCGCCAGTGCAGGGGGTGGATCTGGTTGATCCACGCGCCGCCGTGCACGTACACCGCGTGCCGGGTCGGGGTCCCGTGGCGGGGCGCGACCTGGTAGACGGGCCAGCCGTTGTCATGGGACACGGTGATCCGCACGTCGTGGCCCAGCCGGCGGGGCGGTCCGTACGGCGCGGGCCGGACCAGCAGGTCGTCGGCCTTGGCCAGGGTGGCCCGTGCGCTGGCGAACATCCGCTTGAATCCGAGGAGCCTCACCAGCGGGGGCAGGACGCGGCCGGCGGGGCTGGGCACGGAATCCCCCTCGATCGGCTGGGCGGACCGGACTGGTCCACGATGCGGTGCCGGCGGCTCACCCGCCTGCGACGACGACTCGGTCAGCCGCCGCAGTCGACCTCCAGCTGCACCGACCCGACCACCTGCCCGTCCTGCGCCAGCGGGGCGTCGAGCGAGAGGTGCCCGCCGGAGACGTCGTAGCGACCCGTCGCCAGGTCCGACGTCGCCGAGAATCCGACGTCCTCGAGGGCGAGCCGGGCGCCGTCCGGCGCGATCTCGACACGGACCTGCGCCGTGTCGACCGAGCCGGCGATCTCGGTGGCGTCCCCGGCGTGGGAGCAGTCGCCGCTGAAGGGTGCGCTGAGCTCGCCGACGCCGGAGTACGCCAGAACTGCCGTGCCCGTCGCCGGACCGGCGGGCAGGACGGACACCGCCTCTGCCTCTGCCCCTCCGGCGAGGGTCGGCGGTGCCGTGGTCGGAGCGGACGGCGAGGCGCTGTCGGCCGGGTCGTCACCGGAACCCGTGCAGGCCATGGCGCCGAGCAGCACGACGGACAGGCCGGCTGCCGCGGCCAGGACGCGTCGCCGGGTCACGGCGTTCCCTCCCCGGCGGTGGTCCCGGGAGCCGGCGAGGACGTCGTCGGAGGAGTCGTCGTGGCGGGGCTGCTCGTCGTGCTGGACGGAGCCACCGTGGTGGTCGGAGCCGCTGTGGTGGTCGGGGCCGTCGTGGTGGACGGGGCCGTCGTGGTGGACGTCGACGTGGTGGACGTCGACGTGGAGGTGCTGCCGGCCACGACCTGGCCTGTGGAGGTCTCCGTGAGGCTGCCGTGCTGGAAGTCGACGCGGGTGCCGCCGGACACCGGGCGCGGGTCGCTGATGGGGTAGCCGAGGGAGCCGTTCTCGTAGCCTCGGCCGGCCCAGGCCTCCAGGATGCGTCCGGTGACCCAGTGGGCGCCGGTGCTCGGGGACCAGTAGACGCGGCCCTTCTGGAACGCCTGCCATGCGCCGCCGGTGGCGGGCAGCTCATTGCTGGTGGGGTAGCCGAGGGGGCCCTTCTCGGAGCCCTGACCGGCCCAGGCCTGGAGGATCCCGCCCCTGATCCAGCGGGCGCCGGTGCCCGGGGACCAGTAGATGCGGCCGGCCTGGAAGGAGCTCCATGCGCCGCCGCTCGCGGGCAGCTCATCGCTGGTGGGGTAGCCGAGGGAGCCGTTCTCATAGCGCCGGGTGCCCCAGGCCTCGAGAATGGCGCCCCTGATCCAGTGGGCGCCGGTGCTCGGCGACCAGTAGATGCGGCTGTACTCGAAGGCCTGCCATGCGCCGCCGCTCGCCGGCAACTCGCCGGTGACGGGCAGGCCCAGCCGGCCCCTGGGGCCGCCCGTTGCGTACCAGTGGTCGCCGATCGCCCCCTGGACCCGCGGGATGAGCCCGGCCGGGAACATCGCCTGGACCACCCGGGTCGTCGACGCGCTGGTGTGCGCCGATCCCGCTGAGCCGGGGTCGCGGGCCAGGACCACGACGATGTAGCGCGCATCAGGACCGACGATCCCGGTCGAGTGCCGCCAGATGTAGCCGTCGGACATGCAGCACATCCAGCCCTGCTTGATGCCCAGAACGGACTCGCGGGGCAGCCCGTCGTGCAGGCCGAACCACTGGTACACGCCGTCGGTGCCGTGGGAGGTGGCCTGACGGAGCTGGCCCAGGATGTAGTCGCGGTCGCTCGCGGCGAGCCCCCCGGCGCCCGACAGCATGCCGGCGTAGTACACGACCACGTCGTGCGCGCTGATCTGGGTCAGCCCCCAGTAGCGCGGGTTGGCCGGGGGTGCGCTCTCGGTGAGGTTGTACCGGCCGACGACGTCGCTGACGATGCTCGAGCTGCCGAACCGGCTCCAGAGGTTGCTCGCCGCCGCGTCGTCGGACGACCGCAGCATGATCCCCAGCTTGTCCCGGTCGGCCTGGCTCAGGGCGATCTCGCCGCGCGTCGCGCGACGCAGCACGCTGTCGGCGATGAACAGCTTCACGATGGAGGCGGAGCCGAAGCGCAGGCGGGCGTTCGCACCGTTGTCGCGGTAGACGCCGGTGGCCCGGTCGAACGTGGCGATGCCGGCGGTCGTGCCGCGGGCAGCCGCCTCTGCGCTGCCGGCGTTGACCACCGACTGGCCGGCGTCGGCTCGAGCGCCCGCCGGAGCCCACACCGCCAGCGAGAGACCCATCGCCACGGCGAAGAAGCACCTGATCACGCGCATGCCCACGCTCACCCCCGTGCGGCGACTGTGTCACACGGGTGGAGATCGCCCGTGACGAAAGTGGTGTCAGCGACGCGGGGGGTCGGTGTGGCGGACCGAGGCGTCCGCGAGGGCCTCGATCAGGTGCCGACGTAGGCCGCGAGGTGCGCGCCGGTGAGCGTGGAGCGGGCGGCGACGAGGTCGGCGGGTGTGCCCTCGAAGACGATCCGGCCGCCGTCGTGGCCGGCGCCGGGGCCGAGGTCGATGATCCAGTCGGCGTGCGCCATGACCGCCTGGTGGTGCTCGATGACGATGACCGAC
>DATAAV010000148.1:0-4271 GCA_036259935.1 Geodermatophilus sp. | reverse complement strand
GGTGCAGCAGCACCTCGGCGGCCGGGAGTGGCCCGAGCGCGAACTGGCGCTGCGCACGGCGGTCCGGGGCGAGGAGTTCCGGGGCCGCCGGGTGCTGCGGGCGCACGCCTTCGTCGCCCTGGACGACGCCGGGAAGCCGGTCGCCCAGATCGGCGGGGACGTCTACGACCGCTGGACCCGGTGGGACCCGGCGACGGAAGAGGTGACCGCCACCGACCGGCGCCGCACGATGGGCGCGGCCTACGTCGTCGACCCGGAGCGGTGGGGCCGCGGCTACGGGCGCGCGACGCTGCGCGCGCTGGTGGCGGCGCCGCAGACCGCCGACGTCGAGCAGTTCGTCCTCGGCATCGAGCCGGGCAACGTCGCCAGCCTGCGGGTGGCCGCGGCCGCGGGGTTCACGGCCCTGACCGCCGAGCCGGACGCCGAGGACCTGGTCTGGGTCCACCGGCTGCGGTGATCCGCGGAACGTCGTCCCCGCCTGCGAGAGTGCGCCCATGACCTCGCTGCGGGAACTGGCGCTGCTGCGGCTGGTGGCCCAGCGGATCGCCGGCCCACCGGTGCCCGGCGCGGCGGCGACGGTGCGCCGGCTGACCTGCGTGCAGGCGCAGGACCTGCCGGGCGCGCTCACCTCGGTCGCGCTGCGGACCGCCGGCCGCTCGCGGGCCGACGTCGAGGCGGCCCTGACCGGCGGCGAGGTGGTGCGCTCCTGGCCGATGCGGGGCACCTTGCACCTCGTTCCGGCCGAGGACCTGCACTGGCTGCTGGAGCTGCTCGGTCCCCGCGCGCTGGCCGGGGCGGCGCAGCGCCGGGCCAACCTCGGGCTCACCGAGGCCGACACCGAGCGCGCCCGCGAGCTGGCCGTCGCCGCGCTCCGTGGCGGGGGCCGGCTGGGCCGCCAGCAGCTGCTCGGCGTGCTCGCCGACGGCGGCGTGGAGATCACCGGGCAGCGCGGGTACCACCTGCTCTGGTACCTGGCGCAGACCGGGACGCTGTGCCTGGGGCCGATGGACGACGGCGAGCAGCTGTTCGTGCTGCTCGACGAGTGGGTGCCGCGGCCGCGCCATCTGGACCCGGAGGAGGCCCTCGGCGAGCTGGCCGCCCGCTTCTTCACCGGGCACGGGCCGGCCACCGTGGCCGACCTGGCGCGCTGGGCGGGGCTGAAGGTGGGCGACGTGCGCGCCGGGCTGGCGCGGGCCCGGCCGGGGCTGGCCGCCCTGGCGGTGGAGGGCCGCGAGTACCTCATGGCCCCGGAGACGCCCGACCTGCTGGCCGACTGCCGCGCCGAGGCGGAGGGCCTCTTCCTCCTACCGGGGTTCGACGAGTTCGTGCTCGGCTACGCCGACCGCAGCTGCGCGCTGCCGGCCGAGTTCGCCGAGCGGATCGTCCCCGGGCGCAACGGCGTCTTCCGGCCCACCGTCGTCCTGGGCGGGCGGATCGTCGGGACCTGGCAGTGGACCGGCCGGGGCGCCAGGCGCAGCGTCACCGCCACCCCGTTCACCGCCTTCCCCGACGACGTGGCGGCGGCGATCCCGGAGGCCGCCGCCGCGCTGCCCTGACGTCGCCGGCGTTCCGACGTCGGCCCCGGGCGCCGGTCTTGCGGTTCTTCGCACGGTCGTGCGGTGCTGCAGCAGCGCAGGTGCGTGCACAACACCGCACGAGCGGCTGCCGCAGGCGTCGAGTACCCGGCCCGCCCCGCCGTGGCGTGGCGTCCGGGGGGCGGTGTTGGGTGAGGGCATGGAGTACACGCGCCTGGGATCGACCGGCCTGGAGGTCTCGCGGATCTGCCTGGGGATGATGAGCTTCGGCGAGCCCGCCCGGGGCACCCACCCGTGGAGCCTGCCGGAGGAGGACAGCCGCCGGCTGATCGAGAAGGCCGTCGCCGCCGGGATCACCTTCTTCGACACCGCGAACGCCTACTCGGACGGGACGAGCGAGGAGATCACCGGCCGGGCGATCCGCGACTTCACGAACCGGGACGACGTCGTCCTGGCGACGAAGGTGTACATGCGGATGCGGCCGGGCCCCAACGGCGCGGGGTTGTCCCGCAAGGCGATCCTGCGCGAGCTCGACGACAGCCTGCGCCGGCTCGGCACCGACTACGTCGACCTGTACCAGATCCACCGCTGGGACCGGCACACGCCGATCGAGGAGACCCTCGAGGCCCTGGACTCCGCCGTCCGCTCGGGCAAGGTCCGCTACCTGGGGGCCTCCAGCATGTGGGCCTGGCAGTTCAGCAAGGCGCTGTACACCGCGGGCGAGCACGGCTGGCACCGGTTCGTGTCGATGCAGGACCACTACAACCTGCTCAACCGCGAGGAGGAGCGGGAGATGCACCCGCTCTGCGCCGACCAGGGCGTCGGGGTGATCCCGTGGAGCCCGCTGGCCCGCGGCCGGCTGACCCGCGACTGGGACGAGACGACCAACCGCTCGGGCACCGACGAGGTCGGCAAGCGGCTCTACGACGAGCGCAGCGACCGGGCGATCGTGGAGGCCGTCGCCGCGGTCGCCGCGGAGCGCGGGATCTCCCGGGCACAGGTGGCGCTGGCCTGGGTCCTGTCCAAGCCGGTGGTCACCGCGCCGATCGTCGGCGTCACCAGGGACGTCCACCTCGACGACGCCGTCGCCGCGGTCGACCTGGAGCTGACCGAGGAGGAGGTCGCCCGGCTGGAGGAGCCCTACACCCCGCACGCGGTGGCCGGGTTCTGAACGTGCCGGCCCCGGGTCAGCGGGAGAACAGGCGGGCGAGGAAGCCCTTCTGCGCCGGCTGCCAGCCGGCGTGGTGGAGCAGGTCGAACAGCGGCTGCTTGATCCGGGTGGTCTCGAACGAGTAGCTCCAGGTGTGCCCGGACTGCCCGTGCGAGGTGGCCCTCAGCGCGGCGCCACCACCCCACTGCTTGCCGATCGACTTGCCCTTGAACAGCTCCTTCTTGCCGGAGAAGCCGATGGTGCCGTCGCCGCGCAGCCCGCCCTCGGTCTCGCTCTCGGACTTGCGCTCGGTGAACTCGTAGGTGCCCGAGCCCTCGTCCAGGGTCACCGTGATCGCGTAGTCCTTGTCGATGGTGCCGCCGGCCACGAGGTTCGAGTAGCTGACGTCGGCGATGTCCCAGGTGCCGACGATCCGGTTGCCCTCGCAGGAGTAGCGGAAGGGCTGGCCGGGCGGATTGAGCTGGGCGGCGATGCGGGCGCAGGTCTCGGCGATGCTGAGCGGCACGGGCGGTCCTCGGTGAGGTCGACGGCGGGGATCGGCGGTGCAGTCTGGCCGAGACCCGGCCGACCCGCCAGCGGTTCCCGCGCCGTCGGGGACGTCAGCGGTCGCGTCGCTCGACGACGAAGACCGGGATGTCCCGGTCGGTCCGCTCCTGGTACTCGGCGTAGGGCGGGTACGCCGCCACCGCCCGCTCCCACCACTGCGCCTTCTCCTCGCCGGTGACCTCGCGGGCGACGCCGTCCCACGGTTCGGGGCCGTCCTGGACGGTCACCTCGGGGTGCGCGCGGAGGTTGGCCACCCACGCCGGGTGCTTCGGCGCCCCGCCCTGCGAGCCGACCATGGCGTAGGCCCCGTCGTGCTCGACCCGCATGAGCGGGGTCTTGCGCACCTTGCCGGTCGTGATCCCACGGGTCCAGAAGATGGCGACGGGCAGCCCGGTGTCGCGCAGGGTGTTGGCCTCCCGGCCGCCGGTCGCCTCGTAGCGCTCGACCTGGTCGCGGACCCACTTCTGCGTGCTGGGCTCGTACTCGCCGGAGAGGGGCATGCCCCGAACCTAGGTGGGCCGCGGCGGCTCAGCGCGGCGAGTGGTCGATGGTGTGCGGGACGAAGTAGCTGAGGTTGTCGGTGACCAGCCCGTCGCTCTCCCGGATGCCGAGCCCCGCCGGCTCGCCGTCCACCACCCACGCACCGAGCACCGGATGGTGCGGGCCGTCGACCCCCGGGAAGTCGGGCAGCGGCGCCAGCTCCTGGACGACGTAGCCCTCGGTCCCGTAGCGACCGGGCAGCTCAACGGCGACCTGCCCGCCCCGGACGATCGCCACGTTGGCGCCCTCACGGCCCCACAGCGGCTTGCGCACGTAGTCACGCCAGCTCGACGGCATCTCGTCGGCGAAGTAGGCCGGCAGCAGCAGCCGACCGAGCACCGGGTCGCTGCCGAACAGCTGCCACAGCACCGGCAGCAGCGCCTTGGTGCTCCACAGCATCTTGTAGGCCGGCTCCACCCAGGTGGTGCCGCCCGGCCGGGCGGCATCGGCGAGGACCGCGGGGCCGAACTCGTCCTCGA
>DATAAV010000147.1:0-12616 GCA_036259935.1 Geodermatophilus sp. | reverse complement strand
GTCGCGCAGGATGCCCGCGTTGTTGACCAGCACGTCGAGCCGGCCGAACTCGCCCACCGCCCGGTCGACCAGCGCCTGGGCGGCCTCGCTGGTGCCCACCGGCGCCACCTCGGCGACCGCGGTGCCCCCGGCGTCGGCGATGCTCTTGACGGCGGCCTCGGCGACGGCGGCGTCGACGTCGTTGACCACCACCGCCGCGCCGGAACGGGCCAGCTCGGTGGCGTAGGCGAGGCCCAGGCCCCGCCCGCTCCCGGTGACGATGGCGACCTTGCCGGAGAGATCCACTGCAGAACTCCTTCGTATGAGTGACGGCCCGCGCGGGCCTTGGTTTCGTGCACAAGCTGCGCCCGGAGCGGGGCGCGGTGGTGAGTCGGAGGGGTCAGGCCCGATCGGGGGTCCGGGCCGGCCGGCCCGCACCCGGTGGGCCGGCGAAGGCCTGGGCCAAGTCCAGCCACCGGTCGGCGTCGGCGCCCACCGCGTGCAGGGCGAGGTCGTCGCGGTGCCGGCGCTGGGTGACGCGCAGGCAGAAGTCGAGGACCGGTCCGGTGACCCGCTGATCGGCCTCGGCCGGCCCCCACGTCCACACCTCGCCGTCCGGACCGGTCAGTTCGACCCGGAACTCCGCCCCCGGTGGGCGCAGGGAGTGCTGCCGGAAGGCGAAGTCGCGTGTGCGCACGCCCAGGTGGGCCACCGCCCGTAGGCGGGACGTGGCGAGAACCGGCCGGCCGAGGGCGTCGCGGACGTCGACGCCGTGCGCCCAGGTCTCCATCAGCCGGGCCGTCGCCATGGACGGCGCGCTCATGTCCGGACCGAACCAGGGGAGGGACGTGCCCGGTGGCAGCGCGGTCAAGGCCGACACGAGCCGCGCCCGCGACGCCCGCCACCGCGCGAGCAGCTGCGCCACGGGGACGGCGGCACCGGCCGCGGCGGCGGCGTCCACCTGCCCGGAGAGGTCCGGTCCGGTGGCGTCCCGGTCGGCCCGGAAGCCGTCCGGGTCGGTCGCCGCCCGCAGCGCCACCTCGTCGGTCCAGGCCAGGTGGGCGATCTGGTGGGCGATGGTCCAGCCGACCGCGGGGGTGGGCGAGGCCCACTCGGCGGCCGGCAGGTCCGCGACGAGGTCGTCGAGGTCCTGCCCCTCCCGGGCCAGGTCGCGCAGCAGCCCGGCCATCAGCGCACCGGTCATGAGGCTGCCATGGGTTGCAGCGCCGGGTCCGCCGCGGCCATCCGGCGCAGCTCGGCCCGCTGGATCTTCGTCGATGCGGTCATCGGCAGCTCGTCGACCACCCGCCAGGCCCGCGGCACCTTGAACGGCGACAGGCGGTCGCGGCAGTGCCGCTCCAGCTCACCGGGATCGATGTCGGCTCCCGGGGCGGGCACGACGAAGGCGACGACCAGCTCGCCCCAGCGCGCGCTGGGTGCGCCGACGACGGCCGCGCGGGCCACCGACGGGTGGCCGGCGACGGCCTCCTCGACCTCTTCCGGCGAGACGTTCTCCCCGCCGGTCTTGATCATGTCCTTGAGCCGCCCGACGATCCGGCAGGCGCCCGTCGCGTCCATGACCGCGAGGTCGCCGGTGTGCAGCCACCCCTCGGGGTCGATCGCGGCCGCGGTCGCCTGCGGGTCGTCGTGGTAGCCGGGGGTCAGCCGGGCACCGCGCAGCCAGAGTTCGCCCGGTTCGCCCGGCACCGCGAGCGCGCCGTCCGGGGAGGCGATCCGGACGTCCGTACCGGCCAGCGGGCGCCCGACGGTCGTCCGCCGGACCTCGTCGGGGTCGGACGGCGAGGTCTGCAGGGCCGCACCGCAGGTTTCGGTCATCCCGAAGGTGATCGACAGCCGGGCGCCGAAGGTCTTCTCGACCCGGTCGACGAAGCCGGGCTGAACGGTCTGGCCGCCGGTGAACACGACCCGCAGGCTGCTCAGGTCCGTGGCGCCGATCTCCGGCCGGGCCATGAGCAGGTCGAGCAGCGTCGGTGCCGCCGACAGCAGAGTGGCCCGACGCTCCGCGAGGAGAGCGAGCACCCGGCCGGGCTCGAAGGGCAGCACCACGTGCTCGCAGCGCTGCCACAGCGCGCCCATGACCCCGAGCACGTTGCCGGCGGTGTGGAACAGCGGCATCGGGTTGACCCACACCCCTCCCTCCGGGAGGCCGATCCGCTCCCGGAAGGCGTGTGAGGTCACGACCATCCCCGCGTGGGTGATCTGCACCCCCTTGGACCGGCCGGTCGTGCCGGAGGTGAACTGGATCTGGGCGAGGCTCTCCGGATCGACGTCCGGCAGGTCGGTGGGGGAGGGCCCGAGCAGCGCCCGCCAGTTCCCGGTGCACCGGTGCACCTGCGCCAGATCCAGCAGCCCGGGCGCCAGGTCCGCGGCCACGTCGGCCGCCGGGTTGCCCGCCGCGTCCTGGGCCGCGTAGATCGCTGCGGCGCCGGAGAGCCGCAGCGCGTGCTCCAGCTCCGGCGGTCGCGACCGTGGATTGATCGGGACCAGCACCATCCCGGCCAGCGCAACGCCCAGTTGCACCAGCACCGCCTCGGGTCCGTTGGGGAGGCAGGTGGCGATCCGGGTGCCGGGCGTGTGCCGGTCCAGCAGCCCGGCAGCCACTCGCTCGGCATCGGCGAGCAGCTCCGCCGCCGTCCAGACCTGCTCGCCGGCCGGCGTGACGGTGCGCAGCAGGGGGTCGGCTCCGCCGAGCCGGGCGGCCCGGCGGAGCACGTCACCGACGACGCGCTCCGCCAGGCCGGCGGCTGGAGGGGCGAGGAGCTCGCAGCGCTCCAGGAGGTCGCGCATGGATCAGCCGAAGGTGTAGCTCTGGGCGCTGGGGCCCTCGACCGTGCCCAGGACCTCGAGCCCGCCGGGGGCGTCTGCGGAGGCGCGGGAGACGTAGACCGTGCGCGTCGGCGGCTGGGTCGGGTCGGTGTAGTCCAGCGGCGTCGCGAACAGGCCCTGGGTGTCCAGGTCGGCCGTCTCGCGCATGGCGGCCACCACGCCTTCCGGGGTCAGGTCCCCGGCCTCGCACGCGCCCTCCAACGCGGTGGTGAGCAGCTCGGCCTGTGCGTAGGCCAGCGGCACCTCCCAGCCGAGCTCGCCGTCGGGGTCGGCGGCCTCGTACAGCTCCCGGGCCGCCTGGACGCCGGGCTCGTCGTGGCTGTAGGGGGCGATGCTGGTGACCGTGTAGAAGTTCTCGAGCAACGCCGGGCCGGCCGGGGTCTCGAGCAGCGAGGGGCCGAAGGTCGGGGTGTTGCCGACGATCGGCACGTTCATCCCCTGGGAGGCGAGAACGCCGGCCAGCGAGGCGAGCTGGCCGGGCGCGGCGCCGAGGATCACCGCGGACACCCCGGCCTGCTGCAGCGCCGAGGCCTGGGCCGACAGGTCGGTGTCGCGCGGGGTGATCTCCTGCGGCACGATCTCCAGCCCTCGCTGCTCGGCGGCGTACTGCGCCCCGGCCAGCGAGTCGCTGCCGTAGTCGCCGACGAAGTAGACGACGCCGACCGTGTCGCCCTCGGACAGGCCGAGCTCGTCGACGAGGTAGTCGACCGCGTTGGCGGACTCGATGCTGTAGCTGGTTCCCGGGATCTGGGCGTTCTCGTACTCCAGGGCGACGCTGGCCCAGCCGTGGCCGCCGAGGTAGAGCCCGTCGGCCTCGGCCAGCGGCAGCACGGCGGCCGAGGTGGGGCCGCCGAGCACCTGCTGCAGGGCGATGACGTTGGGGGCCATGCTGCGGTAGAGGGTGACCGCCTTCTGCGGGTCGTAGCCGTGGTCCTGCACCTGGACCTCGACGTTGCGGCCGCAGATCCCGCCGTCCTGGTTGAGCCGGTCGTAGTAGGCCTGCGTCTCGGTGACCTGGATCGCCGCCCCGGCGGCGAACGGGCCGGAGAGGTCGGTGAGCATGCCTACGGTGATCGTGTCGTCGGTGACGCCGTTGCCGGTCTGCACGTCCCCCTCTGCGCCGCCCCCGCCGCCGGAGGCATTCGGGTCCTCCGTCGAGCAGGCGGCGAGAACGGCGACGCAGCCGGCCAGAGCCAGCGCGGTGCGGGTCCGGTGCTTCATGAGGTGGTCTCCTTCGACCTGGTCGGGACGCCGGGGGGGGACGAGGACGGTGCGGGGGTGGTCGCGCCGGCAGGAGCCGGCGACGGCGGGGGAACGGGTGGCAGGCCGCTCGTGTCCGGTGGATGCGGGACGCGCCGGTGCCGGAGCCGGCTCGCGGCGCCGGCCAGGCCGCCGCGGAGGAAGAGCAGGACGGCGATGATCGCCGCGCCGTAGAGCAGCCGGGACAGCGTGGCCGCGTCGAGTCCGCCGGAGCCGGGGGTCGCGAGGAACGGCAGCTCGGAGCTGTACTGGGTGAGCACCAGCGGCAGCATCACGACGAAGACCGCACCGGCCGCGGCGCCGGCGATGGAGCCCAGCCCGCCGAGCACGATCATGATCAGGAAGTCGATGGACAGCTGCAGGCCGAACAGGTCGGGGGCGATCCGGCCATAGGCGAGGGCCATCAGCGCGCCGGCGATCCCGGCGTAGGCGGAGGAGAGGACGAACGCGGTGGCCTTGGCCCGCGCGACGTGGATGCCCATCGCGGCGGCCGCGGCCTCGCTGTCGCGGACGTTGGCCAGGGCCCGGCCGGTGCGGCTGGCCCTGACGTTGCGGCCGAACCACGCGGCGAGCAGGACGACGGCCAGAAACAGGTACCACAGCCGGTGCAGCCCCTGGAACTCCACGCCGGCGATGGCCAGGTAGTCGGGGTCGTTGTTGCTGAAGCTGAAACCCGGAACGGAGAACGGCTCCACGCTGCGGCCGTTGAAGCCGCCGGTCATCGCCTCGAGGTTGACCATGAGGTGGCGGGCGAGGAACACCAGCCCGACGGTGGCCAAGCCCAGGTAGATGCCGCGGAGCCGGCCGGAGATCGGGCTGAACAGCGCACCGGCCACGGCTGCCACCACGCCGGCGAGAACGAGGGCGAGGACCGGGGGCAGGCCCAGGCCGGCGGCCCGACCGCCCACCTCACCGACCGTCCAGGCGTAGGTGTAGGCGCCCAGGGCGGCGAAGAACGCATGCCCGAGGGAGAGCTGCCCGGCCACGCCCACCAGCAGGGTCAGCCCGATCGCCCCGACCACCGCGGCCATGGCGAACAGACCGGTCTGCAGCCAGAAGTCGTCGAGGAGGAGGGGGAGCCCCAGCGCGACGAGCAGGGCCAGGATCGCCGGCAGGCGGCGGAGGAGGTCAGACACGGACGGCCTCCTTGCGGCCGAACAGCCCCGAGGGCCGCACGAGCAGGACGAGGATCATCACGGCGTAGGGGACGACCTCACCGAGACCGCGGCCGAGGAAGTGCAGCTCGGCCTCGTAGCCGACGGCCAGCGCGGTGACGACGCCGATGATCAGGCCGCCGACGATCGCGCCGACGACCGAGTCGAAGCCCCCGAGCACCCAGGCGGGGATGGCGGCGAAGGCACTGATCGCCAACGTGGGCGCCACGCCGGGGGCGGGGAAGGAGGCGAGGAAGATCCCGGCGATGGCCGCGAGGGCGCCGGCCAGCGCCCAGCCGGCGGCGCCGGTGCGGGACAGCCGGATTCCCATCAGCGAGGCGGTGTCGCCGTCGGCGGCGGCGGCCCGCATCGCGACCCCTGTGCCCGTGCGTGCGAAGAGGAACCACAGCAGTCCGAAGACGACGATGGCGAGGCCGGCGGCGATCGCCCGGCTCGTCGGCAGGGTGACCCCGCCGATAGAGACCACGTCGGCTCCCCACGGAGCCCCGATGGCGAGCACCCGGTTGCCGATGCGGCGGGTCAACTCGGTCAGCAGGAGGATGTCGACGCCGAGCATGAGGATCGCCGCGGTGCCGGGGTTGGCCTCGGCCAGGTTGCGCACCAGGACGGCGTTGATGAGGACGCCGAGCACGGCCGCGCCGAGGATCCCGACGACGACCGCCGCCCAGAAGCCGATCGGGTCGTGCAGGACCGCGACTAGGTAGGCGCCGGCCAGCAGCACCGAGCCGTGCGCGAAGTTCAGCACGCCGGTCGAGGTGAAGACGATGACGAAGCCGACCGCGATCAGACCGAGGATCAGGCCGTAGGACAGGCCGTTGGCCAGCTGGGTGAGGAAGTAGGTCATGCCGCCGCCGTTCCGAGGTAGGCACGCAGGACCTCGGGGTCCCGCTGGATGTCCTGAGGGGGCCCCTCCGCGATGCGCTTGCCGAAGTCCAGGACGGTGATCCGCTCGGCCAGGCCCATGACGAAGGGCATGTCGTGCTCGACGAGGAGGATCGAGAGCCCGAGTTCCTGCTGGACCGCGCGGATGGCGTCGGCCATGACCATCGACTCGCCGTGGGTCATGCCGGCGACCGGCTCGTCGAGCAGCAGAAGGGTCGGCTCGGCGGCCAGCGCCCGGCCCATCTCCACCCGCTTGCGGTCTCCGTACGACAGGGTGTGCACCTGGCGCTCCAGCAGCCGCTCGATGCCGAGCAGGGTGGCGATGCGGGCGACGATCTCCCGCTCTGCGCGCTCCTCGCGGCGGGCGCGCGGGAGGCGCAGGGCCTGGGAGGGTGTGCCGGCGCGCATCACCCGGTGCCGGCCGACCAGCAGGTTGTCCTCGACCGTGGCCTCGAGCGAGAGCGAGATGTTCTGGAAGGTCCGCGCGACCCCCAGGTCCGCGATCCGGTGCGGCGACAGGGCAGTCACCTCGGCGTCGCCGTAGTGCACCGAGCCGCTCGTCGCCCGGTAGGCGCCGCCGAGGACGTTGATGCAGGTCGACTTCCCGGCACCGTTGGGTCCGATCAGCGCGTGGATCGTCCCCGCCTGGACGGTGAAGGACACCCCGGAGAGCGCGGTGATGCCGCCGAAACGCACGGTCAGGTCCTCCACTCGCAGCCGTTGCGCCTGAGCGGCCGACGAGTGGGGAAGGTGCACGGGGACCGGGACCGGCGCTTCCTCGTGCGTCGTGCGGGTCGGGGACGTCGCACCCACGCCGAGGTAGCGGTCGCGGATCTCGTCGGTCGCGGCCAGTTCGGCGGCGGTGCCCTGCGCTGTGATCGCACCGACCTCCAGCACATAGGCGCGGTCGGCGACGCGCAGGCCCATCGCCGCGTTCTGCTCGATCAGCAGGACCGACGTCCCCTGCGCGTGGATCTGCTCGATGATGTCGCCGATCTGCTCGACCAGTTGCGGTGCGAGCCCCAGGGAGGGCTCGTCGAGCAGGAGCAGCTTGGGCGAGGTCATCAGCGCCCGGCCCATCGCCAGCATCTGCTGCTGGCCGCCGGAGAGCAGCCCGCCTCGCTGGTCGCGTCGCTCGGCAAGGATCGGGAAGAGATCGAAGACCCGCTCACGCGCCTCCTTGCGGGCGCGGGCGTCGCGCACGGTGTAGCCGCCGGCCCGCAGGTTCTCCTCCACGGTGAGATCGCGGAAGATGCGCCGTCCCTCAGGCACCTGGACCAGACCGGCGCGCACTACCCAGGAGGCGTCCCGCCGGGCGAGGTCGTGGCCGTCGAAGCGGATGGAGCCCGCGGTGACCGCGCCGCCCACGTTGGTGAGCGATCGCGAGACCGCGCGCAGCAACGTCGTCTTGCCGGCGCCGTTGCTGCCGAGGACCGCCACGACGGACCCGGCGTCGACGCGCAGGGAGACGCCGCGCAGCGCCTGGACGGCGCCGTCGTAGGCGACGGCGAGGTCGTCCACGGTCAGGAGTGGATCGGGCACGGGGGACCTTTCCAGCAGCAGGGGTGTGGACGGCGCTGCTCGCGACCCGCATGGTCATCGTTCGCCACCGGGGCTGGGTGGTCACCGTCACAGGAAAACTAGAAGTTGTAGTGACGTACGTCAAGGATGCGTCTAACGTTTGTCGCGGAGAACTTCGGCGGGCTGGCCGGGGTGGGAGGAGGCAGACCGTGAGCGCGGGTGTGCTGGAGGAGCCGGGCGGGAGCGATGCCGATGCGGGCGCGCAGCCGGAGGCCCCGTCGGGTGGGCACCGCCCTCAGGCGCTGATCTTCAGCTTCTTCGGCGGTGTGGTCGCCGGGCGCGACGTGCCGCCCATCCCGACGGCGGTGTTCCTCCGCCTGTTCGGCGGGCTGGGCGTTGCCGAGGCCGCGGCGCGGGCCACTCTCGCGCGGATGACGCGCAAGGGGCTGCTCGAGCGCATCCAGGTCGGGCGGGCCGCGCATTACCGGCTCACCCCGGCGGCCGATGTTCTCGTGCGCAAGGCGGCCGAACGGGTCGAGTCGCCTGCGCCGTTCGAGCATCCCGACGGGCAGTGGACCCTCCTCAGCTACTCGATGCCGGAGAGTCGGCGCGACCTGCGGCACCGGCTGAGGGCAGCGCTGACCTGGGCAGGTTTCGGCGGCCTCCGGGACGGGCTGTGGATCGCGCCGGGCACGGTCGACGTCGGGCAGGTCTTCGCCGATGCCGGGCTGGCCGAGGTCGCCGGCCTCGCGGAGTGGTTCGCCGCCTCGCCGCTCCCGGGAGTTCAGGTCGAGGACTTCATCCGACGGGCGTGGCCGGTCGACCGGATCCGGAAGACGCACGAGGCCTTCATCGACGCCTGGTGGGCCGGTCCGCGGGAGGAGGACCCGTTGGGTCAGATCACCCTGTTGGGGGCCGACTGGCTGCAGGTCCTCCGAGCGGACCCCGGACTTCCCGCGCGCTACCTGTCCGCGGACTGGCCTTCAGCGCAGAGTGCCGCCGTCTACCGCCGGTGCTACGACTCCCTGCTGCCGGCTGCCTACCGGATGCTGACCTACGAGATGGGGATCGGGCTTCCGGGCTGACACTCCAGGTTCCGTTCGGCATCTCCTCGACGACCGCCCGGCCCACATCTTGGGTGCAGAAACCCCGAAGGTTCCGTTTCCGAGTGCCAGTCCGCCCCGCCTGCTCTCCTCCGATACGCCCTGGCCTCTCACCCCCATCAGTGGGAGCAGGTACACGCCGAGCCGCAGTCGGTCTGCCCCCACACCTCCACTTTCACCAGCCGCCAACGGAGGCATCACGTGATGTACCGCAGTGACCGGCCCCTTTCCGAGATCCCGTCGACCCTGCTGTCCGCGCACGTCCTGCGCGACGCCGCCGGCCGGGGGGACCGGCCGGCCCTCGTGGACGCGGCGACGGGCGAAACCATCAGCTTCGCCGAGCTGCTCGCCCAGGCCGACGCCGGTGCGGCCGGCCTCGCGTCCGACGGTCTGCGCCCCGGTGACGTCGTCGGGCTGATGAGTCACAACCAGCCCCGCTATGCCGTCGCGGTGCACGCCGTCCTCCGTGCCGGTGGGGTCATCTCCCCGTTGAACCCCGCCCTCACCGCCGGCGAGATCGGCAAGCAGCTCGGCCACTCGAGGGCTCGCGCGCTCATCGTGGCCGAACCGTTCGTCGAGAAGGCGTACGAGGCCATCGCCGGCACCGGCATCGACCGCGTCTACGTGCTCGGCGACCACTCCCTGGGTCGGCCGTTCAGCGACCTGGCCCGCGGGACCGGCACGCTGCCAGCACTCGACCTGGACCCGGCGTCCGCGCTGGCGGTGCTGCCGTACTCCAGCGGGACGACGGGGCTGTCCAAGGGCGTCATGCTCACCCACCGCAACCTGGTCGCCAACCTCGAGCAGATGCGTGTCGGGTGGCGGATGACGGAGGACGACGTCGTCTGCGGCGTGCTGCCGTTCTTCCACATCTACGGCTTCACGATCATCCTCAACAGCGCCCTGATGTCCGGCACGACGATCGTCACGATGCCCCGCTTCGACCTGCGTGGATTTCTCGAGGTCGTCCAGCAGCACCGCGTCACGCGAGGACACTTCGCGCCGCCGCTCGTGCTGGCCCTGGCCACGGCACCGGAGGTCGACGAGTACGACCTCTCCTCGTTGCGGAGGGCCGTGAGTGGTGCCGCGCCGCTGGACGAGGAGTTGGCCGCCCGCGCCGAGGCCCGCACCGGATGCGTGATCCGGCAGGGCTACGGCATGACAGAGGCGAGCCCTGGCACCCATTTGGTCTACGACGATGACTTCTCCACCACACCGCCCGGCTCGGTGGGCAAGCTGGTCCCCGGCACCGAGGCACGGCTGGTGGATCCGGCGACCGGTGAGGACGTGGCGGCGGGGGAGACCGGTGAACTGCTGGTCCGTGGCCCGCAGGTGATGCTCGGCTACCTCGACAATCCCGGGGCCACGGCCGAGACGATCACCGACGGCTGGCTGCACACCGGCGACATCGCACGGGCCGACGAGAACGGCGACTTCTACATCGTCGACCGGCTCAAGGAGTTGATCAAGTACAAGGGGTACCAGGTTGCCCCAGCCGAGCTCGAGGCCGTGCTGCTCACCCATCCCGACGTGCTCGACGCTGCGGTGATCGCCGTGCCGGACGCGGCAGCGGGTGAGGTGCCCAAGGCGTTCGTCGTCACTCGCCGGGAGCTCGACCCGGATGTGCTGGTGGCCTTCGTCGCCGAGCGGGTGGCGCCGTACAAGAAGCTGCGCGCACTCGAGTTCATCGCGGAGATCCCGAAGTCTCCGGCGGGCAAGATCCTCCGCCGGGTCCTGAAGGCCCGGGACGCGGCAGCCCGTTCGGCCATCGCCGGAGGCTGACGGCCCGCGGCCTGCGAGGGCTAACCGCGAACGCCCCGGCACCGACACCAACCGGACCGGGAGGTCATGGAGGAGGTCGGCCGGACCACTCCCGCATCCGGCGTGGGGATTCCGCTCCGGAGCGCCGATGAGGCTCAAAGCCTGGCTGACCCGCTGCGGCGGCACCCTTGGTGTCGCCCTGCCCTCTGCTCATGCTGCGCCCGTCCTGCCGAGGTCGCTGCGGGTGGCACGATGCGACCATGGCATCGACGCGGGTGCCGGCCGGGCGGGGCGGCACGGCATTCGTCCTCGGTGGTGGGGGAGTGCTCGGTGCTGCCGAGGTCGGGATGCTGCAAGCTCTGTTCGAGCACCGGATCCACCCCGACTTGATCGTGGGCACGTCGGTGGGCGCGATCAATGGTGCGTTCGTCGCCGCTGACCCCTCGCCGAGCGCGGTGGACCGGTTGCGTGGGGTGTGGGAGGAGCTGGCCTCCAAGCGGGTCTTCGCAGGGTCCGTTCTGGCCCGTGTGGGCACCTTGGTGCGGACCCGCACACATCTGCATCCGCGGGAACCGCTGCGGGACCTGCTCACGGCGCATCTGCCGGTTCAGACCTTCGCCGAGCTGCCGGTTCCCTTCCAGTGTGTCGCGGCCAGCATCGAGCGGGCGGCCGAGCAGTGGTTCACCGACGGCGCGCTGATCGAGGCGGTGCTCGCTTCCTGCGCGGTCCCCGGGCTGCTGCCGCCGGTCGAGTTCGACGGCGAGCACTACCTGGACGGGGGGCTGGTGCACAGCATCCCGGTCGGCCGGGCGGTCGCCCTCGGTGCCGACACGGTCTACGTGCTGCACGTCGGGCGGATCGACCGTCCGCTGCGCCCGCCGGCCAGGCCGTGGGAGGTCGCGCTGGTCGCCTTCGAGATCGCCCGGAGGCATCGGTTCGCCGCCGACCTGGCCGAGCTACCCCCGGGCGTCACGGTGCATGTGCTGCCCTCGGGCGAGCAGGCCTCGCCCGCGGCCGGCGACCTGCGGAGCCTGCGATACCGCGACTTCTCCGGCGTGCCCGACCGGATCGACCGGGCGTATGTCGCGGCCCGGGGCTATCTGGAGCGGTCTGGTGCGTCCGGCGACGGGACGGCCTGACGTGCTGCCGCCCCGCCGCGTTCGCCGGGTCACCGGTCCGCTGCTCGTCGGTGTGCTGGCGGCCGCGGTCATGCTGCTGCCCGTGCTCGTGGTCGTGGCGGTGGTCGTCTCGGTGTGGTTGCCGGGGCGCTGGTACGCGCTGCGGCTGCTGTGCTTCGCGCTGGTGTATCTAGCGCTGCAGGTGGTCGGGCTCGTGGTCGCAGCGGTGCTGTGGGTGCTCAGCGGCTTCGGTCGCCGGTTGGACGACCGGGCCGTCCGGGCGGCGCACTACACCGTGCTGCGCCTCCTGCTCGACGTGCTCATGCGGGTGGCGCGGCGGCTGTTCGCGCTGCGGCTGGTCACCGACGGCGCGTCCTGGTCACCGCTGGACGACGGGGTGCCGGGCTCGACGAACGCCATGGTGGTGCTCGCTCGTCACGCCGGACCGGGTGACTCGTTCCTGCTCGTGCACACGCTCATGAACCGGGACCATCTGCGCCAGCCGCGGATCGTGCTCAAGGACGTGCTGCAGCTGGATCCGTTGATCGACGTCTACCTCAACCGGCTGCCCAACCACTTCCTCACGGCTGATCCGGGAGTGGGGTACAGCTCCGCGGAGGCGATCGCTGACCTGGCCCGCGGTCTGGGCGAGGAGGACGCGCTGCTGATCTTCCCCGAGGGTGCGAACTTCACCCCACGGCGCCGGTTCCGGGCCATCCAGCGCCTGCGCGACCGAGGGCTGGTGTCCGCGGTGCGCCGGGCCGAGGCGATGCGGCACGTGCTGCCACCGCGTCCGGCCGGGGTCACTGCGGCGCTGCGGGCAGCGCCGCACGCCGACGTCGTCTTCGTGGCGCACACCGGACTGGAACACCTGAGCACGGTCCGGGACCTGTGGCGGGGCCTGCCCATGGACAAGACCCTGCACCTGCGCTGGTGGTTCATACCGGCCGCCGAAGTACCGCGCGACGAG
>DATAAV010000146.1:0-13679 GCA_036259935.1 Geodermatophilus sp. | reverse complement strand
CCCGCCCTCGACCGGGACCGGGCGGTCCGCGTCGAGGGCGGGGCCCGCCGCAGTCGCCGTCGTGTCGGTCATGCGGGCGGTCAGCCGGAGATCTCCGCGTTCCAGCGGGCCGCCACCACCTGCTGGGCCGCGGACTCCTGCTCCTGGGTGGGGAACCCGGCGGTGCCCTCCACCGGCGGCAGCGTGCCGAGCGCCTCCTGGTCGGCCGTGCCGGCCTCCTCCATCGCCGGCAGGCGGACGGGGCGCGCGCCACCGCGGAGCCAGATGTTCTGCCCCTCGTCGCTGTAGAGGAACTCCTGCCAGAGCCGGGCGGCCGCCGGGTGCGGCGCGTACCGGCTGATCGCCTGGCTGTAGTAGCCGCCGAAGAGGCCGTCGGTCGGGACGTGCACCTCCCACTCGACGCCCTGCTCGGCGAAGGTCTCGGTGAAGGAGGCGTTGAGGTAGTCCCAGTCGATGGCGATCGGCGTCTCGCCGCTCTGGATCGTCGCCGGGGTGATCTCGACCGGGTTGAAGTTGCCGACCGCCTTCACCTCGGCGAAGAAGTCGATGCCCGGGCCGATGTCGTCCAGTCTGCCGCCGTTGGCCAGCGCGGCCGCCCAGACGCCCGCGAAGGCCGCGGCGGCCTGCGTCGGGTTGCCGTTGAGCGCGACCTGGCCGGCGTACTGCGGCTCGAGCAGGTCGGCCATCGTGGTCGGGCACTCGGCGACCACGGAGGCGTTGCAGCCGATCGAGATGTAGCCGCCGTAGTCGTTGTACCAGTGGCCCTCGGGGTCCTTCTGCCCCTCGGGGATCTCCTCCCAGGTCTCGACCCGGTACGGCGCGAGCAGGTCCTGCGCCTGCGCCTGGCGGGCGAAGGAGGTGCCGAGGTCGAGGACGTCGGGGGCGCGGTCCTGCCCGCGCTGGCTGGTCACCGCGTTGATCTCGTCCTGGCTGGAGCCGTTCGGCGAGGCGCTGTTGATCTGGATGCCGTACTTCTCGGTGAAGGTCTCCATCATCTCGCCGTAGTTCGCCCAGTCCGGCGGCAGCGCGATGACGTTGAGCTCGCCCTCGGCCTGGGCGGCCTCGACGAGGGCGTCCATCCCTCCGAAGTCCTCCGCCGACGTGGCGGAGGCGGCGTCGGTGCCGCCGCCCCCTCCCCCGCCGCCACCGCCGTCGTCCCCGGAACCGCAGGCGGCGAGGGTGAGGGCGGCGGTCACGACGGCGACCGCCGCGGTGCTCCTGCTCCTGGCGGTTCTCCTGACGGTGCGTCGCACGGGCTCTCCTCCGGTGGTCGGTGCTCGTCCGGCCAGGCACCCCGTCGGGCCGGCCCGGACGGGCCTGCCGGGATTGTGTCGGAGGGGGGTCGTCCCGGCGCAGTCGACGCCCGTGGACGTCGGACGTCGGGCCGGGAAACGTTCCGCCCCCGGCGGGTCACCGCCCGCTGAAGGCGGCCTTGCCGGGGCCGTGCTCGAGGAAGGAGCGCATGCCGGTCTTCTGGTCCTCGGTGTCGAACAGCTCGGCGAACAACCGGCTCTCCAGCGCCAGTCCCTCGGCCAGCGGCACGTCCAGGCCCTCGTCGATCGCCCGCTTGGCGGCGGCCATCGCCAGCGGCGGGCCGGCGGCGAACTTGCGGGCCATCGCCACCGCGGTGACGTACACCTCGTCGTCGGGCACGACGGCGTCGGCGAGCCCCATCTCCAGCGCCTCCTCCGCGCCGACGTGCCGGCCGGTGTAGACGAGGTCCTTGGCCCGGGCCGGGCCCACCAGCCGGGCCAGCCGCTGCGTGCCCCCGGCCCCCGGGATGATCCCGAGCAGGATCTCCGGCTGGCCGACCTTCGCCCCGGCGCCCATGACCCGGAAGTCGGCGCACAGCGCGAGCTCGTAGCCGCCGCCCAAGGCGTAGCCGGTGATCGCGGCGATCACCGGCTTGGGGATGCGCTGGACCTCGGTGAAGGAGGTGGTCAGCTCCCGGCCCCAGGACTCCATGGCCGCCCGGTCGAGGACGGACATCGCCTTGATATCGGCGCCCGCGGCGAAGACCCGCTCGCCGCCGTAGATCACCACGGCCCGGACGTCCTCGCGCTGCGCGGCCTCCTGGGCGGCGCCGCGGACCTCCCGGTGCAGCTGCTCGTTGATCGCGTTCATCTTCGGCCGGTCGAGGCGGATCGTGCCCACCCCGTCCTCGACCTGCAGGGTCACGAACTCCGGCGCTGCCATCGCGAAGGGCCTCCTGGGTGGGACGACGTCGTCGAGGCACCCTAGCCAGGGGCGCCGGCGGGCACCGCCCGAACCCGGCGGGCCGCCCTCCGGCTCACCCCGCCGGCGCGGGCGCGAACCGCTCCAGCCGCTGGCCCTCGTGCACCTCCCGGTCGAGGGCGACCACGAGCTCGGGCTCCCCGCGGACCTCGGCCAGCGCCTCCACCAGGTCCCGGCACCGCCGGTCGGAGGGCACCTGGTAGCCGCGCCCGGTGACCACCCAGACCGCCGCTCCCCCCGCGCGGTCCAGGACCGCCGCGGCGACCGCCTCCGACGGCAGCCGGGTGACCCGCTCGGCGTAGTCGGTCCAGTCGACCCGGTCCACCGGGCGCAGATCCGGGTAGCCGACGAGCTGCGGACCGGCGGGAACCAGCCGCGCCACCGAGGGCCCCAACTGGTCGGGGCAGAAGACGACGAGGTCCGCGGGTCCGGCCGTCGCCAGCACCCGGGCCACCTCGCCGGCCTGCGTCCGGGGAGCGGGGAGCGCCGTCACCGCCGTCGTCAGGCCGAGTGCGGCCACCCCCGCCAGGGCCACGCCGCGGGCCCGGCCCGTCGGCAGGGCCGCGATCCCGCAGGCGACGAGCGCCAGGAACGGCACGAGGGCGACGCTGGTGTAGCGGCCGCCCACGGCGCTGCCGGTGAGGTCGCTGACCACCCCGGCCACGAGCAGGGTGCCGCCCGCGAGGGCCAGCAGCAGGCCGCGGGACCGGCGCGGGCGCAGCGACAGCAGGACCGTGGCGGCCCCCGGACGGCGGGCGGCCGGCACCGCGAACGCGCCCAGCGCGGCCAGCGGCAGCAGCAGGATGCCGAGCAGCCGCGCGGGCACCTCGCGCCCGCCCTGCCACGCCTCCAGCGCGACGGGGACCGCGGCCATCCCCTCCACGCGGGCCCAGGGCGTTCCGGTGTGCGCCAGTTGCACCAGCAGCGACGGCACCCACGGGGCGAACGCGAGCAGCCCCAGCGCCAGGCCGGCCAGCACCCGCAGCGCCGCCCGGCGGCGGGTGCGCAGGTGGGCCAGCGCGAGGAGCCCCACGACGGCGACCAGGTGGAAGGCCCACAGGTGCGTGAGCAGCAGCGCGCCGGTGACCGCTCCCAGCGCCAGGACGGGCCGGGTCCGGGAGGAGCGGACGACCGCCCGCAGCGCCATCGCCCCGAAGACGGTCAGCAGCACGACGAGCGCGTACATCCGGGCCTCACTGGCGTACCGGACGGCGAACGGTGACGTCGCCAGGAGCACCACGAGCGCGGTCGCCACCCGGCGGCCGGCCAGTTGACGGGCGACCCGCCAGGCCAGCGGCAGGGTCAGCAGGCTGAGGACGCCGGACAGGCTGCGCACCGCGGCCGAACCGGTGCCGAACAGCTCGGTCCAGGCGCGCAGCAGCAGGTAGTACAGCGGTGGGGCGCCGTCCTGCCGGAGGGCCTCGAACAGGTCCGGCAGCGGCCGGCGGGCGATGGCGACGCTCTGGGCCTCGTCGAGCCACAGGTCCGGCGGCGCGAGGAACCGGGCGATGACCCCGACGGCCACGGCCGCGGCCAGGCACACGGCGAGGGCCGTCGCCAGAGCGCGGTCGGGCCCGGACTCCCCGCACCCCGGTCGCTCCCCGAACCGGGCCCAGGGGGTGGGCCGCGGAACCCGAGCGCGCCCCGCCGTCCCGGCCCGGAGCGCCGGAGCGCTGTCGGTTCCCGACCTAGGCGGCACGCTGCCGTCGCCGGGGCAGGATCGGGGCCGCCCGCCCGGTGCCGGTCGCGCCCGGACCCGACGGCGTGCGCCCTTCCTCGTGGTAGTCCTCCTCGACGTTCACCTCCCAGACGTCGTGGTCGGCCCCCTCGGCGATGTTCTCGACCGTCAGCATCGCCGTCACCATCGAGTGGTCCTGGTTGTTGTACTTGTGCATGCCGTTGCGGCCCACCGGGTGGACGTTGGGCACGGCCTCGGCGAGCCAGTCCCGGATCACCTCGACCCGCTCGTCGTAGCCGTCGTCGTACACCGGGTAGGCCTTGGGCATGCGGACGACGAAGCCGCGCTCGACCTGCTCGGGCCGCACCAGGCCCAGTTCGACCAGCTCCTCGGTCGCCAGGGCGACCAGGTCCGCGTCGTCGGCGCTCCACAGCTCGTCGCCCTCGTCGACGAAGTACTCCAGCCCCAGGCAGGTCCGCCCGTCCTTCACCAGGAACGGTGACCAGCTGCCGAAGTTCTGGATCCGCCCGACCCGCACCTGCGGGGAGTGGATGTAGATCCAGTTGTCCGGGAACCCGGCCTCCTCGGGCACCACCAGGGCCACGGTCAGGAAGTCGCGGTGGGACAGCCCCGCGGCTGCCTCCCGGACCGGCACCGGGGCCGGGGGGTCCATGGCGAGCACCAGGTCGGGCAGCGGCATCGAGGAGACCACGTGGTCGGCCGGCATGCGCTCGCTGTGCGCCGCCGGGCCCTCGCCGGTCCGGGCGGTCACCGCCGTCGCGCCCCAGGCGTCCCGGTGCACCGTGACGCAGCGGGTGCCCAGCCGGACGTCGGCCCCCGCGGCCAGGACCTTCTCCAGCGTGCGCTCCCACATCAGGCCCGGTCCGGTCCGGGGGTACTGGAAGCGGTCGATGAGGGTGGTGATGTCGGTGCGGCCGGACCGGGGCAGCAGCGCGTGCAGCACCGCTCTCCCCAGGTCGAGGTTCTTGATCCGCTGCGCGGCCCAGTCGGCCTGGATCTCGGTGGCCGGGATGCCCCACACCTTCTCGGTGTAGGTCTTGAAGAAGATCTCGTAGAGCCGGCGCCCGAACCGCGCCGACACCCAGCCCTCGAAGTGGCTCTGGTCCCGGGGCGGCCGGATCCGGGTGGCCACGTAGGAGGCCAGGCATCGGACCGCCTCCACCACCCCCAGGCCGGTGAGCGCGTTGACCGGCCGCAGCGGGTAGTCGAAGAGGCGGCCGGCGTAGTGGATGCGCGAGAGCCGCGGCCGGGAGAGGAACTCGTCCTCGCCCAGCATCTGGTGCCACCAGCGCTCCACCGCGGGCACCTTGGTGAAGAAGCGGTGGCCGCCGATGTCGAACCGCCAGCCCTCCCGCTCCACGGTCCGGCTGATGCCGCCGACGACGTCGTCGGCCTCGAGCACCGTCACCGGCAGCCCCCGCACGGTGAGCTCGTGGGCGGCGGTGAGGCCGGCCGGCCCCGCGCCCACGACGACGGTGTGTGGTCCTGTCCCCTGAGCTGCGTCCCCCACGCGTCCCCTCACCGTCCCGACGTCTTGGCTGCTGGTGGCGCAGCCGAGCCTCCCGGCTGCGGCGATCCGGCGCTACCCGGAACGGAACGGCTCAGGACTGTTCGGCCCGCCAGACCTCGACCAGCCCGGTGGGGGCCGAGGTCGCCACCCGCTCGTAGTGGGCGGCGAGCTCCGCGGCGACCGCCCGCGTGCGGGCCGACTCCCGCACCCGCCGCCCGGCCCGGTCCAGCCCGACCACCAGGACATAGTCCAGCTCGCCGCGCACCGCGTCGAGCTCCACGCGGGGTGGGAGCCGCTCCAGACCGGACAGCCCCGGGTCGAGCCGCTCCCGCAGCCGCGGGCCGACGAACTCCACCTGGAAGTAGGGCTGGACCGCCTCGTAGTGGCCGAGGTCGACGCCGCCGGTCCGGACGGCGAGCCGGCTGGACTCGTGGCGCAGCGGATCCGGGGCCCCGGGGACGGCGCCCGCCCCGCGGGTGTACTGCAGCACCACGAAGGTCGACCCCGGCGGGATCTCCTCGGCCACCGACAGCAGCTCGCGCACGTCCGCGGCCGCCTGGGCCTGCACGGGCAGCCGGACGAGCACCGCCGCCGAGGCGGCGGCCACCACGACCACGGCGAGGAGGGCGCCCACGCGCCGGCCCGGCGGCCGCGTCCCCGCCCACAGCGCCAGCAGCAGCGCCGGGAACCAGGCCAGCCGATCCTCCAGGAACCCGAAGCCCGTGCCCAGGCGCTCCGGGGTCAGGCCGTAGGCCACGATTGCCGCGACCAGCAGCACCGCGAGCGCCGTCCGCTCGGCCCGGCGACGCGGCGCCTCGTCGGGCAGCCGCCGCAGGGCGGTCGCGGCGAGGACGGCGAGGGCGACGGCGGCGGCCAGGGCGGAGCACTCTTCCCCTCCCCAGCCGACGACGAAGGGCCGCACGCCGCTCAGCAGCGCCTGGAGCCGCTCGGAGGTGGGCGGGCCGAACGGCGTCCCGGCCGGCCCGTCGCCGGTGCGCAGGTAGGCCAGGGTCAGCACCGCGCTCGGCGCGGACGCCAGGAGCACCGGCAGGAGCTCCCGTCGCACCGCGCCGCCGACCGGGATCCCGTCTCGCAGGCCCTCCCTGACCCGCGCGAGGGCGAGCAGGCCCACGCCGCCGAGCGCCACGGCCCAGGGCAGCAGATGAGCGGTCCAGGTGAGCAGCAGGAGCGCGGCGAGGCCGGCCACGGCTCCCGGCGACCAGCCCGACCGCCGGCGCAGCGCGAACCCGAGGGCCAGCAGGAACCCGACGATCCCGAGGCCGAAGTTGTAGAAGCCGTAGGCCATCAGGTGGCTGCCGGCCAGGGGCAGGGCGGCCACCGCCAGCCACCAGGCCCGCCGGGACAGCCCGCGCAGCGCGTAGGCCAGCGCGGCGACCAGGCCGGCGACCAGGCCCAGCACGAGCAGCCGCTCGGCGGTGTCCGGCCCGACCGCCGGCAGCAGCCCGGCCAGGAGCAGCGTGGCCAGCATGTTCGGCACCGGGGAGAGGTCGACCCGGTAGTGCTCGCGCAGCAGCGCGCCGACCTCGCCGTCGTCGCCGGCGTGAACCAGGACCCAGGCCCCGGCGACGTGCGCCGGGCCGTCCTGCGAGAGGACCGTGGGGAACGCGAGCAGCGGCACGCACTGGACCGCGACGCCCAGCGTCAGCGCCGCCGCGGCGAGGACCCTCCACCGCCGCGCGGCCGTCCCGCCTCCGGGGAGACCCGTACCGGCCCGCGCCCTCGTCCCGAGCACCGGTCCCCCGCGTCCGGCCGCCGGGCCGCTCAGGCCGCGCGGCGGGCGGTGTAGCGCCCGTCGGAGTGCTGCACCTCCAGGGGCAGCCCGAAGGTCTCCGAGAGCGCCTCCTGGGTGAGCACCTGCTCGACCGGCCCGCTGGCCACCACCCGGCCGGCGCGCAGCAGCAGCGCGTGCGTGTAGCCGGGCGGGATCTCCTCCACGTGGTGGGTGACCAGCACCTGGGCCGGGGCGTAGAGGTAGCGGGCCAGGTCGGTCAGCCGGCTGACGAGGTCCTCGCGGCCGCCGAGGTCCAGGCCCGCGCCGGGCTCGTCGAGCAGCAGCAGCTCGGGGTCGGGCATGAGGGCGCGGGCGATCTGCACCCGCTTGCGCTCGCCCTCGCTGAGGGTGCCGAACGGCCGGTGGGCCATCTCGGCCACCCCCCACTGCTGCAGCAGCATCGCCGCGCGGGTGAGGTCGTGGACGTCGTAGCGCTCCCGCCAGCGGCCCACGACGGCGTAGCCGGCGGACAGGACGACGTCGCCGGTCCGCTCCGACGGCTCGATCCGCTGCGCCAGGGCGGCGCTGGTCAGCCCGATCCGCGGCCGCAGCTCGAAGACGTCGACGGCGCCGAGGGTCTCGCCCAGCAACCGAACCTCGCCCCGGGTCGGGTGCATGTGGGCGGCGGCCAGCTGCAGCAGCGTGGTCTTGCCCGCGCCGTTGGGGCCCAGCACCACCCAGCGCTGGTCCGGCAGAACGGTCCAGTCCACCGCCCGCAGCAGGTAGGTCTGCCCGCGGACGACGTCCACGCCGCTGATCTCCACGACCGCCTCGGCGGAGGCGACACTGCTCGACACGCTCCCCATCCAACCAACCCGCCGGAGGCCACATGCCACCCGTCCGGCGTCGGCCAGGCACGATTCAGCCGTGAGGACGAGCACCCAGGACGTCGAGGTGTGGCCCGGATCCCCCACGCCGCTCGGCGCGCACTGGGATGGCACCGGTACCAACGTCGCGCTGTGGTCGGCCGGCGCCCAGGCGGTCGACCTCTGCCTGTTCGACGCCGACGGGGCCGAGCACCGCCACCGGCTGCAGGAGACGACCCACCAGGTCTGGCACGGCTACCTGCCCGGCGTCGGCCCCGGCCAGCGCTACGGCTACCGGGTGCACGGCGGCTACGACCCCGCCGCCGGGCTGCGGTACAACCCGGCCAAGCTGCTGCTGGACCCCTACGCCCGCGCCGTCGACGGCGAGCTGACGCTGCACCCGGCGCTGTTCGGCTACCGCGGCGAGGCGATCGACGCCGCCGTTCCGGACCCCGCCGACTCCGCGCCGTTCGTGCCGCGCGGGGTGATCGTCCACGACTCGTTCCCCTGGGACGGCGACCGGCGGCCGGGCACCCCCTGGTCGGACACGGTCATCTACGAGGTGCACGTCAAGGGCGCGACCATGAGCCACCCCGACGTGCCGCCCGGCCTGCGCGGCACCTACGCGGGCCTGGCCCATCCCGCCTTCGTCGAGCACCTGCAGGCGCTCGGCGTCACCGCGGTGGAACTGCTGCCGGTGCACCACTTCGTCAGCGAGCCGCACCTGCTGCGCCGCAGGCTGTCGAACTACTGGGGCTACAACACCCTGGGCTACTTCGCCCCGCACGCGGCCTACAGCTCCGCCGGCTCCGGCGGGCAGCAGGTGACCGAGTTCAAGGCGATGGTCAAGGCGCTGCACGCCGCGGGCATCGAGGTCATCCTCGACGTCGTCTACAACCACACCGCCGAGGGCGACCACACCGGGCCGACGCTGTCGTTCAAGGGGATCGACAACGGCGGCTACTACCGGCTCGACGGCGCCAATCCCGCCCGGTACACCGACTACACCGGCTGCGGCAACACCCTCGACGTCCGCCGGCCGCCGGTGCTGGCGCTGCTGATGGACTCGCTGCGCTACTGGGTGACCGAGATGCACGTCGACGGCTTCCGGTTCGACCTGGCCGCCGCGCTGGCCCGGTCGATGCACGACGTCGACCGGCTGTCGGCGTTCTTCGACGTCGTGCACCAGGACCCGGTGGTCAGCCAGGTCAAGCTCATCGCCGAGCCGTGGGACGTCGGCGAGGGCGGCTACCAGGTGGGCAACTTCCCGCCGCTGTGGACCGAGTGGAACGGCAGGTACCGCGACACGGTGCGCGACGTGTGGTCCGGCGCCCGGGTCGGCGTCCGGGACCTGGCCTATCGGCTGACCGGCTCCTCGGACCTCTATCGCTCCGACGGCCGGCGGCCGTTCGCCAGCATCAACTTCGTCACCGCCCACGACGGGTTCACCCTCGCCGACCTGGTCACCTACGAGCGCAAGCGCAACGAGGACAACGGCGAGGACAACCGGGACGGCGAGAGCCACAACCGCAACTGGAACTGCGGGGTGGAGGGGCCCTCCGACGATCCGGAGGTGATCGCCCTGCGCGCCCGGCAGGTGCGCAACCACCTCGCGACGCTGCTGCTGTCCACCGGCGTGCCGATGCTCACCGCCGGCGACGAGACCGGCCGCACCCAGCGGGGCAACAACAACGCCTACTGCCAGGACAACGAGATCTCCTGGCTGGACTGGAAGTCCCCGGACGAGGACCTGTGCGCGTTCGTCGCCCGGCTGGTCGCCCTCCGCCGGACCTCACCGGTGCTGCGTCAGGAGGCCTTCTTCGAGGGCCACGAGCTGCCGGACACCGGCGGCACCCGCGACCTGGCCTGGTTCGCCCCCGGCGGCCGGCAGCTGAGCACCGCCGACTGGTTCGACACCGGCCTGCAGACGATCGGGATGTACCTCGACGGCCGCGGCATCCGGCACCGCGACGAGCGCGGCCGGCCGATCGTCGACGACTCCTACCTGGTGTGGTTGCACGCCGGGGCCCAGCCGGTGACCGTGCACCTGCCCGGCCCGCCGTGGGGCGACGGCTACGAGCTGGTCGTCTCGACCGAGTACCCGGCCGGGACCCCGCCGCGCCCGGCCGTCGTCGCGCCGGGGCCGCTGGAGATGCCCGCCCGCTGCGTGTGGCTGCTGCGGGTGCTCCGCCGCCCCTGACGCCATCCCGGTGGGACCTTCTGTACCGAAAGTCCCGACCGTCCCGGGGACTTTCGGTACAGAAAGTCCCCGGGACGGCGGAACTCAGTCCTGGGGCTGCTCGAAGGTGATGACGGTCCAGCCCAGCAGCAGCCGGTCGCCGTCGGAGAGCGGGTGGGCCACCCCCGGCTCGAGCTGGGTCCACTCGGTGGCCTCGGGGCCGGCGACGTGGGTGCCGTTGAGCGAGCCCAGGTCGACCAGCGAGACCTCGCGGCCGTTGCGCTGGATCGCCGCGTGCGCCGAGGAGAGCACGTTCTGCGTGTCGGCGATCGCCACCGGCCGGGCCGCGCCGCTGGCGACCAGCTCGTGGTTGTCGGGACGACGGCCGAGGACGAGGTCCTCGTCGACGGTGACGACCAGGCCGTCGTCGAAGCGCAGGATCGGCGCGGCGGGGGGCTCGGGCTTCCAGAAGGCGGTCGCCTCGCCCTCCTGCTGGGACGGCGCCTGCGGGGCCGGCGCGGCGGTGAACCCGCCGCTGCCGAAGCCGGCGTCGGACCCGGCGGTGAACGACGCCGCGGCGGCCGGCTGGGCGGCGGCCGCGGGGTGCGCGGGGGCGGCCAGCTGCAGCATCGCCCCGGAGCCGGGAACGGTGCCCTCGACCAGGTCGTAGGCCACGCCCGGCGGCATGTGCGGCGCCGGCTGACCGGGGCCGACGTAGAGGGTCTGGCCCAGCTGGAAGCCGACGGCCAGCGTGCAGCCCTCGACCGAGGAACCGGAGACCGGGACACCGTCGACGGCGGGCTGGCCCTTGCCCGCCCACAGCGCCACGCCGGTGCCCGAACCCCCGGCGGTGTCCACGAGCACGAGGGCGAAGGAGGCGGAGCTCCCGCCGAGCGGGGCGACCTGGCCGGCGACGGCGGCCAGGACCCGATCCGCGCCGGGGCCGGACACCCCCAGGCAGGCGTGCAGGGCGGCCACCAGGGCGGGCGAGCCCGGTGCGTCCGCCCACAGCAGTCCGCCGCCGCGTCGGGCGACGACGGAGTCTCCGGGCAGGACTTCACAGCGGTCGGGCATGGACTCCAGACTAGTGACCCCGGGCGGGCGGAGGCGGCCCCGTGGTGCCGCCACGCCGGGCGGGCAGCGGCCCCGGGGGCCGGTGCGACCCCCGGGACTGCTGTGGTTCGTGGGCCGTCCCCGAACGCCCCAGCTCAGGCGCTGGAGACCACCCCGAGCTCGGCCGGGTCGGCGAGGTGCTCGGAGTACGGAAGCACCCTCACCGTGTAGCCGAACGCGCCGGTGCGCTCCAGCGGCAGGGTGGCGGTGAACCAGTGCCGGGAGCCGTCGGTGTGCTCGTGCGCCATGGGCACCGTCGTCACGTCGTGCAGCATCTCGGCGTCGTCCACCCGGCCGTAGGCCGCCTGCACCTGCACGTCCGACGGCGTCAGCCCGGGCAGCTCCACCTCGGCCCGCAGCGCCAGCGTCGAGCCGATCTCCGGGGTGTCCCCCGCGCCGGTGGCCTCGACGTGGGCCACCCGCACGGTGCCCCAGTGGTCCAGCAGCCGGGCCCGCCAGGCGGCCTCATTGCGGGCCGGGGCGTACCCGCCCTGCGCCATGGTCCGCGAGGACCCCGCGGCCGGCACGTACAGCTGCTGCACGTAGTCGCGGACCATGCGGGTGGCCAGCACCTTCGGCCCGGTCTCGCGCAGCGTGTGCCGCACCATCTCCACCCAGCGGGTGGGGACGCCGTCGCGGTCGGTCTCGTAGAACCGCGGCAGCACCTGGGAGCTCAGCAGTTCGTAGATGGCCCGGGCCTCGACCTCGTCGCGCCGGTCGGGGTCGGCCACGCCGTCGGCGGTGGGGATGGCCCAGCCGTTCTGGCCGTCGTACCACTCGTCCCACCAGCCGTCCCGGATGGAGAGGTTGAGCCCGCCGTTGAGCGCGGCCTTCATCCCCGAGGTGCCGCAGGCCTCCAGCGGCCGCAGCGGGTTGTTCAGCCAGACGTCGCAGCCCCAGTACAGGTAGCGGGCCATGCCGATGTCGTAGCCGGGGAGGAAGGCGATCCGGTGCCGGATCTCCGGGTCGTCGGCGAACTTCACCATCTGCTGGATGAGCTGCTTGCCGCCGTCGTCGGCCGGGTGGCTCTTGCCGGCGATGACCAGCTGGATCGGCCGCTCCTCGTCGAGCAGCAGCGCCTTGAGCCGCTGCGGGTCGCGCAGCATGAGGGTCAGCCGCTTGTAGGAGGGCACCCGCCGGGCGAAGCCGATGGTGAGGACGTCGGGGTCGAACGCCGTCTCGGTCCAGCCGACCTCGGTGACGGCGGCGCCCCGGGACAGCGCGGTCTCGCGCAGCCGGCGGCGCACCTCGTCGACCAGCCGTCCGCGCAGCAGCCGGCGGGTGCTCCACAGCTCACCGGCCGGGATGCGGTCCACGCCGTCGAAGTGCACCGGCCCCTGCACCTCGACCGGGTCGCCCTGGCTGCTGACCTGGGTGCCGAGCTCGACCAGCTCCCGCGCCGTCCAGGTGGGGGCGTGCACGCCGTTGGTGATCGACCTGATCGGCACGTCCTGCTCGTCGAATTTCGGCCACAGGTTCCGGAACATGCCCCGGCTGACCCGCCCGTGCAGCTCGCTGACGCCGTTGGCGCGCTGGCCGAGCCGCAGGCCCATGTAGGCCATGTTGAACTTCGAGGGGTCCTCCTCGGCCCCCAGGGGGATCAGGTGCTCCAGGGGAACGCCGAACCCGGCGAAGTAGCGCTCGATCAGCGCCCGCGGGAACCGGTCGATGCCGGCCGGCACCGGGGTGTGGGTGGTGAACACCGTGCCGGCGCGCACCGCCTGCAGCGCCTCGGCGAAGGACAGCCCGTGGGACTCGGTGAGCTCGCGGATCCGCTCGATGCCGAGGAAGCCGGCGTGGCCCTCGTTGGCGTGGTAGACCTCCGGCGCCGGGGTGCCGGTGAGCGAGCAGTAGGCCCGCAGGGCCCGCACGCCGCCGATGCCCAGCAGCATCTCCTGGCGCAGCCGGTGGTCCTCGTCGCCGCCGTAGAGGCGGTCGGTGACCCCCCGCTCGGCCGGCGCGTTCTCCTCGATGTCGCTGTCGAGCAGCAGGAGCTGCACCCGGCCGACCTGCACCCGCCACACGTGGGCGTGCAGCATCCGCCCCTCCGGCAGGGGCACCGAGACGACGACGGCCGACCCGTCGGACTGGCGCAGCAGCTTGACCGGCAGGCCGTGCGGGTCCAGCGACGGGTAGTGCTCGAGCTGCCAGCCGTCGGCCGACAGGCTCTGCGCGAAGTAGCCGGCCCGGTAGAGCAGCCCCACGCCGATCAGCGGGACGCCGAGGTCGGAGGCGGCCTTGAGGTGGTCACCGGCCAGGATCCCCAGGCCGCCGGAGTACTGCGGGAGCACCTCGGTGATGCCGAACTCGGCGGAGAAGTAGGCGATGGTCGCCGGTGCCTCGTC
>DATAAV010000145.1:0-8269 GCA_036259935.1 Geodermatophilus sp. | reverse complement strand
AACACCCGCGACGAGCCGCACGCCGACGCCGAGCGCTACCGGCGGCTGCACGTCATCGTCGGCGACTCGAACATGAACGAGACGACGACGCTGCTCAAGGTCACCATGACCGACCTGGTGCTGCGGATGATCGAGGCCGGCATCCCGGTCAAGGACATGTCGCTGGAGAACCCGATCCGGGCCATCCGCGAGATCAGCCACGACATGACCGGACGGCGCAAGGTCCGGCTGGCCAACGGCCGGGAGATGTCGGCGCTGGAGATCCAGAGCGAGTACCACAGCCGCGCGGCGGAGTTCGTCGACCGGGAGGGCTTCGGCCCGGTGCACCGGCAGATGCTCGAGCTGTGGGGCCGGGTGCTCAAGGCCGTCGACACCGGGGAGCTCTCGCTCATCGACCGCGAGATCGACTGGGCGACCAAGTACTCGCTCATCGAGCGCTACCGGGCCAAGCGGGACATCCCGCTGTCCCACCCGCGGATCGCCCAGATGGACCTCGCCTACCACGACATCAGCCGCCGTCGCGGCCTGTACTACCTGCTCGAGCGCAACGGCCAGGTCGACCGGGTGGCCCACGAGCCGCGGGTGTTCGAGGCCAAGAACGTGCCGCCGCAGACCACCCGCGCCCGGCTGCGCGGGGAGTTCATCCGCCGCGCCCAGGAGAAGCGCCGCGACTTCACCGTCGACTGGGTGCACCTCAAGCTCAACGACCAGGCCCAGCGCACCGTGCTGTGCAAGGACCCGTTCAAGTCGCGCGACGAGCGGGTCGAGAAGCTCATCGCCAGCATGTGAGCCGTCCTGCCGCGCTTTATCGCGATAAAGCGCGGAAGGGGGTCAGGGAGCGGGGGCGGGGTCGTCCTCGGGGACGGGTACGCGCAGGGCGGCGTAGCGGCCGGCGGCCGCCGCGGCGAGGAAGTAGGCGCGCTCCTCCGGATACCCCCGCCCCATGGTCGACAGCAGCACGGGGGACAGCCCCAGCGCCTCCTCCAGCCCGTCGACGTCCATCCACACGACCCGATTGCGCTCGGGCTGGCCGGCCAGGTCCTCCTCGACCTGGCTGCCCAGCTCCGACCCGAGCCCGCGCGGCGCCACCAGGGTCACCCCGGCCAGCGCCACCCGCCCGAAGGCGGTCAGCGAGTGATGGGAGACCCCTCGGTGGCGGGGCCGTGGGTCGGCGTCGGAGATCCGCAGCGCCCCGATCGCCTCGCCGCCCAGCACGGTCACGGCGTTGCACGCCTCTCCGGCGGCCACGCCGGAGAACCCCCACGTCGTCCCGGTGCCCAGGTTGCCCGGGCCCTGGGTCACGATCGCGACGTCGGCTCCCAGCACGTGGCGGGCGGCGAGCAGGCCGGTGTGCACGGTCACCGCCTCCAGGTCCCCGCCGAACGCCTGGCCCACCGTGACCACCCCGGCCAGGGACGGCGCCAGCGCGTCCAGCGTGCGGGAGAAGCCGGCCACCAGCGCGCCGCCGTCGGTCATCACGTAGGCCACCCGCAGGTCCGGATCGGTGGCCAGGACGCCGATCAGCACCGCCGGCAACGCCGAGTGCAGATCGGCGACGACGACCGGCAGGCCGCCGAGGTCCTCGGCGTCGGCGATCGTCCGGTGGTGCTCGGTGTCCTGCTCGTCGACCCCCTGCACCGTCACCTGCAGCGGCGTGTACCGCGCCTTGACCAGGTGCCCGGGCCCGGTGGGGTCCGGCGGCAGCCGGTCGGGGACGGCGACCACCAGCGCGTACCCGCCGGTGCCCAGCCGCTGTGCCCAGGCCGTCGTGTTGAGCAGCACCTGCTCGCCGACCTCGGGCACCCCGACCAGCGAGGGGTGCGCCAGCGACCGCACCGCCCCGTCGCCGGGCACCTCCACGGTGAGCTCCTGGGCGTCGCGCCAGGACCGGCCCAGGGCCGTGACCGTGCCGCGCCGCCATCGGATCCGCTGGGCGGTCGCTCCGTCATCCCCCACACCGGCAGGCTAGCCAGACCGCTCACGGGTCGCGGCGCGTGACTAGCCTGGGCGCGTGGCGGCGAAGCGGGCGGAGCGACTGGTGAACCTGGTCATCGCCCTTCTCGGCACCCGGCAGTACGTGACCGCGGCGAAGATCCGCGCCACGGTGCCCGGCTACGAGCCCGACGACGGCACCGAGCGCGCCGACGAGGCGTTCAAGCGCATGTTCGAGCGGGACAAGGCCGAGCTGCGCGAGATGGGCGTGCCGCTGGAGACCGGCCGCACCAGCGTCTTCGACACCGAGGACGGCTACCGCATCGCGCGGGCGGACTACGAGCTGCCCGAGATCACCCTCACCGGGGAGGAGGCCGCGGCGGTGGGCCTGGCGCTGCGGCTGTGGGAGTCCGCGCAGCTGGCCGGCGCCGCGCACAGCGCCCTGGTCAAGCTCAAGGCCGCCGGGGTGGACGTCGACACCGCCCGGGCCATCCCCCTGCAGCCGCGGCTGGACTCCCACGAGCCGGCCTTCGAGGCCTGCTACACCGCCGCCCGCGACCGGCGGGTGCTCGAGTTCGACTACCGCCGGCCCGACGAGGACACCCCGGCCCGCCGGCACGTGCAGCCCTGGGGCGTGGTGGCCTGGCACGGCCGCTGGTACCTGGCCGGCCTCGACCTCGACCGGCAGGCCCCGCGGGTGTTCCGGCTCTCCCGCGTCGTGGGCACGCCCAAGGTCACCGGCCCCGCGGGCGCGTTCGAGCCGCCGGCCGACCTGGACCTGGCCGCCATGGTGGCCGGGCAGGACCGGGGGGAGGAGCACCTGGCCGTCGTCCGCGCCCGCCCGGGCAGCGCGATCGGGCTGCGCCGGCAGGCCACGCCCCTGGGCCCGGCCGAGGACGGCGACGACCGGCTGCAGCTGCGCACCACGGACCTGGGCCGGCTGGCCGACCAGCTGGCCGCCTACGGGCCCGACGTGCTCGTGGAGGCGCCGGCCGAGCTGCGCGCGGCGGTCGTCAAGCGGCTGACCCGGCTGGCGGCGATGGCATGAGCGCTCCCACCACGACCGAGCGGATGACCCGGCTGCTGGCCCTGGTCCCGTACCTGACCGCCCGCCCCCAGGGCGTGCCGCTGGCCGAGGTCGCGCGCGACTTCGGCGTGCCCGAGCGCCAGCTGCGCCGCGACCTGGACCTGCTGTGGATGTGCGGGCTGCCCGGCTACGGCCCCGGCGACCTCATCGACCTGGCCTTCGAGGGCGACCGGGTGCGGGTCACCTTCACCGCCGGCATGGTCCGGCCGCTGCGGCTGACCACCGACGAGGCGGTCGCCCTCGTCGTCGCCCTGCGCACGCTGCTGGAGCTGCCCGGGCTGGCCGAGCGGGACGCGGTCAGCCGGGCCCTGGCCAAGATCTCCGCCGCCGCCGGGCACGCCGGCGAGCGGGTCACCCCGGTCGCGCTCAGCGTCGACGCCCGCGAGCAGGCCCTGGCCGTCGTCCGGGAGGGCCTGGAGCGCAGCCGCGCGCTGCACCTGCACTACTACGTGCCCACCCGCGACGAGCGCACCGAGCGCACGGTCGACCCGATGCGGTTGCTGCTGGTCGACGGCCGCTGGTACCTGGAGGCCTGGTGCCGGCGGGCGGAGGGCGTCCGGCTGTTCCGCCTGGACCGGGTCGACGACGTCGCGGTGCTCGACGAGCCGGCCGCCCCGCCGCCGGAGGCACACTCCCGCGACGTCGAGTCCGGGCTCTACCAGGCCCAGGCCGGCGCCCGGGTGGTCCGGCTGCGGCTGGCCCGCACCGCCCGGTGGGTCGCCGAGTACTACCCGGTCGAGGACGTCCGCGAGGTCGACGACCCGCCGGGCGGCCTCGCGGTCGCCCTCCGCACCGACGACCTCGCCTGGGCCCGCCGGCTGGTGGCCTCCCTCGGCGGCGCGGCCACGGTCGACGAGCCGGCCGAGCTCGCCGCCGCGGTCGCCGCCGACGCCCGCGCCGCGCTCGCCCGCTATTCGGCCGCGGGTCAGCCCGCGGTCGGTTCCGGCGGCTAGGGTCGCCCCCGTGCTGCTCCTCGCGGTCTGGATCGCCGTCGTCGTGCTCGCGGTGGGGGTCCTGGGCTCCCTCGCGTACAGCGTGCTGGGCGCGCTGCAGCGGCTGGACCGGGAGACGGCCGCGTTCGACCGGGAGCTGCGCCCCGTCCTGGAGGAACTGCAGGCCACCGCCGCGCGGGCCGCGGAGGCGCCCCGATCGCGGTGAGCGCCGACCCCCCATCTCGGGGACGCGACCCGCCGCCGCGCCCACGTAGCATCGACGGTGCCACCCACACACTGGAGGACGCGCCATGGCCGGACTCGGCCCGCTGGAGATCGGTCTGATCATCCTGGCGATCCTGTTGCTCTTCGGCTACAAGAAGCTGCCCGACGCCTCGCGCTCGCTGGGCCGCTCGCTGCGGATCTTCAAGGGCGAGATGAAGGGCATGAAGGACGACGACCGCTCGGCCGGCGTCCGCGACAAGGCGCCCGCCGGCACCACGCCGGTGCAGGGTGAGCTCCTGCCGCCGGCCGGTAGCGAGGCCGGTCGCCTCGAGGCCGAGGCGCAGGCCGCCGAGGCGCGGGCGGCCGAGCTGCGGGCGCGCGCCCGGCAGTCCGGCCCGACCGACCGCTGACCGCTCCGCAGGGGGCGGTACGGGTGGGCGAGGCCGGCAGGCTCCGGCGACGGCGGCGGCGGCCGCCGAGGGACCCCGCGGCCACCATGACGCTGATCGCCCACCTGACCGAGCTCCGCAACCGCATCGCCAAGGCCCTCCTCGCCCTCCTCCTGGCCTCCGCCGTCGCCTTCTGGTGGTACGAGCACGGGCTGGGGGAGTTCATCCGCGCCCCGTACTGCGGGCTGGACCCCGATCTGCGCTACGGCGACACCGACGGCGGCTGCGGCCTGCTGGTCACCGACGTCTTCGGCGGGGTGTTCATCCGGCTCAAGGTCAGCCTGCTGGCCGGCGCGGTGCTGTCGGCCCCCGTCTGGCTCTACCAGCTGTGGGCGTTCATCACCCCCGGGCTCAAGCGCAACGAACGGCGCTACGGGCTGACGTTCGTCGCGGTCTCCACCGCGCTGTTCGGCCTCGGCGCGGTGCTGGCCTACGTCTCGCTGTCGGCCGGGCTGGAACTGCTGCTGAGCCTCGCCGGCGAGGGCGTGGTCATCGCGCTCACGGCGCAGGACTACATCGGCTTCGTGCTCTCGCTGCTGGTGGCCTTCGGCGTCAGCTTCGAGATGCCGCTGATCGCGATCGCGCTCAACCTGGTCGGCGCCCTGAGCTACGAGACGCTGCGCCGCAGCCGGCGGTGGATCTTCTTCCTCACCGTCGTCTTCGCCGCCTTCGTCACGCCCACGCAGGACCCGTTCACCATGCTGCTCATGGCCGGCCCGATGATCCTGCTGTTCGAGGTGGCCATCCAGATCGCCCGCCTCGTCGACCGGCGGCGGGCCAAGCGCGCGGCGGTGGAGCACTTCCACGACCTGAGCGACGACGAGGCCTCGCCGCTGGACGCCGCGCCGTCGACGCTGGACATCCGCCCCTCCGCACTGGACGACGAGCCCAGCTCGATCGACGGTCCGACCGCGTCCTCGCGCGGCTGACCGCCGCCATCCCCCGCACCCGATGGACGTCGCCGTCCTCGTGAGCCCCTCGGCCGGCCGCGGCCGCGCCGGGGCGGCCGCGGCAGCCGCGCTCGACGTCCTGCGCCGGCGCGGGCTGACCCCGCGGGTGCTGCCGGCCACCACCCGGGTCGCGGCCGAGCAGCAGGCCGTCGCCGCAGTGCGGGACGGGGCGGCCGCGGTGGTCACCGTCGGCGGGGACGGCGCGGCGCACGCCGGGCTGCAGGCGGTGGCCGGCACGACGACGCCGCTGGCCGTCGTCCCCGCCGGCACCGGCAACGACCTGGCCCTCGCCCTGGGCACCCCCCGCGATCCCGTCGCCGCCGCCGAGGCCGCCGCGACCGACCTGCTCGGCGGCGCCGGGCGCACGGTCGACGCCGGGCGGACGGGGGAGCGCTGGTGGGCCACCGTGCTGTGCTGCGGATTCGACTCCGCCGTCACCGACCGGGCCAACCGGCTGCGCTGGCCGCGCGGCCCCCGCCGCTACGACGTCGCCATCCTCGCCGAGCTGGCCCGGCTGCGGCCGCGGGAGCTGACCCTCGTTCTCGACGGCAGGCCGCGCACCCTGCCGGTCACGCTGGTCGCCGTCGGCAACACCTCCTGGTACGGCGGGGGGATGCGGGTCTGTCCCGGCGCCGACCCGGGGGACGGCTGCTTCGACGTCACCGTGGTCGGCCCGGTCAGCCGCCGCGAGCTGGTGCGCACCCGGCCGCGGCTGACCGCCGGCACGCACGTCGAGCACCCGGCGGTCACCGTCCACCGGGCGGCCCGGGTGGAGATCGCCGGCGAGGGGCTGACCACCTACGCCGACGGCGAGCCGGTGGCGCCGCTGCCGGCGGTCGCCGAGTGCGTGCGCGGGGCGCTCAGGATCGCCGGCGCCCGGGGCTGACCGGGCTTCGCGCAGCGGTCCCGGTCCGGCCGCCCGCACGTCGACCGTTATCCCCAACAACGATGACCGAACACCGGAACGAGACCAGAGGCGGGTGAGAGGAGGGGGATCGACCGGCGGCTCACCCGATGGCCTCCGGCGACAGCGCTTAACGTGGGAACCATGTCCAGCCCCGCGGAGCGGTACGCGGCTGCCCGGCGGCGCAGCGCACATCCCACGTTGGCCGACTTCACCGCCGGCCTCCAGTTCGCGCTGGACCCCTTCCAGGCCGAGGCCTGCGAGGCGCTCGACGAGGGCGCCGGGGTCCTGGTCTGCGCGCCCACCGGCGCCGGCAAGACCGTCGTCGGGGAGTTCGCCGTCCACAAGGCGCTGGCCGAGGGGCGCAAGGCGTTCTACACGACGCCGATCAAGGCGCTGTCCAACCAGAAGTACGCCGACCTGGTCGACCGGTACGGCCCGGACAAGGTCGGCCTGCTCACCGGCGACAACGCGGTCAACGGCGACGCCCCGGTGGTGGTGATGACCACCGAGGTGCTGCGCAACATGCTCTACGCCGACTCCCCGGCCATCGACGGCCTGGGCTACGTGGTCATGGACGAGGTCCACTACCTCGCCGACCGCTTCCGCGGCGCGGTGTGGGAGGAGGTGATCATCCACCTGCCGCAGTCGGTCACCCTGATCTCCCTGTCGGCGACGGTCAGCAACGCCGAGGAGTTCGCCGACTGGCTGGTCACCGTCCGCGGGCACACGAAGGTCGTGGTCAGCGAGGTCCGGCCGATCCCGCTGTGGCAGCACATGCTGGTGGGCAACCGGGTCTTCGACCTGTTCTCCCTCCGCCCTGCCGCGCACGCCGGCGAGCAGGGGGACACCCCGCGCGGCCAGTCCACCCGCGAGCGCGGCGCCTCCGTCGTCGATCCGGAGCTGGTGCGCTACGTGCGCGAGTACGAGCGCCGGATCGACACCTGGGGCGGGGGGAACGGCGGCGCACGGCGGGGCTTCGACCACCGGCCGCGGTACCGGCCCCCGGCCCGCCCCGACGTGATCGAGCGGCTCGACCGGGCCGGCCTGCTGCCGGCGATCACCTTCGTGTTCAGCCGCAACGGCTGCGACCAGGCCGTCCACCAGTGCCTGATGAGCGGCCTGCGGCTGACCGACGAGTCCGAGCGGGCGCAGATCGCCGAGATCATCGACCGGCGCACCGGCACCCTGCCGGACGAGGACCTGCACGTCCTCGGCTTCTGGGAGTGGCGCGAGGGGCTGCTGGCCGGGCTGGCCGCCCACCACGCCGGGCTGGTGCCGGCGTTCAAGGAGACCGTCGAGGAGTGCTTCGTGCGCGGCCTGGTCAAGGCCGTGTTCGCCACCGAGACCCTCGCGCTGGGCATCAACATGCCGGCGCGCACCGTCGTCCTCGAGCGGCTGGTCAAGTGGAACGGCGAGGCGCACGTCGACGTCACGCCGGGGGAGTACACCCAGCTGACCGGCCGGGCGGGACGCCGCGGCATCGACGTCGAGGGGCACGCGGTCGTCGTCTGGGCGCCGGGCATGGACCCCTCCGTCGTCGCCGGCCTGGCCAGCACCCGCACCTATCCGCTGAAGTCCTCCTTCCGGCCCAGCTACAACATGGCTGTCAACCTGGTCAGCTCCTTCGGCCGGGCCCGGGCGCGCGAGCTGCTGGCCTCCTCCTTCGCCCAGTTCCAGGCCGACCGGTCGGTGGTGGGGCTGGCCCGGGCGGCCGCCCGGCTGGAGCGGGAGGCCGAGCGGTGGGCCGCCGAGATGCACTCCGACCACGGCGACGTGGGGGAGTACGC
>DATAAV010000144.1:0-13641 GCA_036259935.1 Geodermatophilus sp. | reverse complement strand
TCCGGAGACCCCCGACACCCCCGAAACCCCGGAGACCCCCGACACCCCCGAAACCCCGGAAACCCCGGAGACCCCCGACACCCCCGAGACTCCGGAGACGCCCGACACCACCGAGCGGGTGTCCGGCATCTGCATCATCGGCGACGTCGAACTGGGCGAGACCGAGATCGTCGTCCGCGACGCCGTCGAGGAGACCGACGTCTCCGGCATCACCGTCGAGGGGGCCGCGGGCGACGGGCTGATCGCGGTCGGCACCCGCGACCTGGAGGTCCGCGACAGCACGTTCCGGAACAACGCGGGCTACGGGGCGGCCAGCTTCGCCACCGCCGGGACCGAAGAGACCCCCGGCACCACGTTCCAGGGCAACACCGCCGCGGACAACGCCGAGGCCGGGTTCTACGTCGGTGACAGCCCCGAGGCCCACGCGCAGGTCAGCGGCAACGAGTCGAGGGGCAACGAGCTCGGCTTGTTCTTCCGCAGCGCGAGCAACGGCGAGGCCACGAACAACATCGCCGACGGCAACTGCCTCGGGGTGCTGGTCCTCGCCGACGCCCCCGGCCCGGCCACCGACTGGACGCTGCGGGACAACGAGGTGACCGAGAACAACAAGGCGTGCGACGTGGTGGTCCCGCTCAGCGGTGGAGGCATCGCGCTCGTCGGCGCGCAGGACTTCGTCGTGAGCGCCAACACGGTCACCGGCAACCAGTCCTCGGCCGAGAGCCTGCTCGAGGGCGGCATCATCGTCCGCAGCGGGCTGACCCCCGAGGAGGTCACCCCGCCCGAGGCCGAACCACCGACGGAGCCGGCGCCCCCGGTCACCGAACCGAGCGGAACCGTCTCGGGCAACACCGTTCTCGACAACGAGCCCGACGACCTCGTGCACGACGGCACGGGCGAGGTCACGTTCGAGGACAACCGGTGCGAGACCTCCGACCCGGAGGGCCTCTGCGACTGAGGAACCCCGCTCACACGACGACGCCCGCTCCGGCCGCGGCCGGAGCGGGCGTCGTCGTGTCGCGCAGGCGGGTCAGTCGATCGCGATCGTCGTCTCGTTCAGGCCGACGTCGGCGGAGAGAACCCGCTCACCCTTGCCCACCGGGGCCAGGGCGCGGACCTTCCACTGCCCGGGAGCGGCGAAGAAGCGGAACTCGCCCTCGGGGCTGGTGACGACCTCGGCGGTGAACTCGTCCGTGGCGTCCAGCAGCCGCACGTAGGCACCCGCGACCGGGGCGCCGTCGTGCCAGACCTGGCCCTGGATCACCGTCTGCGTGGTGAGGTCGATGCCGGCCAGGCCGCTGCCCTGCTTGGGTGCGCCGCACATGGCTCAGGCCCCCTTCTCGATCGGGACGCCGACGAGCGAGCCGTACTCGGTCCACGAGCCGTCGTAGTTCTTGACGTTCTGGTGGCCGAGCAGCTCACGCAGCACGAACCAGGTGTGGCTCGAGCGCTCGCCGATACGGCAGTAGGCGATGGTGTCCTTGGAGGTGTCCAGGCCGGCCTCCTCGTACAGCTTGCGCAGCTCGTCGTCGCTCTTGAAGGTGCCGTCCTCGTTGGCCGCCTTGCTCCACGGCACGTTCACCGCGGTCGGGATGTGGCCGGGCCGCTGCGCGCCCTCCTGCGGCAGGTGCGCGGGGGCGACCAGCTTGCCGACGAACTCGTCGGGCGAGCGGACGTCGACCAGGTTCTTCTGGCCGATCGCGGCGAGCACCTCGTCGCGGAAGGCGCGGATGGAGGTGTCGGGCTCCTTCGCCTTGTACTGCGTCGCCGGGCGGGTGACGGTCTCGGTCGACAGCGGGCGGCTCTCGAGCTCCCACTTCTTGCGGCCGCCGTCGATCAGCTTGACCTGGTCGTGGCCGTAGAGCTTGAAGTACCAGTAGGCGTAGGCGGCGAACCAGTTGTTGTTGCCGCCGTAGAGCACGACGGTGTCGTCGTTGCTGATGCCCCGCTCGGACAGCAGCTGCTCGAACTGCTCGCGGCTGACGAAGTCACGGCGCAGCGGGTCCTGGAGGTCCTTCTTCCAGTCCAGCTTGACCGCGCCCTCGATGTGGCCCTTGTCGTAGGCGCTGGTGTCCTCGTCGACCTCGACGAAGACGGTGCCGGGGGCGCCGATGTGCTCCTGCGCCCAGTCGGCGGTGACGAGCACGTCGTTGCGGCTCATGGGGGGTGTTCCTCCCTCGATCGGATGCGGCGGTCGGTCAGGTGGTGCGGGCGGACGGCCGGGAACCCAGCGCCCGCCGGAGGAGCAGGTGGAGCTCGCAGCCCAGGCAGAACCCGGTGACGGCGTTGAGCAGGGCCGCCACCAGCGCCAGGCCGGTGGCGACGGCGCCGAGCAGCGGCGCCCCGAGCAGGTACCCGGCGGCGCCGGCCACGGCGAAGCACAGGCCGACGAGCTGGGCGAACCGCGGCGGCGCCTCCGGCTCCCGCTCGCGGACCGGCCCCAGCCGGGGGGCCAGGAGCAGCCGGAAGAGCACGCCGTACGGGGCGTACCGCAGCCCGGCGAGGGCGCCGACGGCGAAGACGCCGGCCTGCGCGGCCACCAGCCAGCCGTTGGCGGTCAGGAGGGCGACGGCGAGGACGACGGTGGTGACCCACGCGGCGAAGCGCGGACCGCGCACGTCGACCAGTCGCACGTCGGCGTGGCGGGACGAAGCGGGGGGCATGAGCAGAAGAAGCCTCCGGACGGCGGTCAGGGCACGTCTGGGCGAGGCGGGCTCACCCTCAGGAGGTCGGACACAGGCAGCTGCCGACGCGGCACAGGTCCACTGTGCGGCGCGAGGTCAGCAGGATGCCCACGTGGGGAGCGTAGCCGATCGGCCGTGATCCCCTCACGGGGCGGCGGCGTGGGCGTCGACGACTGCGGTGAGCTCCTCGGCACGTGGCGCACCGCTGCTGCGGCCCACCAGGCTGCCGTCACGGCGCAGGTAGAACAGCGTCGGCGTCCGCCGCACGTCGAGCGCGCGGACCGCCTCGAGGTGGCTCTCCGCGTCGACGTGCACGACGGCCAGCCCCGGCCGGGTCGTCTGCAGCTGCTGCAGGCGGGCGCGGGTGGCGCGGCACGGGCCGCAGAACGCGGTGGAGAACTGCACGACGGTGAGGTCGGCCTCGGCCGGGCGCACGCCCAGCTCCTCGAGCACCGCGGTCGGTGTCACGTTCCCCTCCCCTGCCGGCCGGCGGAGGGCGCCGCTCCGGGTGCGCAGCCACCACGCCAGGACCGCGGTCAGCGCCAGCGCTCCGGCCAGCACGGCCACTCCGGTGCCACTCATCGCCGGGACGAACTGCGCCGTCCCGGACCGCATTCCCTGCGACGACGGGTTCAGGCGCGCAACACCGTGTCCGTGGCTTCCGCGGAGACCTGCACCCCCTCCTCGGCCGGGCTGACCTCGGTCAGCTGCAGGCCGAACGGCAGCTCGACGGGATAGCGCAGGTCCAGCAGGTCGGCGGCCTCCTCCACGAGGAAGTCGGGCACGTCCACGCCGGCTCCCGAGGCCTCCTCGACGTCGATCACCAGGTCGTCGCCGTCCACCTCCACCGTGCCGACGGCGGTGAGCGGCACCGTCTGGCCCATCAGCTCCACGGTCCGGGTGATCCGCAGCCCGTCGCCCTCGCGGGTCAGCGTGGTGTCGGGCCCGAGCTGCTCGGACAGCAGCGCGTAGGACAGCGTCGCGGTTCCCTCGATCCGGTCCACCGGCACCTCCTCGACCGAGCCGGACAGCACCGCCGACAGGGGCACGTGCACGCCGCGCAGCGAGACGTCGGCCCGGGTGCCCTCGGGCCGGCCGAGGTCCTCCGCGCTCAGCGAGATCCGCACGTCCTCGTACCGGCCGCCCACGGCCTGGGTGAGGAACGGGAAGCCGGTGACGTCCACGGCCGGCGCGCCGGCCAGGTCCCCCTGCTCGGCGATGGCCTCCGCCACCCGGTCCTCGGCGAGCTCCGCCGCGACCCGGTCGGCGACCAGCGCCAGGCCGAGCAGGACGACCACCGCCACCAGCAGCACCCGCATGCGCGCAGTCCTCCCGTCCGGCGGGTCAGAAGGCCGGCTGCAGCGCCAGGGAGAACGCCACCGGCGCGCAGGCGGCGATCGGCAGCACCGCCTGCACCACCGGCATCGCCCACCGGTGGCGGGTGCCCTCCGCGACGACGTAGCTGGCGGCGAGGCCGACGAGCGCGGCCACCGTGCCGAGGACTCCTCCGTAGGTGAGCGCGGCGAGGGTGTCGACCAGGTCGGTCTCGCCGTGCTGGACCACGGCCACCACGACCGCCGCGACCACGGCCAGCAGCAGGCCCGGCACGCCGCGCGGCACCTCCGCCGCGACCTGCGGCCGGGGAAGCACCAGGTCGACCAGGTGCCCGACGACGAGCGCCACGCCCACCACGAGCAGCGCCGAGTCCGCGGGCCGGTCGCCGTCCGCCGAGGGTTCCAGCAGGAGCAGCACCGCCAGGGCGCAGACCCCGCAGACCAGCAGCACCACACCGGCCAGCGAGGGGACGACCTCGCGCCGCGGCGGCCGCCGCAGCATCTGGTGCAGCACCGCGGCGAGGAAGCCCAGGCCGGGCACCGCGAGCAGGGCACCCAGTTCCGGCCGCTCGGGCAGGACGAGGAGGACGTCGGCCCCGGCCGCCGCCGCGAGCCCGACCGCCACGGAGCCGGCCAGCCCCCGGACGCCGGTGGCGAGCACCCAGGCCGCCACCAGCCCCGCCTGCAGCACCGCAACCGCCGCGAGCCGCCCGCGGTCGCCGTACTGCTCCGGCAGGACGACGAGCAGGGCCGTGGCGACGGCGACCAGCACCGCAGCCGGCAGGTGGTGCGTCCGGGCCGGCAGGTCGGTGTCCAGCGCCGAGGTCACCCGTTGATGGTCGCAGAAGCCCAGCGGCCGATCCGCTCGACGAGCGGGGCGGTCACGCCGCTCTCGGCGTGTCCGAACCCCGGCACGACCCACACGGTGGCCGCCGGGCCCGCCGCCTGCGCCAACGCCCGGAAGTGCTCGATGGGGAAGTACTCGTCGCGGTCGCCGTGCACCAGCAGCAGCGGGGTGGGGGCGATCCGCCCGACCACCTGCAGCGGCGCCGGTGGCGGGGTGATCCACGGCTCGTCGAGGCGCAGCCGGACCAGCCGCGAGCCCAGCCGCCGCCCCGCCGTCGTCTCCAGCAGCCAGTGCACCCGGCGCATGGGAGCGGTGTCGCGCACGTACCAGCGGCTGACCGCACTCACGCTGACCACCGCGTCGGGCCGGTGCCGGCCGAGGGCCGCCTGCCGCAGGACCACCCCGCCGCCCATCGACATCCCGACGGTCACCACCGCGTCGGCGCCGTCGGCGCGCGCGGCGGCGACTGCGGCGTCCACGTCCCGCAGCTCCGGATCGCCCCCGACGCTGGACCCGCCGCCGGACCGGCCGTGCCCCCGGAAGTCCACCCCGCGGACCTCCCCGAACCGGCGCAGCCAGCCGGCCACCCGCAGGAACGGCGCCCGCGCCACCGAGTTGGTGAACCCGTGCGCGACCACGAACGTGAGCGGACGGGCGCCCGGCGGTGGTGGCGCCGGCAGCGCCGCCGGGACGACGATGCCGTGCAGCCGGACGCCGTCCTCCGTGCGCACCGTCACGGATCGGAGACCGGCCGGTACCGGAGGAGCGGAGAACACGTCGGTTATCCTGCTGGCTCAGTCTCGACAGCGCCGTCGTGGCCCGTGGACGACCTGCTCGTCCCGCCTCCCCGAGGAGACGACATGCGACTCGTGCTCATGACCGCGGCGCGCCAGGCCACCACCGAGGTGCTCCCGGCTCTCGGACTGCTGGGCCACCAGGTCCGCGTGGTGGCCCCCGAGCTGTCGAGCCTGCTCGACGGTGACTCCGGCGACGTGGTCCTGGTCGACGCCCGCCACGAACTCATCCAGGCCCGCACCCTGTGCGGCCTGCTGTCCTCCACCGGTGTGGCGTCCGCGCTGATCGCCGTGCTCTCCGAGGGCGGCCTGGTCGCCCTCTCCGCCGACTGGGGCGTCGACGACGTCCTGCTCGACACCGCCGGTCCGGCCGAGGTCGACGCCCGGCTGAAGTGGGCCACCGCCCGCCGCCTGGCCGCCGCGACGCCGGCCGACGGCCCGGACGGCGGCATCACCCAGGCCGGTGAGCTGGTCATCGACGAGCACAGCTACTCGGCGAAGCTGCGCGGCCGGCCGCTCGACCTCACCTACAAGGAGTTCGAACTGCTCAAGTACCTGGCCCAGCACCCGGGCCGGGTCTTCTCCCGCGCGCAGCTGCTGCAGGAGATCTGGGGCTATGACTACTTCGGGGGCACCCGCACCGTCGACGTCCACGTGCGCCGCCTGCGGGCCAAGCTCGGCACCGAGCACGAGGCCCTGATCGGCACGGTCCGCAACGTCGGCTACAAGCTCGACCAGCAGGTCGCCGCCGCGTCGCGCGCCGAGGCCGCCGCGCCGGACGCCGCCGCGGTGGACCCCGCGCACACCACCGCGCCGCTGATCTGAGCCCGTCCTGGACCACCCCCTGTCGATCCGCGACGTCGCCCGCCTCGACGCCGAGCAGACCGCCGCCGTCCTGACGCTGCTGCGTACCGCGGCGGCGGCCGACGGCGTCCGCCCCCTCTCGGAGGAGGCGGAGCTGCGGCTGCAGCACGGTGGCCCGCCCGGGGGCCGGGACGTCATGGCCGTCGCCGACGACGGCGCGCCGGCCGGCTACGCCCGGTTCGAGGGCGGAGGAACGGGTGACGCCGAGGCCGAGGTCGTCGTCCACCCGGAGCGACGCCGCCGCGGGATCGGCGGCCGGCTGCTGACCCGGCTGGAGGAGCTGGCCGGCCCCCGCCCGCTGCGGGTGTGGGCGCATGGCGACCTTCCCGGCTCGGCCGACCTGGCCCGCGGGCGCGGGTACGGCCGGGCCCGGGTCCTGCTGCAGATGCGCCGCGACCTCGCCGGCGTGGACCCCGATCCGCACCCGGCCCTTGCGGACGGCGTGCGGGTGCAGACCTTCCGCCCCGGCCGCGACGAGGATGCCTGGCTGCGGGTCAACGCCCGCGCGTTCGCCACGCACCCGGAGCAGGGCAGCTGGACGCCGGAGGACCTGCGGCTGCGGGAGCAGGAGCCCTGGTTCGATCCGGCCGGTTTCTTCCTCGCCTGGCGCGGTGATCCCGACGACGGCGGACAGCTGCTCGGCTCGCACTGGACGAAGGTGCACCCGCCCGGCGACGTGGCCGACGAGGCCGTCGGCGAGGTCTACGTCCTCGGCATCGACCCGGACGCGCAGGGCCTCGGGCTCGGCCGGGCCCTCACCGACATCGGCCTGGCGCACCTGCGCGCCCGCGGGCTCGGGCAGGTCCTCCTCTACGTGGAGGAGGAGAACGCCGCCGCGGTCGGCCTCTACGAGCGGACCGGCTTCCACCGGCACGCGGTGGACGTCTCCTGGCGGCGGGACCCCTCCGCGCGCTAGCCGGCCAGCCGACGCGCGCGCGGTTCACCGTGCCGACGTGATCTGTCCCTCACCCGGCTGCAGAGCCCTTGACCGGCGTTCACCCGACGTTCACCGAGCGACCCGGATGCGGCCACCTCGGCTGCCTACCGTCGGCGCCGTTGGTTCCTTGCTGCCGGGCATCGAGAGCCGGGCACAACGTCGAAGGGCACTGAGTTGAACCTGCGTTCCAGGACGCGCGCCGTCGCTCTTTCCGCGGCGCTCGCCGGCTCCCTCGCGCTCACCGCGTGCGGCGCCTCCAACGAGGAGGGCACCGCGGGCGGTGGCGGCGGCGACACCGGCGGCTCCGCACAGCTGAGCGGGGATCTCGTCGGGGCGGGCGCCAGCAGCCAGCAAGCTGCCATGCAGGGCTGGATCGCCGGCTACTCGAGCGTGCAGCCGGATGTCACGGTGAACTACGACCCGGTCGGCTCCGGCGGCGGCCGCGAGCAGTTCCTCGCCGGCGGCACCGACTTCGCCGGCTCCGATGCCGCGCTGGACGAGGAGGAGCTCGCCCAGGCCGAGGAGCGCTGCGGCCAGGCGGGCATCTTCCAGCTCCCGAACTACATCGCGCCGATCGCGGTCGTCTACAACCTGGAGGGCGTCGAGGAGCTCAACCTCTCGCCCCAGACCCTCGCCGGGATCTTCAACCAGCAGATCACCACCTGGAGCGACCCGGCCATCGCCGCCGACAACCCCGGCGTCACTCTTCCCGACCAGGCCATCACGCCGGTCAACCGCAGTGACGAGTCCGGCACCACCGAGAACTTCACCGAGTACCTCGCCGCTGCCGCCGGCGAGGCGTGGCCGCACGAGCCCAGCGGTGACTGGCCGGTGGCCGGCGGGGAGGCCGCCCAGGGCACGTCCGGCGTCGTGGGCGCGGTCAGCAGCGGCAACGGCACCATCGGCTACGCCGACCTGAGCCAGGCCGGCGACCTCGGCGTGGCGAGCGTCAAGGTCGGCGAGGAGTTCGTCGCTCCTTCCGCCGAGGCCGCCGCGGCCGTCGTCGAGAACTCCGAATCGGCCGGCGCCGCGGGTGGCGAGTACGACTTCGCGATCGAGCTGAACCGGGACACCGCCGGCTCCGGCGAGTACCCGATCGTGCTGGTCAGCTACCACATCGGGTGCGTCCAGTACGACGAGCAGGAGACCGCCGACCTGGTCAAGGACTTCATGAGCTACGTGGTGAGCGAGGAGGGGCAGCAGGCGGCGGCCGAGGCTGCGGGCTCCGCCCCGATCTCCGAGGGTCTGCGGGAGCAGGCCCAGGGCGCGATCGACGCCATCACCGCCGGCCAGTGACCGGACGGCAGTGACCGAGCACCTGCTCGGAACGGCCCGGGGGCAGGGACCATGGGCCCCGCACGCACCACCCCGACAGGCTTCGAACCCCACCCCACGGAGCAACGGTGAGCGCCACCAGGACCACGTCCGAGCCCGGCACCGCCCGGCCGGTCCGCCGCCCCGGCGACCGCATCTTCGCCGGCAGCGCCAAAGGCGCCGGCATCCTCATCCTCGTCATCCTGGCCGGGGTCACCGCCTTCCTCGTCGTGGAGGCGGTGCCCGCGCTCACAGCCCCGAGCGACGACATCCCCGGCGGCAAGGGCCTGGCCGCCTACGTCGCGCCCCTGATCTTCGGCACGCTGCTGGCCGCGGTGATCGCGCTGCTGGTGGCCACCCCGCTGGCCGTGGCGATCGCGCTGTTCATCGCCTACTACGCGCCGCGCCGGCTGGCCCAGGGCCTGGGCTACCTGGTCGACCTGCTGGCCGCGATCCCGAGCATCGTCTACGGCTTCTGGGGCATCTTCTGGCTGGCCCCGAGGCTGGTCCCGTTCTACGAGTGGCTCGAGCGCAACCTCGGATTCATCCCGCTCTTCGCCGGCCCGACCTCGACCACCGGCCGGACGATGCTGACCGCCGGCGTCGTGCTCGCCGTCATGATCCTGCCGATCATCACCGCCATCGCCCGTGAGGTCTTCCTGCAGGTGCCCGCACTGCACCGGGAAGCGGCGCTGGCGCTGGGCGCCACGCGGTGGGAGATGATCAGGCTGACGGTGTTCCCGTACGGCCGGTCAGGCGTCATCGGTGGCGCCATGCTGGGGCTCGGCCGGGCGTTGGGCGAGACCATGGCCGTCGCCCTCGTCCTGTCGGTCTCCGGGGGCATCACGTTCAACCTGATCAGCAGCGGCAACCCCTCGACGGTGGCCGCCAACATCGCGCTGGAGTTCCCCGAGTCCTCGGGTGTCGACGTCAACACGCTGATCGCCAGCGGACTGGCGCTGTTCGTCATCACGTTCGGGGTCAACATGCTCGCGCGCGCCATCGTCAACCGCCGGGCCGAGTTCTCCGGAGCCAACTGATGACCCAGACGTCCACGGCGCCGCCCGCCACCAGCAGCGGCGCACCCGCCCCGGCCGGCTGGCGCCGTACCCGAAGCGTGCCGCGCTGGGGGATCTGGGCCTGCTTCGCCGCCGCGGCCGCGGTGGTGGCGCTGATCGACCTGTTCTCGAGCCTGAACATCGCCCTCTACGTGCTCTACACCGTCGTCCTCGGGACCGTCGCGGTGTACCTGCTCACCCGCCTCACCGAGGGCCCGCGGCGAGCCACCGACCGGCTGGTGACGTGCCTGGTGGTGAGCGCGTTCGGGCTGGCCATGGTGCCGCTGGTCTCCCTCGTCTGGGAGGTCGTCCGGCGCGGCATCGAGCGCCTCGACGGCGAGTTCCTCAACTCCTCCCTCGTCGGGATCATCGGGGAGGGCGGCGGCGCCTACCACGCCGTCATGGGGACGCTCATCGTCACCGGGCTCACGACCCTGATCTCGGTGCCGATCGGGCTGATGACCGCCATCTACCTCGTCGAGTACGGCTCCGGGCGGCTCAAGCGGGCGATCACCTTCCTGGTCGACGTCATGACCGGCATCCCGTCCATCGTCGCGGGCCTGTTCGCCTACGCCCTGTTCGCCATCTTCTTCGGGCCCGGCATCCGGTTGGGCGTCATGGGCGCGGTCGCGCTCTCGGTGCTGATGATCCCGGTCGTCGTCCGCTCCGCGGAGGAGGTGCTCAAGCTCGTCCCCAACGAGCTGCGCGAGGCCGCCTACGCCCTGGGCGTGCCCAAGTGGCGGACCATCGTGAAGGTCGTCATCCCGACCGCGATCGCGGGCCTGGGCACCAGCGTCACCTTGGCGGTCGCGCGGGTGGTCGGCGAGACCGCGCCGCTCCTCATCACCCTGGGCATCACCAACGGCACCAACCTCGACCCGTTCGACGGCCGGATGGCCACCCTGCCGGTCTACGCCTACTACCAGCTGACCCAGCCCGGCGTCCCCCCGCAGTTCGCCATCGACCGCGCCTGGACGGCGGCGTTGATCCTCATCATGCTGGTGATGGGGCTCAACGTCGTGGCCCGGCTGATCAGCCGCTTCTTCGCCCCCAAGACCGGTCGCTGACCGGCACCCGCCTGGAGGATCCCCCGTGGCCAAGCGCATCGACGTCTCCGACCTGAACATCTACTACGGCAACTTCAGGGCGGTCGAGGACGTCAGCGTCTCCATCGAGCCCCGCAGCATCACCGCCCTGATCGGCCCGTCCGGCTGCGGCAAGTCCACGTTCCTGCGCTCGCTGAACCGGATGCACGAGGTCATCCCGGGAGCGCGGGTGGAGGGCAAGGTCGTCATGGACGGCCAGGACCTGTACGGCCCCGACGTCGACCCGGTCGAGGTCCGGCGGCACATCGGCATGGTCTTCCAGCGGCCCAACCCGTTCCCGACGATGTCGATCTACGACAACGTCGCGGCGGGCATGCGGCTGAACAACCGCAAGATGAAGAAGGCCGACCTCGACGACCTCGTGGAGCGCTCGCTGCGCGGGGCCAACCTGTGGAACGAGGTGAAGGACCGGCTCGAGCGGCCCGGAGCCGGCCTGTCCGGCGGTCAGCAGCAGCGGCTGTGCATCGCCCGGGCGATCGCCGTGGAGCCCGACGTCCTGCTGATGGACGAGCCGTGCTCGGCGCTGGACCCGATCTCCACGCTGGCGATCGAGGACCTGATGATGCAGCTCAAGGACCGCTTCACCATCGTGATCGTCACCCACAACATGCAGCAGGCGGCGCGGGTCAGCGAGCAGACCGGGTTCTTCAACCTCAACGGGGTGGGCCAGCCCGGCCGGCTGATCGAGTTCAACCCGACCGAGAAGATCTTCAGCAACCCGGACGAGAAGGCGACCGAGGACTACATCTCCGGCCGCTTCGGCTGATCCGGCGACTCAGTCACAACTGACCGGGCCGGCGCTGGCCGCCGGCTCGGTCGAGGGCGCGGCCGCGGTCTCCTCCGGCGCCGTGCCGACCTCCACCGGGACGACGCTCGAGTAGCCCGGCCCCAGGACCAGCTGCACCCGGTCGCCGGTGGTCTCGCTCGCCTGCAGCACCGAGCCGGGCACCGCTGCGGCCACGGTGCGCGCCTGCTCGACGGTGTTCGAACCGTGCCGGACGACGGTCTGGTTGACCGTCCCCTGTTCGTTGCCGACCTGCCCCACGACGAAGCCCTGCCCGCGCAGCAGGTCGGCCACCGTCGCGGCCAGGCCGGTCGTGCCGGTGCCGTTGAGGACGTCGACGGTCACCCCGCCCGGGGCGACGGTGAGCGGCTGGGGAGCCGGCGCCTCGGCCGGCTGCTCGGCCTCCGCCGTCGGCGCCGACGCCTCGGTGGCTGCCTCCGCAGGCACGTCCGCGGAGGCTTGCGCCGCGAGCACCGCCTCCGGCAGCTGCCCCGCGTCGATCACCTCGTCGAACAGCGTCCGGGTGGCCGCACCGTCGAGCAGCACGAGCGCCTGGTCGCTGCCGGCGGGCACGTAGCCGACCTGGGACACGGGCAGCCCGGTGCGCTGGACGGCGTCCCCGGTCAGGTCGCCCAGCGAGGCGGCCAGCGTGCGCAGGTCGCCGAGGTTGGTCGACTCGTCGACGGTCAGCGCGTCGCCGGCCCGGACAAGGAACCGGGTCAGGGTGGCCGGGTCGCCCAGGGTGCCCACCGACAGCGCCGCCCGCAGGGTGGCGGTGAGCAGCAGCTGGGTGCGCTCGGCCACCGCGGCGCCGGTGACGTCGGACCCGGCGTCCCCGGGCGTCAGGTACTGCGCCGCGTCCTCGCCGGACAGCCGGGAGGCGCCGGCGGGCAGCGGCCGGGCCGACGCCGCCACCGCCGCCGACGGAGCCGGCAGGCAGACCCCCACGCCGCCGAGGGCGTCGATCATCGCGGGGAGCCGGGCGAGGTCGATGCCGAGGTAGTGGTCGATCCGCAGGCCGGACAGCTGCTGGACGGCGCGCACCATGCACGCCGGTCCTCCCTCGAGCAGCGACGCGGCGAACGGCTCGGACGTCGGCTCGCGCTCGTCGCCGTCGGCCGTGCGGCAGGCCGGGGTGTCGACCAGCGCGGTCGGCGGAACGCTGACCAGCACCGCCCGCTCGCCGTCGGCGCTCACGTGGACCAGCAGGGTCGCCACGGCGGCCGGCCCCTCCGCCCCGGGCAGGTCGGTGCCGACGACCAGGTAGGTCGCGGCGTCCTCCTGCAGCTGCGGCGCGATCACCTCGGGCCCGTCGACGGCCAGCGCCTCGACCCGGTCAATGCTCTGGTCGACGTAGAAGTACAGGCCCAGGTGGTAGGCGAGCACGACGCCGACGACGGCCGCCAGCCCGGTCGCGGCGCGGATCAGCCGTCGGCGGCCGGGGCTGCGGGCGGCCCGCCGGGCGGCGCGGGCCGACGGACGGTCGCCCGGCGGCGCCGGGGCGGCGCCGCCCCCGGCGGGGACGTCTCTCCCGGGGATCGGCGGCAGCGGCCGCATCGGCCGCGGCGGCGGGCTGCCGCCGCCCGGGCCCAGGGGCGGGAAGAGTGGCACCGAGGACCGCGCCGGCGGCGGCACCGGGGGCAGGCCGCTGCGCGGCGGCTGGGCGGGCCCCACGGCCGGGGACGCGGGCTCGTCCCGGCCCGGCGACTGCGAGCCGGCTCCCGGCTGAGGGCCGGCCTCCAGCGCGGGCGCCTGCGGGCGGGCGCCGGGCACCGGGGGCAGGCCGCGGCGCGGGGCGGGTGCGTCGTCCTTGCGGGCATCGTCCCGGGGCACCGGCGGAAGTCCCCGGCGGTGCGGCGGCGCAGATTCCCCGGGGGCGAGCGGAAGCGGGATCTCTCCGGTGCGGGCGGCCCGGGGGGGGG
>DATAAV010000143.1:0-4525 GCA_036259935.1 Geodermatophilus sp. | reverse complement strand
TCCTGACCCGGGACGTCGGCGCGTGCTCGATCCCACTCCTCCCGCCTGAGCGGCGAACCGCCGCACCGGCTCCGCCGGTGAAACCATGGAGCACGCCATGAGCACCGAGACCGCCTCCCCGACCAGTACCGACGACACCGCCCTGGGCGAGCCGGCGACGCCGCCCCGCGGGCCGGTGACCTCGGCGTCCTACTCGCTCACCGTGCGGCTGACCGCCGACGGCGACCCGGCCAGCATCGGGCGGATCGCCACCGCGGTCGGGTCCGCCGGCGGCGCGGTCACCGCGATCGACGTCGTCGATTCCCGCCCCGACGGGCTCACCGTCGACGTGACCTGCTCGGCCGCCGACGCCGCCCATTCCGAGGAGATGGTGGAGGCGCTGCGCGCCGTCCCCGGCGTGACCGTGCGCAAGGTCAGCGACCGGACGTTCCTGCTGCACCTGGGCGGCAAGCTCGAGATCGCCTCGAAGGTCCCGCTCAAGACCCGTGACGACCTCTCCATGGCCTACACCCCCGGCGTCGCGCGGGTGTGCCTGGCGCTGGCGGAGAACCCCGAGGACGTGCGCCGGCTGACCATCAAGGGCAACACGGTCGCCGTCGTCACCGACGGCTCGGCCGTCCTCGGCCTCGGCGACCTGGGGCCCGGCGCCGCCATGCCGGTGATGGAGGGCAAGGCCGCGCTGTTCAAGCGCTTCGGCGACATCGACGCCTGGCCGATCTGCCTCGACACCCAGGACGTCGACGAGATCGTGCGCACCGTGGAGCTCATCGCCCCGGGCTTCGGCGGCATCAACCTCGAGGACATCGCCGCCCCGCGCTGCTTCGAGATCGAGGCCCGGCTGCGCGAGCGGCTCGACATCCCGGTCTTCCACGACGACCAGCACGGGACGGCGATCGTCGCGCTGGCGGCGCTGCGCAACGCCCTGCGGGTGGTGGACAAGCAGCTGGCCGACGTGCGCATCGTCGTCGCCGGGGCGGGCGCGGCCGGCACGGCGATCGTGAACCTGCTGCTGGCCGCCGGCGCCGGTGAGGTCCTGGTGTGGGACCGCGAGGGCATCCTCTCGGCGGACGACGAGCGGCTGTCCCCGGCCAAGCTCGAGCTCGCCCGGCGCACCAACCCGGACCGCCGCCGCGGCGAGCTGCCCGAGGCGCTCGACGGCGCCGACGTCTTCATCGGCGTGAGCGCCGGCAACGTGCTGCGGGTGGAGGACCTGCCCCGGATGGCCGACCGCGCGGTGGTCTTCCCGATGGCCAACCCGACGCCGGAGGTCGACCCGCTCCGCGCCCGGCAGCACGCCGCGGTCGTGGCCTCGGGCCGCTCGGACCTGCCCAACCAGATCAACAACGTGCTGGCCTTCCCCGGCGTCTTCCGCGGCCTGCTCGACGCGCGGGCCAAGGAGATCACCACCGGGATGCTGCTGGCGGCGGCCGACGCCCTGGCGGCGGTCGTCCGGGACGACCAGCTCAACGCCAACTACATCATCCCCAGCGTCTTCGACCCCGCCGTCGCCAAGGCGGTCGCCGCGGCCGTCGCCGACCAGGCCCGGCACGAGCCCGGGGCCACCGTCGAGGTCGCCGACCGCACCGGCGTGGGCGGCTGACCCGCCGAGGTCAGGGGCGGGTGGCGCGCGCCGGAGCGGTGCGGCTGGGCTGCTGCAGGAGCGGCGAGACGTCGGCCGGCGGCTCGTAGGGCGGCAGCGGGTCGGGGGTGAAGGGCTCCCCGCGGGCCACCACCAGCCGTAGCCGGCAGAGTGCGGCCAGATCGGTGCGGGGGTCCCCCTCGACGGCGACGAGGTCGGCGTCGAGCCCCGGGGCCAGCCGGCCGGTGACCTCCGCCAGCCCGAGCACGTCGGCGGCCTCGGTGGTGGCCGCCGACAGCACCTGCAGGCTGGTCATCCCGATGCCGGCCATCGCCTGCAGCGCGTCGGGAAAGGTGTGGTGCGGGGTGTGGGGGATCCCGGCGTCGGTGCCCGCGATGAGCCGGACCCCGGCGCGCACCAGGGCTTCCGGGGAGTCGGCCAGGCCGGGGATCTGCTCGCGGGTCCGCGGGAAGCGGGCACTGATCGTCGGGCACACCGCCGTGCCGGAGGCGGCGATCCGATCCACCAGCGCCGGGACCACCTCGTAGTGGCCGTCGGGGTGCACGAACGTGCAGTGCTCGAGGGTGTCGACCCCGGCGCGCAGCGACCGGCTGATGCCCTCGACGCCGTGCGCGTGCGCCGCGACCCGCTTGCCCACCCGGTGCGCCTCGTCCACGACCGCGGCCAGCTCCTCCGCGGTGAACTGGGCGAACCACGGGGCCGACCCGGTGGTCATGAACCCGCCGGTGGACATGACCTTGAGCTGGTCGACGCCGTGCTTGTGGTGGGTGCGCACCATCCGGCGCACCTCCGCCTCGCCGTCGCACTCCGCGCCCATGAACCAGCAGTGGCCGCCGGTCACGGTGAGAGGCGCCCCGGAGGTGAGCAGCCGCGGGCCCCGGACGGTGCCCGCGGCGATCGCGTCGCGCAGCACCACGTCGAGGTAGCCGCGGGCGCCGAGGTCGCGCGCGGTGGTCACGCCGACGCTGAGCAGCCGGCGGGCGCTGGCCGACATGAGCAGCAGTTGCTCGGCGTCGGACTCCGCCTGCATGCGGGCCACCGGCTCCGCCCCGCCGTCGAAGCCCAGGTGCACGTGGCTGTCGATCAGCCCCGGCAGGAGCGTGACGTCCCCGAGCGGGCGCACCTCGGCCGGCCCGAGCAGGTCGTCGGTCACGTCGCCGGCGCGGCCGACCCACGCGATCTGCGCGCCGTGGACCAGCACCGCCCCGGCCTCGAGCACCGCGAAGGATCCGCCGGGCCACACGCGGTCGGCCGTGTACAGGGTGCGGCCCACCGGCGGCCTCCTTCGACGAGTGCCCGGAACGCTAGGGACCATCCACCGTGCCCGGCAAGGGAGACTGCCGGTGGCCGCCGGCCGCAGAGGAGGAACGCATGATCGACGCCGTCCCCGCGGACCCGTCCCCCGTCTTCGACGCGCTCACCGAGGATGCGCTGCGCTCGGCCGGCGGCCTGAAGTGGGAGAAGTACGGGGACGCGATCGGTGCGTTCGTCGCCGAGATGGACTTCGGGACGGCGCCGGAGGTCACCCGGGCGCTGCACGCGGCGGTCGACGCCGGCGTGTTCGGCTACCTGCCCGCCCGGCTGGCCGCGGAGATGGCACGGGCGTGCGCCGGCTGGCAGTCCCGTCGCTACGGCTGGGAGCTGCCCGCGGAGTGGATCAGCCCGCTGCCCGACGTCATCGCCGGGCTGCAGGCGGCGATCGAGCACTTCACGCCACCCGGCTCGCCGGTCGTGCTGCCGACGCCGGCCTACATGCCCTTCCTGCTCGTCCCGACGCTGATGCAGCGGGAGATCATCGAGGTGCCGCTGGTGCCGGGGGACGACGGCCGGCCGACCTACGACCTCGACGGCGTCGACCGGGCCCTCGCGGCCGGGGCCGGGCTGGTCGTGCACGTCAACCCGCACAACCCGCTGGGCCGCGTGTTCACCGAGGCCGAGCAGCTGGCGCTGGCCGCGGTCGTCGAGGAGCACGGCGCCCGGGTCTTCGCCGACGAGATCCACGCCCCGCTGGTGCACCCGGGAGCGGTGCACCGCCCGTACGCCTCCCTCTCGCCGGTCACCGCCGGCCACACGGTGACCGCGACCTCGGCGTCCAAGGCCTGGAACCTCCCCGGGCTCAAGGCGGCCCAGTTCCTGCTCTCCAACGAGGCCGACGCCGCCCGCTGGGCGGAGGTCGGGCTCTTCGCCTCGCACGGTGCGGCCAACCTCGGCGTGGTCGCCAACACGGCCGCCTACTCCGAGGGCGCGGTCTGGCTGGACACCGTCCTCGCCTACCTGGACGGCAACCGGCGGCTGCTCGCCGAGCTGCTCGCCGAGCACCTGCCGGAGGTGCGGTACACGCCGCCGGAGGGCACCTACCTGGCCTGGCTGGACTGCCGCGCGCTGGGCATCGAGGGCTCGGCCGGCGACTTCTTCCTCCAGCGGGCGGGCGTGGCCCTCGTCGACGGCCCCGCCTGCGGCGGACCCGGCGCCGGGCACGTGCGGCTGAACTTCGCCACCCCACGCCCGGTGCTGCGGACGATCGTCGAGCGGATGGCGGCCGCCATCAGCCGCTGACCCGCCCGGGTGAACCGGCTCGCTCCCCGCCCGGATCCGTGGATCATGGCCGGGTGCCCGAGTTGCCCGAGGTGGAGGCCCTGGCCGCGTTCCTGCGCGAGAACGCCGTCGGCCGGGTGGTGACCCGCGCCGACCTGGCCGCCGTCCAGGCGATCAAGACCTTCGACCCGCCGCTGACCGCGCTCGGCGGGCTGGAGGTCACCGGCGCGGGCCGGCTGGGGAAGTTCCTCGACCTCGACGTCTCCGGGCTGCACCTGGTGGTGCACCTGGCGCGGGCCGGCTGGCTGCACTGGCGCACCGGACTGCCGACCGCCCCGCCCAAGCCGGGCAAGGGCCCGCTGGCACTGCGGGTCCATCTCCAGGACGGCA
>DATAAV010000142.1:0-1804 GCA_036259935.1 Geodermatophilus sp. | reverse complement strand
TCGCGAGCGGCTGGAGGCCCTCGGCGTCGCCGGCGAGCGGTGGGTGCCCACGCCGTGGTTCCGCGGCGGCGGGGCCGCGGTGCTGGCCGCCAGCCGGGACAACCGCCTCGAGGGCATCGTCGCCAAGCGGCTGGACTCGCCCTACCGCCCGGGGCTGCGCGGGCCGGACTGGCGCAAGGTGAAGAACGTCCGGACGCAGGCGGTCGTCGTCGGCGGCTGGCGGCCCGGGCAGGGCCGGCGGGCGGGGGGAGTGGGCTCGCTGCTGGTGGGCGTGCACGACGACGCCGGCCGGCTGGTCTACGCCGGACACGTCGGCACCGGCTTCACGGCGGCGGCGCTGAAGGAGCTCGAGCCGCTGTTCACCCCCGCCGACCGGCCGCCCTTCGCCGACGCGCTGCCGCGGGAGGTCACCCGCGACGCGCACTGGGTGGCGCCGGAGCTGGTCGGGGAGGTGGCGTTCGCCGCGTGGACCGCCGACGGCCGGATGCGGCACCCGTCGTGGCGCGGGCTGCGCGACGACCTGGTGCCCGAGGACGTGGTCGAGGAGTGGTGACCGCCCGGCGGGTACTGGTGTCGCCATGAGCAGGCAGCTGGTGCGCGTCGACGGGCGGCAGCTGCACGTCTCCAACCTGGAGAAGGTCCTCTTCCCCGAGGTCTCCTTCACCAAGGCCCAGGTCATCGACTACTACGTGCGGATCGCGCCGGTCCTCCTGCCGCACCTGTCCGGCAGGCCGGTGACCTTCACCCGCTGGCCCGACGGGGTGGAGGGGCAGGCGTTCTTCGAGAAGAACAGCGCCCGGCACGCCCCCGACTGGGTGCGGAAGGTGACCGTCCCCAGCCCCGGCAGCTCCCGCGGCCGGGAGACCCTCGACATGGTGATCCTGGAGACGGTCGCCGACCTGGCGTGGGCGGCCAACCTGGCCGCCCTCGAGCTGCACGTGCCGCAGTGGCAGGTGGGCAGCCGGCTGCAGCCGGCGCTGCCGGACCTGCTCGTGCTCGACCTCGACCCCGGCCCGGACGCCGGGATCCTCGAGTGCTGCGAGGTCGCCGACCGGCTGCGCGAGCGGCTGGTGGACGACGGCCTGGACCCGGTGGTCAAGACCTCGGGCTCCAAGGGGGTGCAGGTGTACGCGCCGATCCGGGTGACCGACCGCGAGCACCCCAGCCGGTACGCCAGGGCCCTGGCGCAGCAGCTGGCCGCCGAGACCCCCGACCGCGTGGTCTGGCGGATGGAGAAGGTGCTGCGGCCGGGCAAGGTGCTCATCGACTGGAGCCAGAACAACCCGGCCAAGACGACGGTCGCGCCGTACTCGCTGCGCGCCCGGCCCGACGCGACGGTGTCCACCCCGATCGGCTGGGACGAGGTCGAGGCGGTGCTCGACGGCGCCGACCCCGGCCTCCTGCGCTTCCGCACCGAGGACGTGCTGGCCCGGGTCGAGGACTACGGCGACCTGTTCGACATCGCCGGTGCCCAGCGCGCCGTCCTGCCCGCGGCCTGACGCGCCGCCGGGCCTGGCATCCTCGCTACCCGTGTCCGCTGAACTGCCCACGCCCGGCCCGCGCGACGACCGGCTCGACGTCGGCCGCCTGGTCGTCCGCTGCCCCGACCGGCCGGGCATCGTCGCCGTCCTCAGTGGGCTGATGGCCGACGTCGGGGCGAACATCATCGACTCGCAGCAGCACTCGTCGGACCCGGTGGGCGGCACCTTCACGCTGCGGCTGGAGTTCTTCCTCGCCGACCTGGCCGCCCGGCGCCAGCAGCTCGAGGGCGCCCTGGCGCTGCTCGCGCAGCAGTGGCAGTTCA
>DATAAV010000141.1:0-7532 GCA_036259935.1 Geodermatophilus sp. | reverse complement strand
TCCCGGCGGCGGCGTCGGCGCTCTCGACCGACACGGCGCCGGGGACCGCCGCGGCGACGGTCGCGGCCAGCGCCTCGTCGCCGGCGGCGTACCGGACCTCGGTCGTCGTGTAGTCCGAGGAGTCGGCGTTGCCGGTGCTGGTCACCGGGAAACCGGCCGCCTCGAGCTCGCCGGCCGCCTGCGCGGCGAGGCCGGGGGTGCCCGAGCCGTTGTAGACCTCCACGGTCACCTCCGCGGGCGCCACCGTCTGCGGCGCCTCGGCGGTGGGAGCGGCCTCCTCCTCGGGCTCCGCGGAGAGCTCGGCGAAGAACTGGTGCAGCGTCTCCTCGTCCTCGAGCCGGAGGATGTAGCGGCCGGCGTCGTCGTGGTCGTCGCCGACGTAGGGGATGGTCTGGAACTGGATGTTGCCCGGGGTCACCGACTGCATCTGGGCGGCGAGGTCGAACAGGTCCAGGGACTGGTCGACGGTCAGGGAGTCGGCGGCCGCCTCGACCAGCTCGCGCTGCTTGCCCAGGTCCAGCAGCACGTTCTCGGAGAGGACCTTGCGGATCATGCCGGCGATGAACGTCTGCTGCCGGACGATGCGGTCGAAGTCGCCGCGGGGGAGGCCGTGCCGCTGCCGGACGAAGTCCAGCGCCTGCTCGCCGCTGATGGTCTGCACGCCGGCGGGCAGGTCGATCCCGGAGTAGGAGTCCTGCACCGGCGCGCACAGGTTGACCTCGACGCCGCCCACGACGCCGGACAGGTTGAAGAAGCCGAGCAGGTCGACCTCGGCGTAGTGGTCGATCTGCAGCCCGGTCAGCTGGCTGATGGTCCGGATGAGCAGCTGCGCGCCGGCCGCCTGCTTCTCGCTGTCCGGGGAGTCCTCGGGGACCTCCTGGCTGCCGTAGGCGTAGGCGGCGTTGAGCTTGTCCCACCCGTAGCCGGGGATCTGCACGTAGGAGTCGCGCGGGAAGGAGACGAACGAGGCGCGCGAGCCGTCGGCCGGCACGTGCACCAGGATCATCGTGTCGGTGTTGACCCCGGCGCTGACCTCGGTGTTGAGGTCCTCCAGCTGCTCGGGGGTCGCGCTGGCCCGGCTGTCGTTGCCGACCAGCAGCAGGTTCATCGCTTCCCCCTGGGACCCGATGCCCTCGTTGCCGCTCGTGGGCAGGGCGTCGGTGCGGTTGACGCTGGCGCCGGCGACCTGGCCGAGGTACCAGCCCCAGCCGGTCGTCCCCAGCAGGGCCAGCGACAGCAGCCCGGCGACGACCCGGGTTCCCGATGCCAGGCGGCTCCCGGTGCGGCCACGCCGCCCGGACGGCGTCGCCTCCGGCGCCTCGGCCGGTGCGGCGGCGGCGGACTGCCGGGCCGGTCGCCCGACACGCGGGTCCAGCCGGGCGGGCAGCGGCCGCTGCCCGGCGCCGCGCCGATCGGAGTTGGTCACGGAGAAATCCTCACGTCAGGGGGCCGGCCCACCGCGCTGCGACCCCGTCGGCCGGCGGCTCCGTCGGACGGGAACGATACGTCCCAGGGCCGCATGCGGCGGGCAACGACGCAGGCCTCTGGAACACTGGGTCACCGTTCGAGTGCACCCAGACCCCATTGAAGGACTCGTCCCCCATGCGCATCTTGGTCACCGGCGGTGCCGGCTTCATCGGCTCGCACTACGTCAGGACCATGCTGGGCGGCGGGTACCCCGGGTTCGAGGACGCCGAGGTCACCGTCCTCGACAAGCTCACCTACGCCGGCAACCCGGCCAACCTCGCCCCGGTCGCGGACAACCCGCGCTACCGGTTCGTCCGTGGGGACATCTGCAACCCGGCCGACCTGGACGCGGCGCTGCCCGGGCACGACGTCGTCGTCAACTTCGCGGCGGAGTCGCACGTCGACCGGTCGATCGCCGGTGCCGCCGACTTCGTCCTCACCAACGTGCTCGGCGCCCAGCAGGTGTTCGAGGCCGCGCTGCGGCACGGCGTCGGGCGGGTCGTGCACGTCTCCACCGACGAGGTGTACGGCTCGATCGAGGAGGGCTCCTGGCGCGAGGACCACGTCCTCGAGCCCAACTCGCCCTACTCGGCGTCCAAGGCCGGCAGCGACCTGCTCGCCCGGGCCTACGCCAGGACCTACGGGCTGAACATCTCGGTCACCCGCTGCAGCAACAACTACGGGCCCTACCACTTCCCCGAGAAGGTCATCCCGCTGTTCGTGACGAACCTGCTCGACGGGGAGAAGGTGCCCCTGTACGGGGAGGGTGCCAACGTGCGCGACTGGCTCTACGTCGACGACCACTGCCGCGGGATCCAGTTGGTGCTGGAGAAGGGCCGGCCGGGGGAGTACTACAACATCGGCGGCGGCCGGGAGCTGTCCAACCGGGAGCTGACCGAGAAGCTGCTCGAGGCCACCGGCCGCGACTGGAGCTACGTGGAGAACATCGTCGACCCGCGCGGCGGCGGCCACGACCTGCGCTACTCGGTCGACTACTCAAAGGTCGCCGCCCTCGGTTACGCGCCCCGGATGCCCTTCGAGGAGGGCCTGGCCCTCACCGTCCAGTGGTACCGGGACAACCGCGCCTGGTGGGAGCCCCTCAAGGCCGCGGCGGCGACCGCCCGTCGATGACCGTCTCCTGGCTGGTGACCGGCGCCCGCGGGCAGCTCGGCACCGACCTGGTGGCGGTGCTGGCCGGCCGGCCGGGGGAGGAGGTCACCGCCCTCGGCCGCGCGGAGCTGGACCTGACCGACGAGGACGGGGTTCGCGGCACGGTGCGGTCCTGGCTGGCCGGCGTCCGGGCGCGGGGCGCCCGCGCGGTGCTGGTCAACGCCGCCGCCTACACCGCGGTCGACGCCGCCGAGTCCGACGAGGCGACGGCGCTGGTGGTCAACGGGCACGCGCCGGGATGGCTGGCCGAGGAGATGGCCGGCGCCGGGCGGCTGGTGCACGTGTCCACCGACTACGTCTTCGACGGGACGGCGTGCGAGCCCTATCCGGTGGACGCGCCACCCTCGCCCCGCTCGGCCTACGGCCGCACCAAGGCCGCCGGGGAGCAGGCCGTGGCCGCGGTCGGCGGCGACGCCACGGTGGTGCGCACGGCCTGGGTGTACGGCCGGTCGGGGGCCAACTTCGTGCGCACGATGGTCCGGCTGGAGGCCGAGCGGGAGACCGTTCCGGTCGTCGACGACCAGACCGGGACGCCCACCTGGTCGGCCGACCTGGCGGCGGGGCTGGTGGCCGTCGGCGCCCGCGAGGAGCCCGCCCCACCCGTCCTGCACTGCACCAACGCCGGCCAGACCACCTGGTGCGGACTGGCCCGGGCGGTCTTCGAGGAGCTGGGCGCCGACCCCGGCCGGGTGTGGCCGATCACCACCGCGGACTTTCCCCGCCCGGCGCCGCGCCCGGCGTACTCGGTGCTGGACGGCAGCGCCTGGACGGCGGCCGGGCTGCCGGCGCTGCGCCCGTGGCGGGACGCGCTGCACGAGGCCATGCGGGCGGGCTTCCGGGACTGAGCGTCGCCCGGCGGAATCGGCGCGTGACGTATTCGGCCTCAAGGACCGGCGCCGTCCTTCCGATGGAGTAGAGGCGGAAGCGGTCAGCGACCGCCGCGGATCGACGCCCACGCTCACCGGAGGACCCCTCGTGCGCCGCATTCTCGCGGGCTTCATCGCCTTTCTGGCCCTGACCGGGACCTTCCTCGTCCTGCCCGTCTACGCCGCTCCCAGCCCGCAGGCGGAGCCGGTGGCGACGTCGGTGGACGAGGTGCCCATGGGATCGGTCGACGCCCCGGCACCGGAGGCCGACGTCCAGGAGGGGACGACCGAGCCGGTCGCCGGCGTCCCCGACACCAGCCCCGTGCTCACGGTCAGCGCCGTCGACGTGGCGGAGTTCTCCCTCGTCGGCGTCACCTGGGCGTGGGACCCCGCGGTCACCGACACGCTGGTCCAGATCCGGGTCCGGGACGCCGCCGGCGCCTGGGGGGAGTGGACCGAGGTCGGTATCGAGGACGCCGAGCAGAACCCGGACGCGGACTCCGGGGCACAGACGCGCGGCGGCACCGCGCCGCTGTGGACCGGCCCCAGCACTGCCGTCGAGGCCGAGCTGGTGACGCGGTCCGGCGCCCGGCCCACCGACGTGCAGCTGGACCTGGTCGACCCGGGCGAGAGCGCGGCCGACGCCTCCCTCACCACTCCGGAGATCCAGGACACCGCCGACGCGGCGATGGCCATGCCGCCGGTCTACTCGCGGGCCCAGTGGGGCGCCGACGAGTCGATCCGCACCTGGGGCCCGGAGTACCAGTCCACGATCAAGGCGGCGACGATCCACCACACCGCCGACAGCAACAACTACGCCGCCACCGACGTCCCGGCGATCATGCGGTCGATCTACCGCTACCACACGGTCAGCCGCGGCTGGGGCGACATCGGCTACCACGTGATCGCCGACAAGTACGGCCGGCTCTGGGAGGGCCGCTACGGCGGTCTGGCCAGCACGGTGGTCGGCGCGCACGCGGGCGGCTTCAACACCTACACCTTCGGTGTCTCCATGCTCGGCAACTACGACGTCGCCCAGCCGCCGCAGGTCATGCTGGACGCGGTCGCCGACATCATCGCCTGGAAGCTGTCCCTGTACGGCATCGACCCGCGCGGCACCACCCGGCTGACCTCCAGCGGAGGAGGCACGTCCAGGTACGCCGCCGGCACCACCGTCACCGTGCCGACCGTTTTTGCCCACCGCGACGTCGGCAACACCGCCTGCCCCGGGGCCTACGCCTACCCGCGCATGTCCGACATCCGCGAGCGGGTCGCCTCGCAGGTGGACCTCACGATGACCGCCATCGAGCGGCGCTACGCCTCCGACGCGGCGTTGCGGGAGGCGTTGGGTGCCGAGGTGGGGGAGGAGCGGTTCGGCGACGGTTACGCCTGGCGGGAGTACCAGCGGGGCCGGCTGTACTGGTCGTCGGCGACCGGTGTGCGGCTGGTGCGCGGGGACATCCTGACCAGGTGGCTGGCCGCCGGCGGGCCGGAGGTGCTGGGCGTGCCCTCGACCGACGAGGGGGTGGCCGGGTCGTGGGGGGCGTTCAACCACTTCGCCAAGGACGCCTCGATCTACTGGACGGCCGAGACCGGGGCGCAGGTGGTGCGCGGCGGGATCCGGGCCCGCTGGCTGGGGCTGAACGCCGAGTGGGGGCTGGGGTTCCCGACCGGCGGTGAGGCGGCGGTGCCGGGCGTGCCCGGCGCGGTGCGGCAGGGGTTCGTCTCCGGGGAGGTGTACTGGTCGCCGGCGACCGGGGCGCAGCCGCTGCGCGGCGGGATCGCCGCGGCGTGGTCGGCCGGGGGCGGGGTGTCCCGGTTCGGGCTGCCGGCCTCGGGGGAGGTGGCCGCGCCGGAGGGGGCGGTGACCCAGGAGTTCACCCGCGGCTACACGCTGGTCTGGTCCACGTCCGGCACCCGGCTGGTGGCCGGCGGGATCCGGGAGGCGTGGCTGGCCCGGGGCGGGGCGCGGGGCGTGCTCGGGCTGCCGCGCACCGACGAGGCCGACACCCCCGATGCCGGCGGCCGGTACAGCAGCTTCGCCGGCGGGTCGATCGTGTGGACCTCCTCGGCCGGGGCGGTGGTGCTCGACGGGCCGATCGGGGCGCGGTGGGCGGCCGAGGGCGGGGTGCACTCCGCGCTGGGGCTGCCCACCGGCCCGGCCCAGGCGACCTCCGACCGGCGCGGGCAGCTGATCGCCTTCGCCTCCGGGGCGGCGATCTACCACACCACCGGCGCGGGGCAGGCGTTCCTGGTCCGCGGCGGGATCGGGGCGCGGTGGACGGCGCTGGGCGGCGTGGCCGGGCTGGGCCTGCCGGTCACCGACGAGACGCCGCTGGGCACCGGGGCCGGGGTCTACCAGGTCTACGCCAAGGGCAAGATCATCTGGTCGGCGGCGACCGGCGCCCATCCGGTCTACGGCGCGATCGGGCAGCGGTACGACTCCCTCGGCGCGGAGTACTCCCGGCTGGGCCTGCCCACCCGCGGCGAGTACGCGGTGCCCGGCGGCACCCGCGCGGACTTCCAGCACGGCACCATCGGCTGGAACGCCACCACCGGCGCGATCACGGTGACCTACCGATGAGCCGCGGCGCAACGCGGCGGCGGGGACGGCTGGCCGCCGGGCTGACGGCGCTGGCCCTGGGCGCGGGCCTGCTCGCCGGGCCCGTGGTCACCGGGACGCTGCCGCCGGCACAGGCGGCGGCCACCGACCGGATCGACGTCCCGGCCGACGGCGTCGTGCCCCTGCTGGGGCACGGCTACGGGCACGGCCGCGGGCTGTCCCAGTACGGCGCCTACGGCGCGGCCACGACCGGCGCCACCTCGGCGCAGATCCTCGACTTCTACTACGCCGGGACGACCAGCGTCCGGGCCGCCCCCTGGGGCATCAAGGTCCGGATCACCAACGGCGGCAGCGAGCTCAAGGTGCTGCCCGACGCAGGCCTCGCCGTCCACGACCTGGCCACCGGGGCGGGCGGCGTGCTGCCCGCCGGCCCGGCCGCCTGGCGGATCGTCCGCTCCGGCACCGGCTACGGCGTGCACTTCCAGAACCCCGACGGGTCCTGGCAGCCCTACACCGTCGACGGTCGGCAGGTCTTCGCCGGCCCGGTGCAGTTCTCCGGCCCGGCGATCGTCCGACTGGTCCGCTCCGGCGACGTCCGCGGCTTCCGCGGCTCGCTGGTGGGCGTGGCCGACGGCACCGGGCTGGCGACGGTGAACAACCTGTCGGTGCAGGACTACCTGCGCGGCGTCGTCCCCCGGGAGATGCCGTCCTCGTGGCCGGCGGCGGCGCTGGAGGCACAGACGATCGCCGCGCGGACCTACGCGCTGGCCAAGGTCGAGCGCAAGCCGGCCGGGCAGTACTGGGACATCTGCGACACCACCGCCTGCCAGGTCTACGGCGGCGCGCGCACCTGGGTCAACGGCTCGCTGACCACCTCGGAGGCCGCCTCCACCGACGCCGCGATCGCCGCGACCGACGGGCTGGTGCGGCAGAGCGGCGGGCGGACGATCCTCTCGGAGTTCTCCTCGTCCAACGGCGGCTGGACCGCCGACGGCGGCACCTCCTACACGCTGCCGCGCGAGGACCCGTGGGACGGCATCGTCCGCTCGGCCGCGCACTCGTGGTCCGCGTCGATCACCCGGGCCCAGCTCCAGGCCGCCTTCCCCGCCGTGGGGACGGTGCGGTCGCTGGAGGTGACCGCCCGCGACGGGCGCGGCGAGTGGGGCGGCCGGGTGCTCTCGGTCGTCCTGCGCGGGGTCGACTCCGCCGGCCGGGTCACCGCGGTGACGGTCACCGGCAACCAGATGCGCTCGGCCGGCGGCCTGCGCAGCAACTGGTTCACCTTCGACGTCCCCATGTCCGCGATCGACGCCCGGTACTCCGGCGACCCCGGGGTGCGGGAGGCGTTGGGTGCCGAGGTGGGGGAGGAGCGGTTCGGCGACGGTTACGCCTGGCGGGAGTACCAGCGGGGCCGGCTGTACTGGTCGTCGGCGACCGGTGTGCGGCTGGTGCGCGGGGACATCCTG
>DATAAV010000140.1:0-6783 GCA_036259935.1 Geodermatophilus sp. | reverse complement strand
TGCCCCTCCCCGCGGGGCAGCGGCTCAGCCGAGCACCAGGCCGATCATGACCGGCAGCAGCAGCACGATCAACAGTGCACCCAGGACGTCGAACGACGCGCCCGAGCGGATCATCTTGGTGATCGGCACGACGCCGGAGCCGTAGACGATCGCGTTCTGCGGCGTGGACACCGGCAGCATGAACCCGAACGACGCCGCGAACGTCGCCGCCAGCGCCGGCACGAACGGGTTGATCCCCGCGGCCACCGCCACCGGGATGATGATCGGCACCACGACCGCGGCCGAGGCGGTGTTGCTGGTCGTCTCGGAGATCAGGATCGCCAGCAGCACGGCGAAGATCGTGATCGCGAAGGTGCTGGTCAGGCCGAGCCAGTCCGCCGAACTGTTGCCGATCGTCTCGGCCAGGCCGGTGTCGGCCAGCAGCGAGCCGAAGATGATCCCTGTGCCGAACAGCAGGATCGTTCCCCAGTCGATCTTGGCCGCGTCGCTCCAGTTGAGCGTGAACTCCCGCCGCTTCCAGTCGGTGGGCAGCAGGAACAGCAGCGAGGCCCCGAGCACGGCGACGATGCCCTCGTCGAGCCGGTTGCCGATCTCGGTGTAGAGGTCGGAGTCGGTGCCGGCGGTCAGCGCGATGACGCCGGGGAAGATCCACAGCAGCACGGTCACGCCGAAGGCGATCAGCGTGTTGCGCTCCGCCCCCGAGACGGGGCCGAGCTGCGCCCGTTCGTGCTCGATGTACTCGTGGACGCCCTCGATGCGCCGGAGCTCCGGCCGGTTGAGCAGCAGCAGGACGAAGGCCAGCGCCACGAACATCAGCGCGCAGATGGGCAGCGCCATCAGCATCCACTGGAGGAAGCCGATCCGCTCCCCCGTGGCCTCCTCGATCAGCCCACGGCCGATCAGGTTGGGCGGGGAGCCGACCGGCGTGATGAGCCCGCCGACGCTGGCCCCGTAGGCGAGCATCAGCATCAGCGCCACGCCCACGCGCAGCCGCAACGGGTCGAAGTCAGGGGCGACGAGCTCCTTGTCCTGGAGCATCTTCGCGATCACGGTGAGGATGCCGATCGCCGTGGGCAGCAACATCGCCACCGTGGCGGTGTTCGAGACGAACGCCGACAGCAGGCAGGTGATCAGGCCGAAGGCGATCACCACCCGGGTCGTCGAGGTGCCGACCCAGTTCATCGACAGGATGAACATCGCGAACCGGCGGGCCACGCCGTGCTTGAGCATCGCCTGGGCCAGGATGAACGCGCCGATGAAGGTGAAGATCGTCGTCGAGCCGAGGGGCGCGACGGCGTCGTCGCCCGACACCACCCCGAGGACGGCGATCGCGCCGACCCCGATCAGGCCGCCGATCGGGATGGGCACCGGCTCGGTGATCCACAGGACGATGACGCCGAGCAGGATCGCCGCGAGCAGGTGCTGGTTCCGCGGCAGGTCGATCGGCAGCAGCGCGAAGACCAGCGTGACCGCCGGTGCCAGGAACAGGCCGACGGTGCGGCGGCCCTTCTCGAAGCGCTCCTCGGCGGGGCTGAGCTTCTGCTCCCCGAGGCTGCGATAGGTGGCGTGGCCCCGGAACGCGGCGTCGACGTCGGTGCGCTGGCGGGGCTCGGTCGCGGTCATGACGCCCTCCCACATGCTGGGGATGTGCCTCAGATCACGATAAGGAGCAGGCGCTCAGCCTGCGACCTCTCCGCTCGGCGGGGGCACCTCGAGCGCGACCAGGAAGCGCGACACCATCGCGTAGCCGGCCACCAACGCCGCCAGTTCCACCACCTGCCGGTCGTCGAGGTGCGCGCGGACGGCGGCGAAGACGGCGTCCGGGACGGCGACCGCGCGGGTCGAGGCGTCGGTGAACGCGAGGACGGCGGCCTGCACCGGCGTCCACACCGGCTCCCGGGCGGCCTCGGGGGCGCGCAGCAGCCGCAGCTGCAGGTCCGGCACCCCTTCGCGGCGGGCGATCGGCTCGTGCGCGGCCCACTCGAAGGCCGCCCCGTTGAGCACCGCCACGCGCAGGATCACCAGCTCGCGCAGGTCACCCGGCAGCGTGGTGCCCGACCGCAGCGCGCCCAGCAGCGCGTTCCACCCCTCGGCCACCGGCGGGCTGTGCAGCAGCAGGCGGTCGAGGGTGCTCAGCCGGCCGCCGCGGCGGGCCCGGATGAGCTCGGCGACCGGCCCCTCCTCCCCCGCCTCCGGCAGCCGCGCGGTCACCGGCCGGCGAGGATGCCGCTGGGATAGGCGCCGGCGGCGACCAGCCGGGCCGACAGCTGCTTGCCCAGCTCCACCACCCGGGCCGTCCGCTCCGGACCCAGGTGCTCCCACGGGGCGGCGGACAGGGCGTCGGTCTCGGCCTCGAGCTCGGCGCGCAACCGCACCCCGGCTTCGGTGAGCTCTCCGTCGGCCAGCAGACCGCGATGGGCCAGCCGGGCGCAGCCGGCGGCCCACTCCTCGTCGCTCCAGCCCCGGGTGGCCTTGGCGGCCGCCTCGGTGAAGCCGCGGCCGGTGACGGTGTGGGTGATCAGCGCCTCGAGGCCGGTGAGGCCGTGGCGCAGCAGGGCCGCGATGTGCCCGTCGCCGCGGTGCTCGCGCAGCAGGGTGGCGCCGTGCCAGAGGCGCAGCAGCGGCTCCTCGGGCCAGGGCAGGTCGGCGTGGCCGGCGTAGAGCGGGCGGCCCTCCGGGGTCAGCGCGGTGCAGGCCTCCTGGAGCAGCTCGGCCAGCTCGGCGACCTCCGCCGAGGCGGCGGCCTCGGCACCGAGCAGCCGGGTCAGCGAGGCGCGGGCCGCGGCGGAGCGGGCGGCCAGCACCTGCGCCGGCTCGGCGAGCGTCCAGGCCCGCGGGATGTGCCGGGCGACCAGCGCCGGGGAGAAGTTGTAGAAGGTCGCCGTCACCACGCCCGGGCCCACGGCGCCCATCGGGGCGGCGCGCCCGGCGAAGTAGCACATCCGCCCCGGTCGCAGCCCGGCCGCGGTCAAGTGCTCGTCGGTCTCGGGGACGAAGTACACGTGGTTGTGCAGGGGCTCGACGCTGCGGTGGGCGCGGGCGACCACCCGTGCATCGAGGACGGAGGCGGGCTGATCGACGCTGACCATGCGCCGCACCCTAGCGACCGGCCGGCGCGGCCTCCGGCAGCGGAGCCAGGTGGTGGGCCCAGGAGACGCGGGTGCGCAGCTGCTGGAACCCCAGCCGCTGGTAGAGCCGCAGCGCGCCGGTCGAGTTCTCGGAGTCCACCTGCAGGCCGGCGGTGCCGCAGCCGGCGTCGGCGGCCGCCCGCAGCGCCGCGGCGATCGCCGCGGAGGCCACTCCCCGGCCGCGGGCGCGGGGCAGCACGCCGATCTGGCCGAAGTGCGACTGCCGCACGCCGGTGGCCCGGGTGTCGGCCTCGTAGACGTAGGCGAGCACGTAGCCGACGACCGCCCCGTCGGCGAGGGCGAGCACCGACAGGTCGGGACGGAACGCCTTCTGGCCGGTGAACCACGCCCGCCAGGAGACCTGGTCGCGCTCGGTGGAGCCGAAGTGGTCGGTGAAGGCCACGTTGTGGGCCAGCCGCACCTCCTCGTCGCGGTCCCAGGTGAAGGGCACCAGGTCGACGCCGGGCGCCGGCTCGGGCCGCGGCAGGTCGGTGAGCGGCCGCTCCATGTCGAAGTACCAGCGCTCGGGCTCGAACGCGGACCGGCGCAGCAGCCCCTCCAGGGAGCCCATCGCCGGCCAGACCGACACGGTCAGCCGGCCGGGCAGGTCGGGATGCTGCTCGGCGTGGTGCTCGGCGCCGCGCCGCAGCTGCCAGGCCAGCAGGTGCCGGCCGATCCCCTGGCCGCGCCGGTCCGGGTGCACCCGCCCCTCCAGCCACACCCGGAAGCCGTCGCGGACGCCGCGGGAGGCGATCGCCGTCGCCCAGCCGACGACGGTGCCGTCGACGGCGCACACCACCCGGCCGTCCCGCGGGAGGTCGACGAGGTCGTTGACCCACCACTCGGTGAGGTCGTCGGCGTCGAGGTGCTCACCGGTCTCGTCGACCGCCTCCGCGGCGGCCAGCAGCGCGGCGACGGCGTCGACGTCGTCGGGGGTCAGAGGCCGGGCGGTGCAGCCCTCGGGGAGTGCGGACACGGGCGCCGACCCTAGGCAACCGCGCCCGGTGGGGCCATCGATATCCGGTGCCGGCCGGCGGCACGGCGATCCCTCTTGCCCGGAGCGCGGCCGCCCGCCCAGCATCGGACGCCCGAGAGGAGACGCCATGCCCCGGTTCCTGTTGATCGGCACCTACTCCCAGCACGGCGCGCGGGTGCTGATGGCGGCGGGCGGGTCGGCCCGCCGGCGCGTGCTCGAGCGGGCGGTCGAGGAACTGGGCGGACGGCTGGAGACCTTCGACTTCGCCTTCGGCGGCGAGGACGTGTACGCGATCTTCGAGGTCCCCGACGACCACTGCGCGGCGGCCTTGGCGCTGACGATCGCGGCGGGCGGCGTGGCGACCGTGCGCACCGTCGTCCTGCTCACCCCCGAGCAGATCGACCGCGCCGCGCAGCTGCACCCCAGCTACACCCCCGCGCCCACCGCCGGCTGAGGAACGGTGCCCGAGGATCAGCGCCGCAGGTACAGGCAGAAGGGGTGACCGGCCGGGTCGAGGTACACCCGGACGTCGTCCTGCGGCTGGAAGTCGGCGAGCACCGCGCCGGCGGCGACGGCGTGGGCTCCGGCCGACTGCAGGTCGTCGACCTCGATGTCGAGGTGCACCTGCATCCTCGGTTCGCCGGGCCCGGCCGGCCACACCGGCCGCACGTGCGACTCCTCGCGCTGGAAGGACAGCCCGACGCCGCCGCCGGCCGGGTGGAGGGTCGCCCACTCCGGGTCGTCGGTGCCGATCTCCCAGCCGAGCAGCTGCTGGTAGAAGCGCGCCAGCCCCCTGGGGTCGGGGGTGTCCAGCACGGCGGCGGCGAGGGTCAGGCGGGGGCTCATGCGCCGTCCACCCCGAACAGGCGCGCCCCGTTGGCCCACAGGACGGCGCGCAGCCACTCCTCGCCCAGGTCCAGCCGGTGCAGCGCAGCCAGCTGGTGGGCGTAGGGGTACGGAATCGACGGGAAGTCGCTGCCCAGCAGAACCTTGTCCCGCAGCGCGGCCAGCCGCGGCCGGTCGGCGGGGTCGAAGGGCATGAGCCGCTCGGTGAAGTCGGTGGCGAACATCGTGGTGTCCAGGTGCACCCGCTCGAACCGCTCGGCCAGGTCGAGGAACTCCCGGTACTCGGGCATGCCCAGGTGGGCGATCACCAGCTGCAGCCGCGGGTAGCGGTCCAGCAGGCCGGTGACCGGCTCCGGCCCGGTGTGCTCGCCGGCCAGCGGCCCGGAGCCGCAGTGGATGACCACCGGGGTCCCGGTCGCCTCCAGCCGGCCCCACACCGGGTCCAGCAGCGGGTGGCGCGGGTCGAAGGCACCCACCTGGACGTGCACCTTGAACACCCGCGCGCCGCGGTCGAGCGCCTCGGCCACGTAGGCCGGCGCCTCCGGCTCGGGATGGAAGGTGGCCGACTGCAGCACCTGCGGGTGCCGGTGGGCGAACTCCGCCGACCAGTCGTTGAGCCAGGCGGCCATGCCCGGCTTGTGCGGGTAGGGCAGCGTCGGGAAGGCCCGCACCCCCAGCCGTTCGAGGATCCCCAGCCGCGCGGCGTCGTCGGGCAGCGGATAGGCGATCGGCCAGCGCGATCCGTAGTGGGCCTCGGCGTCGGCGAAGAACCGCCACACCTTCGCCTGCACCCGCTCGGGGAGGAAGTGCACGTGGACGTCGACCAGCCCGGGCAGCCCCAGCTCGCGCCAGTACCGGGGGACGTCGGCGTCGTCGACCGGAGGCTGGAGAGTCACCGGACCGTGACCACGACCTTGCCGCGCACGTGCCCGCCGGCGACCAGCTGCTGGGCCTCGGCGACCTGCTCCAGCGGGAAGGCCTTGGCGACGGGCACCCGTAGCTGACCGGCGTCGGCCATGCGGCCCAGCTCCTCGAGGTCGTGCTGCTCGGGCCGGACGAACACGTAGCGGCCGCCGAGGTCGCGGACCGCGGGATCGACCACGGAGACGATCCGCTTCCGGTCGCGGACCTGCTTCGGAGCGTCGGCGAGCGCCTCCCCGCCGATCAGGTCCAGGACGGCGTCGACCGGCTCGGAGAGCCGCTCGCTGATCGGGCCGGCCGAGTAGTCGAGCCCTTCGGCGGCGCCCGCGTCGCGCAGGAAGCCGTGGTTGCGCGGGCTGGCCGTGCCGATGACGTGCGCGCCGAGCGCGACGGCGATCTGCACGGCGTTGAAGCCGACCCCACCGGCGGCGCGGTGCACCAGCACACGGTCGCCCTCGCCGACCTCCAGCGCCTCGGTGAGGCACTGGTAGGCGGTCAGCCCGGCCAGCGGCAGCGCCCCGGCCTCGGTGAAGGACAGCGACTGCGGCTTGTGCGCCAGGCAGCGCTGCGGGGCGGGCACGAACTCGGCCATGGTGCCCCACTGGACGTCGTCCCGGCGGACGTAGCCGAACACCTCGTCGCCGGGGGCGAAGGCGACCACCGCCGGCCCGGCGGCCTCGACGACGCCGGCGACGTCCCAGCCCGGGATGATCGGGAAGTGGTGCGGGTAGAAGGTCTGCAGCCGGCCGGTACGGATGCCCATGTCGACCCGGTTGACCCCGGCGGCGTGCACGCGCACCAGCACCGTGTCGGGGCCGACCGGCGGCTCGGGCAGGTCCTCGCGCAGCTGCAGGACGTCGACGTCGCCGAACCCGTCGTAGGCGATGCCTCTCAACGCCGCCCCTTCACGTA
>DATAAV010000139.1:0-2736 GCA_036259935.1 Geodermatophilus sp. | reverse complement strand
AGCTCGCGGCGGTCGAGCAGCTCGAGGATGCCCTGCGTGCAGCAGACCGCCGCGTTGCGCGGGTTGCGGCCGGTGGCGAAGGCGTTGGGCTGGTCGGTCGGGCTGACGTAGAGCCGCGGCATGGGCTGGCGCGCCTCGGTCGCCAACTGGCGGACAATGGCGTACAGCTGCGGAGCCTGCGTCTCGGTGACGGGGAAGGCCCGCATCGCGCGCAGGGCCAGCTTGTCGGAGTTGAAGTAGGCGTAGCCGTTGACCGCCAGCGCCACGAGCAGGGCGATGAACAGGCCACCCCGACCGCCGATCAGCGCGCCGGCGGCCAGGATGAGTCCGCCCATGAGCCCCAGAAGCAGAGCGGTCTTGAGTCCGTTGTTCCAGCGCTGCACGCCCGTCCAACGGAACTCCCGGGGGCGCCGTTCCCTGCGGCCCGCGGGGCTGCGACCGCCGTCACGGAATGGGGTCGCGCTCGCCCGGGTTGCCCCGTGCAGAGGAGCCGGGCCTGCCTCGGCCGTCCCCGGCTGTGACCCCCGTCACGCGTCGGGGGATGAAACAGGCACGTAATCTCGGCCGGTGGAGGTAGACCACTGATGACTGCGACCAACCCGCCCGTCGTCGAGACCCCGGCGGGCAGCTCGGCGCCCGGCGGTCTCGTCAAGAGCGTCGTCGAGCTCGACCGCGTCGTCATCCGGCTGGCCGGCGACTCCGGCGACGGCATGCAGCTGACCGGCAACCGGTTCACCAGCGAGACGGCGTCGTTCGGCAACGACCTGTCGACGCTGCCCAACTTCCCCGCCGAGATCCGGGCCCCGACGGGGACCCTTCCCGGGGTCAGCTCCTTCCAGCTGCACTTCGCCGACCACGACATCATGACGCCGGGCGACGCCCCGGACGTCCTGGTCGCCATGAACCCGGCCGCGCTCAAGGCCAACCTGGCCGACCTGCCCGGCGGCGGGCTGCTCATCGTCGATTCCGACGAGTTCACCCCGCGCAACCTGGCCAAGGTCGGCTACGCCACCAACCCCCTCGAGGACGACTCCCTCAAGAGCTGGCAGGTGGTCGCCGTGCCGCTGACCAGCCTGACTCTGGATGCGCTGGCGGACTCCGGCCTGGGCAAGAAGGAGGCCGAGCGCAGCAAGAACATGTTCACGCTCGGCCTGCTCTCGTGGATGTACCACCGGCCGACCGAGGGCACGATCCGCTTCCTCGAGCGGCAGTTCCGCCGCAAGCCCGAGATCGCCGCGGCCAACATCGCCGCCTTCCGGGCCGGCTTCAACTACGGCGAGACGACCGAGGCCTTCGCCGTCTCCTACGAGGTGAAGCCGGCGCCGATGCCGCCCGGCCGCTACCGCAACATCTCCGGCAACCAGGCGCTGGCCTTCGGGATCGTCGCCGCCGGGCAGCGGTCGGGCCTGCCGGTCTTCCTCGGCGCCTACCCGATCACCCCGGCGTCGGACATCCTCCACGAGCTGTCCCGGCACAAGGCCTTCGGTGTGCGCACCTTCCAGGCCGAGGACGAGATCGCCGGGATCGGCGCGGCGCTCGGCGCCTCGTTCGGCGGCGCGCTGGGTGTCACGACGACGTCCGGGCCGGGCATCTCGCTGAAGTCGGAGACCATCGGCCTGGCGGTGATGACCGAGCTGCCGCTGCTGATCGTCGACGTGCAGCGCGGCGGGCCCTCCACCGGCCTGCCGACCAAGACCGAGCAGTCGGACCTGCTGCAGGCGATGTTCGGCCGCAACGGCGAGGCTCCGCTGCCGGTGATCGCCCCGCGCTCCCCCGGCGACTGCTTCGACGCCACGCTCGAGGCGGTGCGGATCGCGCTTACCTACCGCACGCCGGTGATCCTGCTGTCCGACGGCTACCTGGCCAACGGCGCCGAGCCGTGGGCCATCCCGGCGATCGAGGACCTGCCCGACCTGCGGGTGGAGTTCGCGACCGCGCCCAACGGCGAGGACGGCGAGTTCCTCCCCTACCTGCGCGACCCCGAGACGCTGGCCCGCCCGTGGGCCATCCCCGGGACCGCGGGGCTGCAGCACCGCATCGGCGGGCTGGAGAAGGCCGACCGGACGGGGAACATCTCCTACGACCCGGCCAACCACGACTTCATGACCCGCACCCGGCAGGCCAAGATCGACGGCATCGCGGCGACCCTGCCGCCGACCGAGGTCGACGACCCCGACGGCGACGCGCGGGTCGCGGTGATCGGCTGGGGCTCGACCTACGGGCCGATCGGGGCCGCGTGCCGGCGGATCCGCCGCTCGGGCCGGTCGGTCGCGCAGATCCACCTGCGCCACCTCAACCCGTTCCCGGCCGACCTCGGCGACGTCCTGCGCCGCTACGACCGCGTGATCTGCCCCGAGATGAACCTCGGCCAGCTGTCCCTGCTGCTGCGGGCCAAGTACCTGATCGACGTCCAGAGCCACACGCAGGTGCGCGGGCTGCCCTTCCGGGCCGCCGAGCTCGCCGCGGTGATCCAGGACCTGATCGACTCGACCAGCGGCGTCCCCGCCGGCGCCGCGCCCACCGGAGGCACCTCGTGACCACCGTCGACCTCGGCATGCCCGACAACCCCATCGCGGCGGCGATCGCCGCGGCCGGGGAGAAGCAGACCCAGCTCAAGGCCAAGGACCTCAAGACCGACCAGGAGGTCCGCTGGTGCCCGGGCTGCGGTGACTACGTCATCCTCAACGCGGTCCAGAGCTTCCTGCCCAGCCTGGGCATCGCCCGCGAGGACATGGT
>DATAAV010000138.1:0-1605 GCA_036259935.1 Geodermatophilus sp. | reverse complement strand
CAGGACCTCACCCCGCGGATCGGCCGGGAGACCAAGGTCGGCGACCTCACCGTCCGCGCCTCCAGCGTCGACATCCGCACCGTCGGCGCCGGCGGCGGCTCGATCGCGCACGTCCCCGAGCTGACCCGGGCGCTGCGGGTCGGCCCGCAGTCGGCCGGTGCCGACCCGGGCCCGGCCGCCTACGGCAAGGGCGGCACCGAGCCGACGGTCACCGACGCCAACGTCGTCCTCGGCTACCTGCCCGCGTCGCTGGCCGGCGGGGAGATCACCCTCGACGCCGACGCCTCCCGCGCCGCCGTCGGCAAGATCGCCGTGGCCATGGGGCTGGAGTCCCCGGAGGCGGCCGCGGCCGGGATCGTCGACATCGTCAACGAGAACATGCTCGGCGGGCTGCGGCTGGTCTCGGTGCAGCAGGGCTTCGACCCCCGCGACTTCGCGCTGGTCGCCTTCGGCGGCGCCGGCCCGCTGCACGCCAACGCGCTGGGCAGGCTCACCGGGGCGTGGCCGGTGATCGTCCCGCCCTCACCCGGCGTCCTGGCCGCCTTCGGCGACGCCACCACCAGCCGCCGCGACGAGTCCGCCCGCACCGTCCTGCGCCGCTTCGGCCAGCTGTCCGGCGGCGAGCTGGCGCAGCTCCTCCGTGAGCTCGCCGCCGAGGCCGGGCAGCGGCTGGCCGACCAGGGCCTGCCCCGCGACGAGCAGACGGTCACCTACCAGGTCGACGTCCGCTACCACGGGCAGGGCTTCGAGATCCCCATCGACGTCGACCCGGCCTGGCTGGAGGACGGCGACACGGCGCTGGCGCGGCTGGGGGAGACCTTCGACGCCGAGCACAACCGGCTGTTCTCCTTCCTGCTCAAGGTCGACCATGAGCTGGTCAACGCCCGCGCGACCGTCACCGGCCCGCGCCCCGACGTCACCCCGGTGCACCTGGAGCAGGGCGACGGCGACCCGGCGGCCGCCCTGGTCGACACCCACCCGATCCACGTCGGTGGGGAACGGGTGACCGCGCACGTCTACGACCGGGAGAAGCTGCGCGCCGGCGACGTGGTCACCGGCCCGGCGATCGTCACCGAGATGGACTCCACGACCCTCGTCCTGCCCGGCCACGCGGCCACCGTGCACGCCTCGGGCAGCCTGCTCATCAACCCGGTGGAGGGCTGAGACATGGCAACGATCATCGAGACCGCGACCGAGCCCGTCGCGAAGGTCGAGGTCGACCCGGTCACCCTCGACCTCATCGAGAACAGCCTCCGCAACGCCCGCTACGAGATGGACGAGGTGCTGTTCCGCACGGCGCTGTCCCCGGGCATCCGCGAGCAGCACGACGAGTTCCCGCTGATCGGCGACCCGAGCGGGAAGATGGTCGTCGGTCAGTTCGGGCTGTCCATCCCCGACTTCCTTGAGCACTTCGAGGGCACGATCGAGGAGGGCGACGTCCTGATGACGTCGGACCCCTACGCGTGCGGTGCCGCGATCAGCCACGCCAACGACTGGCTGCTGGTCATGCCGATCTTCCACGAGGGCCGGGTCGTGGGCTGGGCGTCGATGTTCGGGCACATGTCCGACGTCGGCGGCAAGACCCCCTGCTCGATGCCGACCGAC
>DATAAV010000137.1:0-6071 GCA_036259935.1 Geodermatophilus sp. | reverse complement strand
GGCCACCCGGATCGGCGACGCGCTCGCCGCCGGCGTGCTGGGCGCGCGGCCGGGCGAGGTGCTGGTGAGCGACTCGACGTCGGTGGACCTCTACAAGCTGCTGGTGGCCGCCGCCGACGCCCGGCCGGGCCGGGACGTGCTGGTGTGCTGCGCCGACGACTTCCCCACCGACCGGTACATCGTCGCCGGGGTGGCGCAGGCCCGCGGGATGACGGTGCGGGAGGTCCCGGCCGACATCGACGAGGGCCTCGATCCCGCCGTGCTCGCCGCGGCGCTGGACGAGCGGGTCGCCGTGGTCGTGCTCTCCGCCGTCGCCTACCGGTCGGGCGCCCTGGCCGACCTGCCCGGCCTCACCCGGCTGACCCGCGACGCCGGGGCGCTGGTGGTCTGGGACCTCTCGCACGCCGCCGGCGCGGTGCCCGTGGAGCTGTCCGCGGCCGGTGCCGACCTCGCCGTCGGCTGCTCGTACAAGTACCTCAACGGCGGTCCGGGAGCCCCAGCGTTCCTCTACGTGCGCCGGGAGCTGCAGGAGCAGCTGCGCCAGCCGATCTGGGGCTGGTTCGGCCAGCGCGACCAGTTCGCCATGGGCCCGGTCTACGACCCGGTGCCGGGGATCGAGCGGTTCGGCGTGGGCACGCCGCCCGTGCTGGCGATGGCCGCGCTCGAGGTGGGCGCGCGGCTGGTCGCCGAGGCCCGGGTGGACCGGCTGGCGGCCAAGGGCCGGCAGCTGGGCGAACTGGTCATCGCGCTCGCCGACGCCTGGCTCGCCCCGCACGGCATCGCGCTCGCCTCGCCGCGGGAGGGCTCCCGGCGCGGCTCGCACGTCACGCTGGCCCATCCGCAGGCCTGGCAGCTGACCCAGGCGCTGATCGACCGGGGCGTGGTGCCCGACTTCCGGACGCCCGACCGGGTGCGCCTGGGGCCGGCGCCGCTCTACACGCGCTTCGTCGATGTCTGGGACGCGATGGACCGGTTCCGCCGGATCCTGGCCGACGGCGCGCACGAGGCCTATCCCGTCGAGCGGGCCCGCGTCACCTGATCCCCGCGGTCAGGACTCCGCGACGACGACGAAGTTCTCGGTCGGCTGTCCCCCGTCGGCCCGCTGGAAGCAGGTGATGAGCACCAGCCGGCCGGGGACCGCCTCCCAGATCTCGCTCGCCCCGGCCAGCTCGCCCCTGGCGTACCGGGCGGTGCGCTGGACCGTGTAGGTGACGGTGCCCCCCGGCGTCCGCACCTCGACGACGTCGCCGGCGGCGACCGCGCCGCCCCGGTGGTCGGGGGTCAGCAGCGGGCCGAAGCCGTCGTCCCCCCGCCCGGCCGAGTGGGCGGCGATGTAGAGGGTGTTGTCGGCCCGGTCCGCCGACCCCACCGGCGCGCCGTAGGGCTCGATCCAGTAGGCGGCGGTCAGCGTCGGCGGGTCGATCACGCCCCGCCGCGGCGTCAGCGGCAGGACGGGGAGGTCCAGTCCGACCGCGCCGATCGTCAGGTGCACCGAGGACGACGGCGTGTGCAGCGCGGTCGGTGTCGGCGTCTCGGACGGCGGAGTTGCCGGCGTGGGCCCGGAAGCCGGGGCCGCCGTCGTGGGGACCGCCACCGCCGTCGAGGGAGCGGGGGCCACGGGAACGGGTACGGCGTGCGCGCCGGAGTGCAGCCCGATGCCCAGGACGAGCGCGCCGCTGACGCCGAGCGCGGCGGCCCCCGCGAGGGCCGCCGCGCGTCGGGTGGGTCGGATCAGGCGGAGCACGTCACTCGGCGCGCCGCTTGGGCCGCAGTGCCGCGACGGTGATCACGCCGGCGGCGAGAACCATCCCCGCGCCGATGCCCACGAGCGGCGACACCCCCGCGTCGGTCTGATCCCAGCCGGTGTTCGACCGCAGCCCCGGGTTCAGAGCCGGCGTCACCTCGAAGGGCACCACCGTGACCGACAGGGCCGCAGCGACATCGGGCGCGTCGGGAGCTGCAACGCCCAGGGAGAGGGTGAAGCCGTACCGACCCGCTGCGGCGGTCTGCGGCACGGTGACGGTGACACCGTCGCCGGTGGCGTCCACGTCGGGCACCCAGGCGATCGGGCCCGTGGGGTTCCCCTCGCCGTCCAGCTCCCGGACCGAGCCCCACTGGAAGGGCAGCGTCGGGTCACCGAGACCGAGAGCTCGCAGCTGCGAGTCGGCCGGCACGGTCATGGCGAGCGTCGAGCCGGCGGGCACGGTCGCTCCGGGACCGGTGGAGGGCATGCGGGCCTCGACGACGAGCTGCGGCCGCAGGCTCCCCATGAACGTGGGGAAGGATCCGGTCGCCTGGAAGTGGTAGGTGACCGGCTCGAGCGGGACGACGTCCGCGTCCGCGCCCGCGGCCAGCCCCCAGAAGGTCATCAGGGCGATCGGACCGTTGACGCCGTCGTCGGCCGGGATCTCGACGTCGTACTCCCCGTTCCCGCGGTCGGTCACCACGAGGAGGTCGGCCGGCACGGTGCTCTGCGACTGGTAGGTACGGGTCGCGGGTGCTCCGACGGAGGGCGCTAGTTCGAGGCTGACCTTGAGCTCGTCCACGCGCACCAGCGGCGGGAGGTCCAACCGGACCACACCCTCGTAGCCCAGCGGCAGCCGGTATGTGCCGTCTTCCGACCGGGGCAGCGGCTGCACCACCGGCTCGGTCGGGTACTCGGACGGCGCCGACGAGGCGGAACGTAGAGGTACCCGAAAGCGGCGGGACCTGCGCACACGCGATCGTCATCCGATCGAGTCGGCCCGCCGTCACGCCGGTCACAGGCGTCACAGACCTCGGCCGGGCGGCCGACCCGGAACGAGGCTCAGTCGGGGTCGGGAACGCCGATCGGGTTGCGGTCGGGCCAGTCCCCCGCGGCGACGACGGCGCGGCGGACCGGAACCAGCAGCTCGGCGAGCCGGTCGCAGCGGGCGTCGCCGAGCGCGCGCCACGGGCCGAGCGCCAGCCGGTCGGTGTCGGCCTCGATGGCCGCGGCGATCGCCAGCCCCGCGGCGCTGAGCTCGCCGTCGGCGACCCAGCCGCGCCCGGTGAGCTCCTCGGCGGCGGTCTCCCACGCGGCCTGGTCCCAGCCGCGGGCGCGCATCAGCCAGTCACGCTCGACCCGGCCGGCGGCCGCCACCATGACGTGCGCGCCGACGCCGGTGATCTCCCGCTGCAGCAGCGCGGCGTTGTGCCCCTCGCCGCGGTACTCCCGCAGCGTGGTGAGCGCCTGCCACAGCGCCAGGTGCGGCTCCTCCGGCCGCGGCAGGGCGCTGTTGGCCGCGGCCAGCGGGCGGCCGGGCAACTCCACGGCCGCCGCCGCGACGCCGGCCAGCTCCGCCGCCTCGGCGACCTCGGCCGAGCGCAGCCACCCCTCGCCGAACGCCCGGCGCACCGCGGCGTCGACCCCGGCCAGCCGGACCTCCAGCGCCTTGGCCGGGCCGATCGCCTCCCACACACCCGGCACCCGCCGGGCGACGAAGGCCGGCGCGAAGTTGTAGAAGGCCGCCGTCACCACCTCGGGCCCGACCGGCCCGAGCGGAGCGGCGCGGAGCGCGAAGTAGCCGGCCCAGAAGCCGCGCAGCCCCGCGGCCTCCCCGGCGTCCCGGCTCTCCTGGGCGAAGTAGGTCAGCGCGTGGTACGGCTCGCCCAGAGCCCACAGGCGCCGGGCCATGGCCGGAGAGGTCATGCGCTCACGCTCTCCGGGATCCCCAGCCACTCCCGCCAGCGCGGATCCACCGTGCGGGCCCCCAGCAGCCGCCAGGCCGCGCCGCTGGGCGTCCGGGGCGGGTGCGGCAGCTTCCAGCCCAGCTCGGCCAGGAACCGGTCGCCCTTCGTGTGGTTGCACCGCCGGCAGGCGGCGACGACGTTGTCCCACGTGTGCGTGCCCCCCCGGCTGCGCGGCACCACGTGGTCGATGCTGGTGGCCGAACCGCCGCAGTACACGCAGGTCTGCCCGTCGCGGGTGAACACCGCGCGGCGGGACAGCGGCACCTGGGCCGGGTACGGCACCCGCACGTAGCGGGTCAGCCGGACGACCACCGGCACCGGCACGCAGACCTTCTCGGCGTGCACCACCTCCGGCGCCGAGTCGACCGACACGGCCTTCTCCGCCAGGACGAGCACGATCGCCCGCCGGCTGGACACCACGCACAGCGGCTCGTACGTGGCGTTGAGCAGCAGGGTGGCCGACGTCGTGGCCGTGGGCGGCGCAGGCGCCGGCGGACGTGGAAGAGGGTCGCGTCGCGGACCTGGGTGGCCGCCGGACGACGACCCGGACGCAGGACGCGGCACGGGACACCTCCGAGCGCCCCGGACCGCCGGCCGCGACCCGCGGGCGGTCCCATTCTGACCTGCGCACCGGCTCCGGCGCTCCCGGTAAGTGCGATCGCTTCTCGCCGCGGTGCCCGGCCGGTGCCGGCCGGCGTCGTTACGGTGGTCTCGATGCGCTATCCCCAGGCTCCCCGGCTCGACCTCGTCGAGCACCTCCACGGACGTCCCGTCGCCGATCCCTACCGGTGGCTCGAGGACCCCGACGACCCCCGGACCCGCACGTGGACCGAGGCCCAGGACGCCCTGGCCGCCGAGGTCCTGGACGCGCTGCCGATGCGCGCACAGTTCGCCGCCCGGCTGGAGCAACTGGTCCATGCGGGCGCCGTCGGCGTCCCGGTCTGGCGGGCCGGACGGGCCTTCTCCACCCGGCGCGACCCCGGGCAGGAGCACGCGGTGCTGCGGGTCCGCGAGCCCGACGGCAGCGAGCGGGTGCTGGTCGACCCCATGGCGATCGACCCGGCGGGCACCACCACGCTCGACGCCTGGTCCCCGTCGTGGGACGGCGACCGGCTGGCCTACCAGCTCTCCACCGGCGGCGACGAGGAGTCGCGGCTGTACGTGCTCGACGTCGGCACCGGCAAGCAGCTGGACGGACCGATCGACCGCTGCCGCTACTCCCCCGTCGCCTGGCTGCCCGGCGCGGAGGAGCTGTTCTACGTCCGCCGCCTGGCGCCCGACCGGGTGCCCGCCGGTGAGGAGCAGTTCCACCGCCGGGTGTGGCGCCACCGGGTCGGCACGGACGCCGACGCCGACGACGTCCTCGTGCACGGCGAGGGCAGCGACCCCACCACCTACTTCGGGGTGCGCACCAGCCGCGACGGCCGGTGGCTGGTCGTCTCCGGCTCGGCCGGCACCGCCCCGCGCGACGACGTCTGGCTGGCCGATCTCGCCGGGGACGGCGTGCTCCGCGAGTTCCAGGTCGGCGTCGACGCGCAGACCGCCGCCTGGGTCGCCCGCGACGGCCGGCTGTGGCTCGTGTCGGACCGCGGCACGCCGCGGGGGCGGCTCGCCGTCGCCGACCCCGAGGACCCGGCCACCTGGGCGCCGGAGGCCTGGCGCGACGTCGTCCCTGAGCAGGAGGACGGCGTCCTCTCCGACGTGGCCCTCGTGGACGGGGCCGACGGAACCCTGCAGGTGCTCGCCGTGCACTCGGTGGACGCCACCGACCGGCTGTCGCTGTGGGCCGGCGACGGCTCCGGCCAGGTCGCCGACGTGCCCCGGCCGGGCGCCGGCAGCATCTCCGGGGTCAGCGCGCACCCGGAGGGCGGGACGACGGCGTGGGTCGGCTACACCGACTACGCCACTCCGCCGTCGGTGCTGCGCTGGGACGCCGCCGACCCGGCGAGCCTGACCACCTGGGAGCAGGCCGACGTGGCCGGCGAGGTGCCGCCGGTCACCGTGGTCGAGACGCACGCCACCTCGGCCGACGGCACGCCGGTTCACCTGTTCGTGCTCTCGCGCACCGGCACCCCGGACACGCCCCGGCCCACGGTCCTCTACGGGTACGGCGGCTTCAACGTCGCGCTCACCCCCGCCTACTCGGCGCAGGCCCTCGCCTGGGTGGCCGCCGGCGGCGTGTGGGCGGTGGCCAACCTGCGCGGCGGCTCGGAGCACGGCGAGGAGTGGCACCGCGCCGGCATGCGCGAGCGCAAGCAGAACGTGTTCGACGACTTCGCCGCCGCCGCCGGGCACCTGGTGGCGCAGGGCTGGACGACCCACCGGCAACTGGCGGTCATGGGCGGGTCCAACGGCGGCCT
>DATAAV010000136.1:0-15484 GCA_036259935.1 Geodermatophilus sp. | reverse complement strand
AGACCGCGGCGTCGACGGGCATGGCGGCCAGTCGACCACACGGCCAGGATCGGCCGGGTGAGCAGCGCTGAGTCGACCTACGACGTCGTCGTGCTGGGAGCGGGGGCGACCGGCGAGAACCTCGCCGACGCCGTCGTCCGGAGCGGGCTGACCGCGGCCCTGGTGGAGGCCGAACTGGTCGGCGGTGAGTGCTCGTACTGGGCCTGCATGCCGAGCAAGGCGCTGCTGCGCGGCAGCGAGGCGATCGCCGCCGCGCGCGCGGTCTCCGGGGCCGCGGCCGCGGTCACCGGGGAGCAGGACGTCGCCGCGACGCTGGCCCGGCGGAACTCGTTCACCTCGAACTGGGACGACTCCGGCCAGGTGCGGTGGGTGGAGGGGGCCGGCATCGACCTCGTCCGCGGCACCGGCCGGCTCGAGGGGGAGCGGGTCGTCGTCGTGGACGTCGACGGCGGGCAGGTCCGGCTCACCGCCCGGCACGCGGTCGCCGTCTGCACCGGCTCGGAGGCCGCGGTCCCGCCGGTCGAGGGGCTGCGCGACGTCGGGCCGTGGACCCCGCGGGAGGCCACCAGCGCCAAGGAGGTGCCCGGCCGGCTGCTGGTCATCGGCGGCGGCGTCGTCGGCTGCGAGATGGCCGACGCCTGGAGCGCGCTCGGGGCGACGGTCACCCTCCTCGAGCTCGGCGAGCGGCTGCTGCCCGGCCTCGAGCCGGTGGCCGGGGAGACCGTCGCCGCGGCGCTGCGCGACAAGGGCGTCGACGTCCGCGTCGGCAGCGAGGTGCAGGCCGCCCGCCGGGAGGGCGGCGAGGTGGTCGTGCGGACGGCGGACGGCGAGGTGCGCGGCGACCAGGTGCTGGTCGCCGTCGGCCGCCGGGCGCGGACCCGGGACATCGGCGTGGACACGGTCGGCCTGGAGCCGGGCGCCTACCTCGACGTCGACGACACGCTGCAGGTGCGCGGGGTGCCCTGGCTGTACGGGGTCGGTGACGTCAACGGCCGGCGGCAGCTCACCCACATGGGCAAGTACCAGGCCCGCCAGGCCGGGGCCGCGATCGTGGCCCGGGCCCGAGGGGAGCAGGTCCGGCTCGCCGACTGGTCGCCGTGCGTGGCCACCGCCGACCGCGCCGCCACGCCCTCGGTCGTGTTCACCGATCCGCAGGTGGCCTCCGTCGGGCTGACCCGCGAGCAGGCCGAGGAGGCGGGGCTGCCGCACCGGGTCGTGGAGTACCCGCTCGGCGACGTCGCCGGGGCGTCCCTGCACGCCGACGGCTACCGCGGCACCGCGGTCGCTGTCGTGGACCCGGAGCGGGAGGTACTCCTCGGCGCCACGTTCGTCGGCCCGGCGGTCGCCGAGCTGCTGCATGCCGCGACGATCGCGGTCGTGGGGGAGGTGCCGATCGCCCGGCTGTGGCACGCGGTGCCCGCCTATCCGACGATCAGCGAGGTCTGGCTGCGCCTGCTGGAGACCTACCGGGGTTGACGGTCACCCGTGGTCGAGCAGCAGCAGGGCGTAGGCGGCCAGCGAGGGGCCGTCGGTGAACCGGCCCTCGCGCACCATGGCCCGCAGCTCCTCCTCGGGCACGAAGGCGTGCTGCATGTCGGCCTCGGTTGCCTCGCGGGCGGTCGGGCCGGCCACGAGGTCGGTGGCCAGCCAGACGTCGAACTCTTGGGTCGACAGCCCGGGAGCCAGATCGAGGTGGCCCAGGTGCCGCAGCCGGCCCGCGCGCAGCCCGGTCTCCTCGGCCAGCTCGGCCCGCGCCAGCTCCTCCGCCGTGCCGTCGGCGCCGGAGGACCAGGTGCCCTGCGGGAACTCCCAGGCCCGCCGGCCCACGGGGTGGCGGAACTGCTCCACCAGCCAGAACCCGCCGCGCTCGACGGCCATCACCACCGCGAAGTGCGGCTTCTCCACGACGCCGTAGACGCCGGTCGACCCGTCCGCCCGCTCGACCCGGTCCTCCCGCACCCGGATCCACGGGTTCCGGTAGACCTCCCGGCTGCTCGTCGTCCGCACGGGGGCAGCCTGGCAGGCCGGGCGGTTCAGGGCAGCGGGAACGGGCTCCCGTCCGGGGCCGGCAGGTCGCCGTCGACCGTGGCGGTCACTGTCATCGACTCGAACCGCGCCACTCCGCCCAGCGTGGTGAGGAACGCGGTGTCGGCGGCGTCGCGGCCCGAGCAGATGCGGACCAGCGACCGCGTGGGCGCCAGCCGGGTGGGATCCACCACGCACCAGGTGCCGTCGACGTCGGCCTCGACGACGGCGTGGAAGTCCATCGGATGCAGGCCGGGGGCGTAGGCGGCCACCAGCCGGGCGGGCACCTCCAGGGCGCGCAGCAGGGTGACGGTCAGGTGCGCGTAGTCGCGGCACACCCCGCGCCCGGCCAGCAGCGTGTCGACGGCGGTGTCGACCGGGCGGCTGGCCCCGGCGGTGTAGACCAGCCGGCGGTGCACCCAGTCGGCGACGGCGGGAACCAGCTCCCCCCGCGGCGCGGCCCGGTCGAACTCGGCCGCGGCGAACCCCTCGAGCTCGTCCGACGGGCAGTACCGGCTCTGCCGCAGCGCCTCGGCCCACGCCTCCGGGGTGACCTTCCGCGGCGGCCCGTCGCCGTCCACCGTGGCGCGGTAGGCCACCGCCGTCCGGCCCGCGCTCAGCTCCACCCGGTGCACCCGGGCCTCCCCGACGCGGAACTCCTCGACCTCGAGCGGCCGGCCGTCGCACAGGACGGTGAGCTCTTCCTCCGCCGGTGCGGCGGCGGCCACCTGCAGCAGCGCGGTCGCCGGGGCGGGGGAGGAGACGGTGAGCGTGGCGGCGACGGAGGTGCGCATGCCCCGATGGTCGCGGGGCGACCGAGGCGCTGCCCCGTGTGCTCGCTCACGCCGGACGGCCGGCGTCACCGGGCGGGCGCTCAGTCGGTCCGGTCGGACGGCTCCTGCCCCTCGGGTCGCTCCTCGGGCACGTCCACGGACCCGGTGTCCGCCGACGGCGCCTCCGGCTGCGGCACGAGGGCGAGGCGCGCGACGGGGGCCTCCGGCTCCGCCTCCTGGGCCTGGTCGGGTGCGGGGTCGCCGGCTGCGGGCGCGTCCGCGCCGGCGTCGGGGCCCTCGGGGTCGTCGGGCACCGGCGCGAGGGCCGGGCGCGGCAGGGACACCAGGGCGGGTCGCGGCGGCAGGGCGGGGGGATCGGACACCGGCTCGGCCGCCACCACCTCGGCCGCGTCCTCCGGATCCGACGCCTCGGCCGGGGACTCGCCGTCCGGACCGGTCTCGGGCAGCGGCTCGTCGGTCGCCGCCTGCGCGTCGTCCGCCGCCGACGGGCTCGGCAGCGGAGCCGGACGGCCGAAGGCGTAGCCCTGCGCCATGGCGCAGCCGTGCGCGCGCAGCCACTCGGCCTGGTCGAGGTCCTCGATGCCCTCGGCGATCACCTGCAGGCCCATGCCCAGCCCGAGCTGCACCAGGCCCTGGACGAGCGCGGCGGTCGAGGGCTCGGTGACGACGTCGGCGACGAAGGACCGGTCGATCTTGACCGTGTGGATGGGCAGCCGGTGCAGCGCGGTGATCGCCGAGTAGCCGGTGCCGAAGTCGTCGAGGGCGAGGGTCACGCCGTGGTCGGTCACCTCCGAGACCGCGTGCAGCGTGGCCTCGGCGGCGAACAGCGCCGTCGACTCGGTGATCTCCAGCTCCAGCCGCTCCGGGGTCAGCCCGGACTCGGCCAGGGCACCGATCACCAGATCGCTGAAGCCCGGCTCGGCGAGGTGCCGGGCGGAGACGTTGACGTGCACCCGCAGGCCCTCGGGCCAGCCGGCGGCGTCGGCGCAGGCCTGGCGGAGGACCCAGGCGCCCAGCTTGGAGGTCAGCCGGTTGTCCTCGGCCGCGGCCAGGAACGCGCCCGGCGCCAGCAGGCCACGGGTCGGGTGCTGCCAGCGGATCAGCGCCTCGTAGCCGAGCAGCGTCTCGTCGGCGAGCGAGACGATCGGCTGGTAGAACAGCCGCAGCTCGTCGTGGTCGAGGGCGTGCCGCAGGTCGGTCTCGAGCTGCAACTGGTCGATGTCGCTGTCGCTGAGCACGCCGTCGTGCACCTCGATGCGGGCCCGGCTGCCGTCGGCCTTGGCGCGGGTCAGCGCGCTGTGCGCCTGGCGGAGCAGGTCGTCGGGGGCGACGTCGGAGCCGAGGGTGAGGCCCACGCTCGCCGACAGGAGGATCTCCCGCTCGCCGACCTGGAACGGGTCGTCGAGCACGGAGAGCAGCCGGTCGGCCAGCGCGCGCAGGCCGTCGAGGTCCTCGACGTCCTCGGCAAGGATGAGGAACTCGTCGGCGCCCAGGCGGACGGCGGTGTCCTCCACCCGGGTGCTCCAGCGCAGCCGGTCGGCGACCTGGCTGAGCAGCAGGTCGCCGGCCTCGTGGCCGAGGACGTCGTTGACCGCCTGGAACCGGTCGAGGTCCAGGTGCACCAGACCCACCTGCAGCCCACGGCGGCGGGAGAGGGCCAGGGCGTGGTTGAGCCGGTCGGTCAGCGCCCGCCGGTTGGGCAGTCCGGTGAGCGGATCGGTGAACGCGCGCCGGACCAGGTCCTCCTCGGCCCGGCGCCGCTCGGTGTCGTCGACCAGCGAGAGGACGACGAACTGAGGGCGGCCGTCGCTGTGGTGGACGACCTGGTGCGACTGCAGCACCCACAGCTCGCTGCCGTCCGCCCGACGCAGCCGCCGCTCGCCGTCCAGGCGCAGCCACGGGTCGAGCGGCTCTTCGGCGTCGGGGGGCAGGTCCGGCACGGGCGCCTCGTCCGGGTGGGCGAGCAGGTCGACGTGCCGGCCCACGAGGTCCTCGGCCGTGCGGCCGGTGAGGGCGCACAGCGCGTCGTTGGCCACCAGGAAGTGGCCGTCCAGGTCGACCAGGGCCTTGGGGATCGGCGCGGTGAGGAAGAGCGCCCGGAACAGCTGTCCCCGATCGGCGAGCAGCGTGTCGATGGCCCGCAACCTGGGAGGGGCCTCGCCGGGCTTCGCGGGCCGCGGAACGTCGGGGGCGCTCAGGTTCACGGCTCCAGGGTGAGGGACCGATGGCGTCAAGTGACGCAACCCGCCTACGGAGAGTCGTGGTCGTTCGCTCACGGACGGTAATTACCCGAGGGGCCTGCGGCGATGCGCGTCCAGGTTGTCGGTGGCCTCGGGCCGCCGGTCGGCCCGGCGGAGGATCTCCGCGGCCCGGCGGCGCGCGGCCTGCACGCGACGGGCGGTCGCCTCGGCCCGCCCTCCTTCCCGGCCCGGATCCGCCCCGGGAACGGCCGAGGTCAGCCGGACGGTGAACCCCTCGGCGGTCGGGTAGGCGTCCAGGTGGTCGCAGGTCTGCCGGGCCAGCCACAGGCCCGCCCCCGGCCCGTCCCGGTCGATGTGCCCTCGGCTGAGTCCGGCCAGGTGCAGGGCGGAGCCCGGGCCGTGGTCGGTCACCGTGCACAGCAGCCGCGACGGCGTCGTCCACACCCGGATGCGCAGCGGGGGCCGGCCGTGCTCGAGCGCGTTGGCGACGACCTCGGCGACCGCGACGAGGAAGTCGCTGCCGACCGGTGGGTACGGGCAGGCGGCGTCCACCGTCGAACGGACCCGGTCGCGGGCCCGGGCGGCCGCGGCGCGGTCCGGGATGCCGACGAGGTCGAGTGCGGGAGGGGTGGCCTCGAGGGGATCCGGCGGTGGCGTGCCGCCGATCAGGGCGGCCGGATCCATGTAGGCGTCGTTGGCCACGGAGCCCGCGGCGGTGAGCAGGTAGGGATGGCTCCGCTCGACGTCGAGCCGCATCGGCCCGGGGAGCACCCGGAGGTCGTAGCCGCACGCGGCGGTGAAGGGGAGGGGCGCGAACGCGACGTTGGCGGCGGCCTCGAACGCCGTCCAGGCGCGCCACGCCCAGGCCTCGGTGCCGAAGGACGGTTCGCTGACCAGCCGTGTTCCGGGTGCACCGCCGGAGAGCAGCCCGTTCACCAGCCGCTCGTAGCTGGCGCCCACGTGGGCGGGGCGGGTGTAGACGGCGCCGCGGGGGAGGACCGTCACGCGGTCGTCGTGGGGGAGCAGCCCGGCGAGCAGGGCGTTGCGGCGGTCGTCGCACACGATCAGCGCGGGCTCGCCGGCCGCGAGGCCCTCCTGCACGAAGGGCACGGTCGCGGACAGGAACTCGTCGTCGGAGCGGAAGAAGAGCGCGGAGTGCAGGAAGCCCTCGCGCGTGCCCGAGCTCACGCAGCCCCCACGACCAGCTCGAACCCCGGGAGGTCGCCGAGGCCCAGTAGCCGCATGATCCGCTCGACCGGCGGCGAAGGGGCGACGAGCAGCAGGTGGCCACCGGACTCGCGGAAGTTCCGGCTCGCGCGCGCCAGGGCTCGGCAAGCCGCGACGTCGAGGAACGACAGTTCGGTCAGGTCCAGGCAGAGAAGGCCGGGCGGGACGTCGGTGAACGCGGCGACGGCGGCGTCGAGGACGTCGGCGTTGCCGGCGTCGACCTCCCCGCGCAGGACCAGACCGAGCGGGCTCGCGTCCGTGCTGAACCACGTGCCGCGGATCCCGGGCACGTGCACGCCGACGGCATCCCGGAGCTGCGGGCCCGTGGCCGTGGTGGTGGTCGTGGTCATGTTCCGGGCGTACTGGCACATCGCGGAGACCGGCAGGGTCCGAACCAGCCGGTCCATCCCCTCCTCCACGGACAGGTAGTCCCGCGGTGAGAACACGGCGAGCGCGGCCGGGGTCTCGGCCGACAGGCGCACGGCGGGGAATCCCTCGGCCAGCGCCCGGTCGACGACCTGCCGCTGCCCCTCCGGCGGGAAGAACTCCGCCGGGGGCAGCACCGCGAGACGACCCTCGGCCAGCGCGGTGACGGCGTCGACCCCCTGGGCCTCCAGGACGGCGATCACCGAGCGCCGCGGCTCGACGGGGACCTCGGTGTAGAGGATCTTCTCGCCGAGGGTGAGGCCGCGCTGCACCCAGGCGGCCACGCCCGCCTGCCGCTCGACGTCGGAGTCGTGCACCAGCAGGAGGTGGCCGTCCCACTCGGGGCCGGTCGTGGCGCGGGCGGCGCTCCCCACCCCCGGGACGCTACTCGCAGGGGGCCGCGGGGAGGCCGCCTACCCGCCCGGTGGGCCCCCTCCCCGGGAACACCGCCGGACCGGGTCGCGCTCTCCTTCCCGAGAGGGGGGTGGGCCTCATGTCCGACGGCACGGCAGAGCGGAAGCGGATCGGCTTCCTGTCCTTCGGGCACTGGCAGCCGCTGCCCGGCTCGCAGGTGCGGACCGCGCGCGACGCGCTGGTGCAGACCGTCGAGCTGGCGGTCGCGGCGGAGGAGCTCGGCGTGGACGGCGCCTTCGTGCGGGTGCACCACTTCGCGCGGCAGCTGTCCTCGCCGTTCCCGCTGCTGGCCGCCATCGCGGCGCGGACCCGGCGGATCGAGATCGGCACCGGCGTCGTCGACATGCGTTACGAGAACCCGCTGTACATGGCCGAGGAGGCCGCGGCGACCGACCTGCTCAGCGGTGGCCGGCTGCAGCTGGGGATCAGCCGTGGCTCGCCGGAGACGGCGCTGCGCGGCGCGGAGGCCTTCGGCTACGTGCCGCCGGAGGGGATGAGCGAGGCCGATCTGGCGCGCAGCAAGACGGCGATCTTCCGCGCGGCGATCGCAGGGGCCGGCGTCGCCGACGCCGATCCGGCGATGACCGGCAGCCCGGGACGGTTGCCGGTCCAGCCGCAGGCGCCGGACCTGGCCGACCGCATCTGGTGGGGCTCGGGCACCCGGGCGACCGCCGTGTGGGCCGCCGAGCACGGGATGAACCTGATGAGCTCCACGCTGCTCATCGAGGACACCGGTGTCCCCTTCGACGAACTGCAGGCCGAGCAGATCACCCGGTACCGCGAGACGTGGGCGGCCGCCGGATGGGAGCGGCGTCCGCGGGTGTCGGTCAGCCGCAGCGTCATCCCGATCATGAGCGACCTCGACCGCCGGTACTTCGGCGGCGACCGCGACAGCTCCGACCAGATCGGGATCCTGGAGGGTGCGCGGACGCGGTTCGGCAAGAGCTACGTCGGCGAACCCGACCGCGTCGCGGAGGAGCTGGGCAAGGACGCCGCCGTGCGGGAGGCCGACACGTTGCTGCTGACGGTCCCGAACATGCTCGGCGTCGACCACAACACGCGCTTGCTGGCCACCATCACCGAGCACGTCGCGCCGGCGATCGGCTGGACGCCGCCCGTGGAAGGGAACGCGGCCGCCGGCTGACCGCGCCGGCGACCCGCTGACCTGCCGCCCGAGCTGGGGAGGGCGTGGCGGCGCCGGGATGGACCTCCTTCCTGCAGTTCGGTTGCGTTACACAAGTTACTGTGCGCGATCACACCATGGCTCTCCGTCAGATCCTCGGGTTAGTGTCGCAGAGGCGTTTCGTCCAGGAACGCGGGATGGGCATTGGTTCGACCGATCTACGGGGGGCACCGCCCGGTGCATGGGACAACGCGGCGGGCGCGGTGGCGCTCGCGTCTTCTGAGAGGTCTGCTCGCGGTCGGCTTGGCCGTGCCGATCGTCTCCGGCCAGCAGGCGGCGAGCGCGGCACCGGTGCCGTGGGCGTACGACACGACTGCCGACCTGCTCGCTCTGGCCAAGGACCACTCGCCGGCGCCGACGGTGGCCGACTGGAACGGCGACGGCCGGGACGACCTGGTGGTCGGCCTGCGCAGCTCGGGCCAGTACGGCGGGATTGCCGTGGCCCTCCGCCAGGCCGACGGGACCCTGGGCCCGCTGAGCTCGGCCTTCACCAGCGGAAACATCTCCACCAGGATCGGGTACGCGCTGTACGCGCGGCCGGCCGTCGTCGACTGGAACGGCGACGGGAAGCAGGACCTGCTCTTCGGTACCTACTACGGCAACAAGGGCGTCCTCGCCTGCCTCAACACGGGCACCGCCTCGGCTCCGGTCATCGATGGCGCGGCCTGTCAGCAGCTGCGCACCAGTGGCGGACTGGTCGGGGCCACGACCGGCAGCAACAACGCTTACGTCTCCCCTGAGGTCGTCGACTGGGACGGGGACGGCGACCTCGACCTGCTGGTCGGCACCGGTGCCACGGCGAACGAGAAGGGCGTGCGGCTCTACCGGAACACCGGAACGGCGACCGCTCCGGTTCTCGCCGCCGCCGAGACGGTGGTCTCCAAGTCCACCACCGCCGGCCTGTCGGGGGAGGACTACTACGAGCCCACGGTCGTCGACATCGACGACGACGGCCGCCGCGACCTCCTCATCGCCGGATCTCAGCGCGGATCGGCGCGCGAATTCACGCTTCACGAGTGCCTGGACACCGGGACCGCCGGCCCTGCCTTCACGTCCTGCTCGCCGAAGAGCCTCCCAGGGCTGGTGAACAACGTCGTGGACGCGGCCGACTGGGACGGCGACGGCTATCTCGACCTGCTCCGCGGCTTCCACTCCGGCTTCATCGCCAACCCGGTCACGATGCTGCACGGGAAGGCGCCGGACACCGACGGCGACGGGCTGTCCGACTCCATCGACAACTGCCGGAGCACCCCCAACCCGGCCGAGCTCATGCTCGACAAGGCCAACCCGGTCCAGCTGGACACCGACGCGGACGGCGCCGGCGACGCCTGCGACCCGGACGACGACGGCGACGGCGCGCCCGACGACGCCGACAACTGCCGATGGACGCCGAACGCCGACCGGTCCGACGTCGACGGTGACGGCCGCGGGGACCTCTGCGACGCCAGCGACGACCGACCGAACCACCCCGGGGCCGGGACCTACGAGGCCCAGATGGCCGACCGGATCGACTGGGGCCGCACGCCGGTCATCACCCAGCGCGCAGACGCGATGTCGGTCGGGTACCGGCAGGAGATCGCCGAGGCCCTGACGAACGAGTCGCTGCGCCGGGGCCTGCCGTTCTCCCTCGCGGTGATCCCGTGGGACGCCGACCGGTTCGGCGCCGCCCGCGGCTCCGAGTACCTGAACGAGGTGATCGACGACCCCAACTTCGAGGCGGTGCAGCACGGCACGTACCACACCTGCGTCTACACGCCCTACCTCGAGGAGGAAGGGGAGTCGGCGGCGGAGTTCGACTGCGGCATGGACGCGGCCAGCTCCTACAACCTGATGCGGGTCGGCCAGGAGGCGATGCTGGAGACCGTCGACTTCGAGCGGGCGTCCCACCAGCTGACCGGGTTCGTGCCCCCGACCGACGCCTACGACGCCGCGGCCGGTGAGGCCATCCAGAGCCTGGGCTACGGCTGGATCGCTTCGTCCTGGTACGCCGAGCCCCCGCAGTTCCCTTACACCGACGGCAGCGGCCTGGTCCACCTGCCGTGGTCGCAGATCGCCTGCGGCAACGGGGCGGCGTCGTGGACCGACTGCCAGCGCACGAACACCCAGGGGCTGGCGTCCCACAGCGGCGTCGACTGCGACCTCGCCGCGGTCTGCATGCCGACCCGCGACGGGAAGAGCTACTCGGATTGGAACAAGTACGCGACGACGTCGCTGGCCGACCGCTGCCGCAGCGACTTCCAGCGCTACGGGTCCTGCTCGATCCTGTACGAGCTGACCTCCTACGACGGCGACTTCCGCACCGGCGCGCTCGACCCGGTGGCCTTCGAGGGCTACAAGCAGACGCTGACCGAGCTCCAGCAGCTGGCGGAGGAGACCGGCGCGGTCTTCATGACCCTCGGCGACTACGCGGCCGCGCTGCAGGCCGACGACTCCGTAGCACCGGAGATCAGGATCGGTACGCCGGCTGACGAGGCCTACGGCTACCACGAGACGCTCAGCGTCGACGTCGAGGTGACCGACGACCTGAGCGGGGTCTTCGACACCGTGATCACGCTCGACGGGCGGGTGGTCGCGGACGGCGAGGCCGTCGACCTGTCCTCCCTCGGGCTCGGGGAGCACACCCTCCGGGTCACCGCCGAGGACACCGCCGGGAACATCGCCGAGCAGGAGGTCACGTTCACCGTCGTCGACGACGTCGCGCCCACCGTCTCGATCACCAGCCCGGCCGCCGGAGCCGGCTACGAGCACTCCGAGATCGTCCCGGTCGACGTGGAGGTGACCGACGGCAAGAGCGGCGTCGCTGGGGTGACCATCACGCTCGACGGTTCGCCGGTGCCCGACGGTGCCGAGCTCGACCTGCTCGACCTGCCGCTCGGCGAGCACATCCTGGCGGTCGAGGCGCGCGACGCGTCCGGCAACGTGGCCACGAAGAGCGCGTCGTTCACCGTCGAGGCGACGCTGCCCTCGCTGGAGGCCACGGTGGAGCGCTACGCCACGGAGGGGGTCGTCACCGACCCAGGCGTCGTCCGCAGCCTGCAGCAGACGCTGAACGCAGCGGAGGCCGCGCTCGATCGCGACCAGACCGTAACGGCGCAGAACCAACTCGGCGCATTCGTGGAGCAGGTCCGCGCCCAGGACGGCAAGAAGATCCCCTCGGACGCGGCCGAGCTGCTGGTCACGGACGCCACCGAGGTCAGCGCAGCCCTGTAGGGGGGCGACCCGCAGTGGGCTCTCCGTCGACACCCGCACGTCGACGGAGAGCCCGCTGTCGCTTACAGGGGCCGACAAGGGGAGCCGGTCGCTCAGGGGCGGGCCGGGCAGATCAGCGGCGTGGTGAGGGTGCCGCAGAGTCGATGCCCACGCCGAGCGACGGGGCAGACGTCGAGTCGGGAACCGGCTCGAGGACGGCGAGGTGGCGGGCCAGCGCCACGAAGTCGCGCACCAGCGGCGTCGCGGCGTCCCGCCGCCAGGCCACCGCCACCGAGCAGGGCGGGAGCCCGGTGACCGGGACGAAGGACAGTCCCGGGCGGGCGTAGTAGCGGCGGGAGGAGGCCTGGGTGAAGGCCACGCCGCGTCCGTCCAGGATGGCTTCGAAGCACTCGTCGACGGTGGCCGCCTCGGCGCCGATCCGGACCGGATGGCCGTCCCGGCGGTCGGCGGCCAGCCAGAAGTCGCGCCAGTAGTCGGGCGCGCGGCGGGCCACGAACGGCTCGTCGAGCAGGCGCTCCAGCGGCACGGCGGGCTCCGCCGCGAGCGGCAGGTCGCTCGCGACGGCGAGCATCCGCGGCTCCCCGAAGAGCGGTTCGACGCACAGCCCGTCCTCCTCCGCCAGCGGCGGGCGGACGAAGGCGACGTCCGTGGCCCCCGAGGCAAGTCCGGCCGACGGGTCCCCGAACCCGAACTGCTGCAGCTCCACCTGCACGCCGGGCTGGCTGGTGTGGAAGGTCTGGAGCACCCGGTGGGTGAGCTCGGCGGCGGCGTTGGCGAGGAAGCCGACGACCAGCCGCCCGCGGCTGCCCTCGGCCGCCTGCCGGGCCGCCTCGACCGCACGCTCGGCGCTGGTGAGCAGCCGCCGTGACTCCTCCAGGAAGACTGCGCCGGCCGCGGTGAGCGCCACGTGCCTGCTGGACCTGTCCAGCAGCTGCACCCCGAGCATCCGCTCGAGCCGGCGGATCTGGACGCTGAGCGTGGGCTGGCTGAGATGGAGCCGGGCAGCGGCGCGGCCGAAGTGCAGTTCCTCGGCCGTGGCCACGAAGTAGCGCAGGAGCCGGAGGTCGACCTCGGCGGCCATGCCGGCGACCCTAACAACGATCCGCGGCGATAGCCGTGGTCTATCGCCGATCGCGAAAGACGTATTGGACATTCGCCGTCCGGGCCCGTGACAGTCCCCGCACCGGACATCGACGTGCCGGTGAGAGCCGCCGGCCCGGTGCCCGGCTCGAAAGGGGAATGGGATGCCCGAACCAGAGGCATGGGCCCGGTCGTTCACCCAGGCGACCAACGACGACGCCGAGATCGGAGCGCATGGCAAGTACTACTCCTGCTCCTTCATGTGGGACATGGAGGACCGCAGGGTCATCGTCGACATGCACCGGGGAAAGGTGGAACGCCTCAACCTGGATCCGCAGCCGCTCGACGCCTATCAGTTCGCGCTGCGCGCTCCCGCCGAGACCTGGCGCGGCATGGGGGAGAAGACGCCCGCTCCGATGTACCACGGGATCTGGGCTGCGTCCTTCCGCAAGGGGATGACCATGGAGGGCGACCTGCTCATCCTCATGCAGAACCTGCGCTGCTTCACGCGGCAGATCGAGATCCTGCGCGACACCGGCGTGCCGGTCTGAGGGGGAGAGTCATGACAGCGAGCGCACGCATCTCACCGGTCACCGGTCACTACGTCACGTTCGAGGTCGACGACCCGGACCTCGGTGGCGAGTACACGGTCTTCTACCTCGAGAACGGCCAGGGGCGGCCACTGCTGTGCCAGCACACCGCCGGCTGCCACAACCACCAGTACCGCGGCGTCCTGGAGGATCCCGACATCACCAGCCGGTACCGGGTCATCGCCTACGACCTGGCGCGGCACGGGAAGTCCGATCCGCCCAACAACCGGGAGTGGTGGAAGGAGGAGTACCGGCTGACGGCGGACTTCTACACGAAGTTCATCGTGGCCTTCTGCGAGGCGCTGGAATTGGAGCGCCCGATCTTCATGGGCTCCTCGTTCGGCGGGAACGTCGCCCTGCAACTGGCCTGGCGCTATCCGGAGCGGTTCGCCGGCGTGATCCCCGTCGAGGCGGCGGCCTACTCGCCGGGCTTCTTCCTGGACTGGTGGCAGCACCCGCACGCCAACGCCGCCCAGGTCTGTGCCAGCGGGGTCTGGGACCTCATGGCGCCGCAGTCACCGGACCAGGATCGGTGGAAGACCTGGTTCTACTACTCGCAGGGTTCCGAGGCTTTCCGGGGCGACCTGTACTTCTACTCGGTCGACCATGACCTTCGGGAACACCTGCAGGAGATCGACGGCGAGCGGTGCCCCGTGGTCATGCTGACCGGCGACTACGACTACCTCACCACGCCGGAGATGACGAAGGAGACCGCCGACCAGATCCGGGGCGCGGAGTTCATCGAGATGAAGGGCATCGGGCACTTCCCGATGAGCGAGAACCCGCCGCTGTTCAACCGGTTCCTCGGGCAGGCCCTCGACACCATCGAGAAGCGGATCGGCAGCAGCTGACGCTGTCCGGCGGGCGGTGGTCCGGTCGTCCGGGCCACCGCCCGCCTGCTGCGCTGGCGTGTCGTCAGTGCGGATGACGCCGCTTTCGGAGCCGGCCTCCCCAGGGTGCCGCCGTGCCGTCCCGAGCCGCCGCACTGGCCGTGCCGTTCGTGATCGCTGCCGTCCTCAGCGGCTGCAGTGCCGAGGCGGACGAAGCCGGATCCGCGGGGCGCTCGTCGGAAGCCGCGGTCGAGACCTCGGCAGCGGCGACGACGTCGTCCACGACCCCGACGAGCGCCGAGCCGGCCGACTCGAGCGCACCCGCGTCACCGACCGCCGCGCAGCGGGACCGAGCAGGAGGAACTGCAGGCCGCCTACGCGTCCGCGCAGAGCCACGGTTGCCGGGCGGGCATCGGCAGCCTGTGCGAGACCGGCGCGGAGGAAGCCCTCGGGCCGGAACCGGGCGTCTCCTACGACGCGGTGTCGATCTTCTTCGGCAGCGCCGAGGCCGCCCAGCAATTCGTCGACCGGTACGAACCCGGCGTGGTGGGGACGGCCCACGTCACCGCGTACTGCCTGGACTGATCCGGCGACCCGAGCGCGCCCGGCAGGACTCGAACCTGCGACCAAGTGCTTAGAAGGCACCTGCTCTATCCGCTGAGCTACGGGCGCTCGTGTCGATGATCGCACCGTCGTCCCGCTGTCTCAGAGGTTCCCGGGCATGCCGCCGCTCCGACGTCCCGGCCGGGGAGCCGTGCGGCTCCACAGGCGCCGGCGGTGTCCACAGATGGACGACGGCGCCGTCGCCGGCTGCATCACGGGCGGAGGGTCGTCGCACACCGGCACCGCGCCGGTCGCGCCGGCTGACGGCGCCGCAGACCCGAGGAGCACCGTGAACGACACCTTCGTCACCGTGATCGGCAACGTCGTCGACTCACCCCGCCGGAACCGGACGGAGACCGGTAGTCCGGTCACCAACTTCCGGATGGCCTCCACCGCGCGCCGCTACGACACCCGCAGCCAGGAGTTCGTCGACGCCGGCACCTTCTGGGTCGACGTCGAGTGCTGGAACGACCTCTCCGGCAACGTCTCCAGCAGCGTCAGCAAGGGTGACCCGGTCATCGTCCACGGCGCGCTCACCACCCACAGCTGGGAGGGTGAGAACGGCCGCCGCAGCACGCCGCGGATCCGCGCCTTCGCGGTCGGGCCGAACCTGGCCCGCGGCACGGCGGACTTCAAGCGGGTCCGCGCCGCCCGCGCCACCGAGGCGGGTGAGACGACCGGTCGCCCGCCGTCCTCGGGCTCTCCCGAGACCTCGGACCACGAGTTCCCGCCTGCGCCCGACGAGCTTCTGCGCGGCCGGGACTACGAACCCGACGACGAGGCGTTGCACAGCATGACCGCCGACGACCTCGCCGCAGAGCCCGCGCACGTCTAGTTGCTCCGGGCTGGGAGGATCGGAGGCGAGAACGCAGCGGGCGGGGCCGGCCGCGAGCCGGCCCCG
>DATAAV010000135.1:0-4164 GCA_036259935.1 Geodermatophilus sp. | reverse complement strand
TCGGCTGACCAGCGAGTCCGGCGCCCGGCTGGCGCAGCTGTTCATGGAGTACGACCCCGAGCCGCCGTTCGGCCGCATCGAGCCCAGCAGCACCGACGCCGACCTCGCCGGGCTGTTGCGGACCCCGCGGCGCCGTGCCGGGGAGACGGAACAGAGGTGTTCGACATGTCCGTCGACAACTCCGGCGAGCGGACCATCGCCGTCGTGCTCTACCCGGGTCTGACCGCGCTCGACATGGTCGGCCCGCTGCAGGTGCTCACCGAGCTGGAGCGGTTCGCGCCGCAGTACCGCACGGTGGTCGTCGGCGCGCGCAGGGAGGCGATGGCCACCGACATCGGCGTCGCGATCGTCCCCGACCGGACGTTCGCCGAGGTCCCGCATCCCTACGCGATCGTCGTCCCCGGCGGCCGGGTGGGCACCATCCGCGCCATGAGCGATCCCGGCGTCCGGGCGTACGTGCGCACCACCGCTGCCTCGGCCGACGTCGTCGGATCGGTGTGCACCGGATCACTCATCCTGGGCGCCGTCGGCCTGCTGGAAGGCCGCCAGGCCACGACGAACTGGTTCTTCGCCGGGGTGCTGGAGCCGCTGGGGGCCACCTATCACCGCCGGCGGTGGATCGAGGACGGCAAACGTGACCATGTCGGCCGGGGTGTCGGCCGGCATCGACTGGGCGCTGTACCTGGTCTCCCGGCTGACCGACGAGGCCACCGCCCGGCGGGTCCAGCTCGCGATCGACTACGACCCGCAGCCGCCGTTCGGGGGGATCGACTGGACGCACGTGCCTCCGCTGCCCCGTGCGATGCGGGCCGCGATCGGCCTGGCAGCGCCGGTGCTGGCCGCCCGGCCCAAGCGGCTCACGCGGCAGGAGAGGGCGAGCTAGGGGCCGTCGAGGCCGATGATGAGGCCGAAGGGGTCCTTCAGCTGGCAGATCTGCCGCCCGCGCGCGATCTCGAGCGGTCCCCGGTGAGGGACCGCCCCGGCCGTGAGCAGCATCCCCCGGGCAGCGTCGAGGTCGGGGACCGACCAATAGACCACCGGGCTCCCGCCGCGCGGGTTGCGCTCATCATCCGGAGGATGGAAAGCCAGCTCGACCCCACCGGGCAGGTCCAGCCACGCGAAATTCATTCGCTTGCTGAACCGGCACGTCGGTCACGGACGACCACCACGCGGCTGCCGCAAGCGGCTCGGCCACGAACGCCATCACAGCGCGGACGCCCAACAGATCCATCCGTAGAGTCTGCCCCCCGGCCGGGCGGCGCCGTCCCTCGGACGATCCGGCGACCGGGCAGAGGTCGGCCGCACCAGCCGACCGTCTGAGGACACGCCCCAGGCGGGGACGGCGTGCGCCGAGGCATCCTTCCCGGCGTCGGAAGGAGGGCTCGGCGCACACGGTCGCGGAATCGGGGGCGGTCCGCGGCGCTCAGTGCGGCCCGCTGCGGGCGGTGGCCCGGCGGACGTAGGCGAGGGTCAGCACGAGGGCGAGGATCGTCAGCGGCCAGCCGAGGAGCAGCTTGCCGGCGGCGAGCAGCCCAGGGAGGTCCTCCCCGTAGAAGAACGCCTGCACGCCGGCGCGGACGGCGAACACCAGCGACCAGCCGAGGGTGGCGATCGCGAAGACCCGGCGCAGGCGGGCGTCGGTGCGCCACTGCCCCCGCCGTCCGTACAGCAGGCCGTGGAGGATGCCGACCAGCGGCCGGCCGACGGCGGTGGAGGCGGCGAAGACGACCGCGTAGGCGGCGTCGACGTAGATGCCGGGCAGGAAGAACCCGCGGGCCTCGCCGGACCGGAGGGCGAACACCACCGCGATCGCGAGCCCGGCCAGGCCCGCGAGCGCCTGCTTGAGCGTCTCCCTGCGGACCAGTCGCAGCACGACGATGGCCAGTGCGGTCGTGGCGGCGGCGCCGATCGCCGCGGTCAGCGCGGTGGGGCGGCTCGTCTGCGCGCCCGCGACCGCATTGACGACGACGAAGACCAGTGGCGGCAGGCCGCCGTCGACCGCGCCGCGCGGCCCGCCGACGACGTCGAACACGCCCCGCTGCGCCGACGGGCCGTCGCCGAGGGCCGGCCGGGCCTCGGCGCTGGCCGCCTCTGAAGCGGTGGAGATCGGGGTGGCGGTCATCGGAGGTTCCTCTCGGGCGATCTGGCGGGACGGGACCACGGTCGCGTCCCGGGCTGTTCCGGCGCTGTCCCGCCGGTGGCGGTCCGCCCGCCGACGGCGATACCACCGCCCAGCGACCGGACAGCACTCCGACAGCACCCGCCCGCAGCGTCGTCCCCGCACCTCCGAACCAGGCCGACCCGCCCGGCGGCGTCGGCCGACATCCGGAAGAACGGAGACACGTCATGACTGCCCACGAGACGGCGGTGCGCGCCACCACCGAGACGCCGCACGTCGATGCGCCGCACGAGCACCGGCTCCACCAGATCGACCACGGTCATCGGCAGGAGCACGCGCACGGCGGCCCGGCAGGAACCGCTCCTCCTCCGTCGCGCCGAGCACGGCGGATGCCGCCGGCCGTCTGGGCGATGGTCATCGGGGCGTTCGCGATGGGCGCCGACGAGTTCATCGTCGCCGGCGTCGTCCAGGAGATCGCCACCTCGCTGCGCGTGACGATCGGCGCCGTCGGCCACTTCGAGAGCGCCTACGCGGTGGGCGTCGCCGTCGGGGCGCCGCTGTTCGCCGCCATCGGCACCCGGTTCCCCCGGCGCAGCATGCTGCTGGCCACGACGGGGGTCTTCCTCGCCGGCAACCTGCTGTCGGCGCTCGGGCCCACGTACGGGGTGATCATGGGCGGCCGGGTGGTGTCGGCCATGGCGCACGGCGCCTTCCTCGGCATCGCCGCGGTCTACGCCGCCGAGCTGGTCGACCCCGCCCGCAAGGGCCGGGCCGTGGCCACGGTGTTCACCGGGCTCACCGCCTCCACCGTCCTGGGGGCCCCCATCGGCGCCGCGGTCGGCCAGGCCCTGGGCTGGCGGTTCACCTTCTGGACCCTGGTGGTCCTCGGCGGGCTCGCCCTGATCGGCCTGCTCGCGTTCCTGCCCTCGTCCCCTCGGGGCACACAGGACGCCGGCGACCACCACGCCCACGGCACCGAGCATGCACCGGCCGGGCACGGCCACGCGGCCGGGGGACACGACACCCACGCAGACCCGCACGGCGACGGGCCGGCCGACGAGACCGCGGGACTGGACGCGCACGCGCTGGCCCACCTCGGCGGCGGCGGGCACGGCCCGAGCATGCGCGAGCAGCTCGCGGCGCTCCGCCGGCCGGCGGTGTGGGCGGCGCTGCTGACCACCCTGCTCGGCTACGGCGGGGTGTTCACCAGCTACGTCTACATCGCTCCGCAGCTCACCGAGGTGACCGGCTTCTCAAGCGGCTGGATCACCCCGCTGCTGCTGCTGTTCGGCGCCGGCCTGTTCGTCGGCAACAACCTCGGTGGACGCCTGGCCGACGCCCGGCTCGTGCCGGCGGTGCTCGGCACGGTCGCGACCCTGGCGGCGGTGCTGTTCGCCATGACCTGGCTGATCGAGAACCCCGTGACCGCCGTGGTCGGGACGTTCGTCTTCGGCGTCGCGGCCTTCTCGGTCGTCGCACCGCTGCAGCTGCGGGTGATGAACGCGGCCGGGCACGCACCCGACGTGGCGTCGGCGGCGAACATCTCCGCCTTCACGCTCGGCAGCGCGATCGGCATCTACCTCGGCGGTGCCGCGATCGACGGCGGGCTGGGGCTGTCCGCGGTCAACTGGGTCGGCGGCCTGATCAGCACGGCCGGCCTGATCGTGGCCGTCGCCAGTTGGCTGCTGGGTGACCGCCGACGGCCCGCGGTACTCGCGGCCCACCACCACTGAACGGGGCGGAGGGCCCCGGGCTTTCCGGGGCCCTCCCATTTCCCGATCGGCAGGAGGCCGGAGAACTGGAAGGGGTGTCCCGGATGCCGCACGTCATCCAGGAGCCGGGCGTGCTCAACGGAACGCGGATGGCCGCCTTCCTCGCGCTGGTCCACAGCGTCAACGACGTCCTCACCGCCGTGCTCGGCGCACTGCTGCCGACGCTGCAGGTACGGCTGGCGGCCGGAACGACGACACTCGCCGTGCTCGTCGCGACCTTCGCCGTGAGTTCGTCGATCACCCGGTCCCTCCTCGGCGCGCTGGCCGACCGGC
>DATAAV010000134.1:0-53226 GCA_036259935.1 Geodermatophilus sp. | reverse complement strand
CGTCGCCGGAGACGGTGCACGAGGCCACGAAGCCGAGATCCGTGATCGGCTCGTCGAGTTCCGGGTCGAGCACCGTCCCCAGCGCCTGCCAGACCGAGTCACGCAGACTCACGTCGGCGACCCCGCTGCGGCCGCCTCGGTGAGCAGCTGCCCGCCGGGCTTCTCCTGCTCGCCCGCCGACGTCGGCAGCTGGCACTCGGCCGGCACCTCGATGCCGTAGAGCTTGGCCGCGTTGAGACCGAGGATCTTCTTCTTGGTGGCGGTCGTCAGCCGGGGGTAGTCGGCGAACGCCTCGTCGTCGGGCATCTGCCAGTCGACGAAACCCTCGACCTGCCACTTCGGTTCCCAGATGCTGTAGTCGCTGCCGAAGGTCAGCCGGTCCTCGCCGACCCAGAACAGCAGCTCCCCCATCAGCCGGGCGAAGAACTTCGGGCGGGCGTGCATGTGCGCGCCGATGACGACCGAGAGGCCCGCGTAGACGTTGGGCTCCTGCACGGCCATGTAGGCGAAGTCGTCGATGCGCGGGATGCCGGCGTGTTCGATCACGAAGTTCAGGTCCCGGAAGTCGGTGGCGGCCTGGTCGACGTCCTCGGCCGAGAAGGCGTCCTTGTTCAGCGGCCAGATCGTGGGGCCCTTGTGGGCGTGGATGTTCCTGATGCCCAGTTCCTGGCACTTCTCCAGGAACCGGTAGGACTCCCTGTCGGTGAGCTTCCAGCCGCGGGAGCCGTTCTCGTGCCACTCGGCGGTGTAGACCTTGACGCCCTTGAGGTTCCAGCGCTTCGCGTCCGCCTCGAGCTGCGCGAGCCCGGGCTCGCCGTCCCGCGGGTCGAAGCGGCCGTTGACGATGAACTTGTCGGGGTGCCTCTCCAGCAGCGAGCCGTTCTGATCGACCGTGTTGAACCCGTCCCTGTACCAGTACTTCAGATAGGTCGACTGGAAGATGGCCTTGTCGACGTGCCCCTCCTCGAAGACGTCCCTCATCAGCTCCTCTTCGGAGATCCTGAGGAACTTCTCCCACTCCCAGTGCGTGTCCGGCGGGGCGAGCTGGTGGTAACCGTAGAAGCAGTCGATCCAGCCCTTGGCATACTCCTCGCGGCCCTGGACCCAGTTCTCCCGGCTGGCGTCCCAGAAGTGCATGTGGGCGTCGACGACGAAGTACTTCTCGCCATTCTTCTCGTACATGTGCTGGCGCCTCTCAGGTCGATCTCGGGATCAGTCGGAGGACAGGGGTCAGGGAACGAGGATCGCCCGGCCGCGGACCCGGCCGGCGTCGAGGTCGTGCAGGGCGTCCACGGCCGCGTCGAGCGGGTACTTCTGGGTGTGCAGCGTCACCTTCCCGGCCTGGGCAAGGACCATCAGCTCGGCCAGGTCGTTGTAGGTGCCGACGATGTTGCCGACGACGTTGCGCTCGGTGGCGATGATGTCCAGCGTCGGGATCCGCAGCTCCCCGCCGTAGCCGATGACGTAATAGGAGCCGTCGGGGGCGGTCATGTTCCAGCCGTCCATCTCCGCGCCCTGCTCGGCGACGAAGTCGAAGACGACCTGCGCGCCCTCCCCGTCGGTGAGGTCCTTGACCGCGTCGACGTGCCGGCCGTCGGCGACCACGGTGGCGTCGGCGCCGATCCGCTCGGCCAGCGCCAGGGCGTCGGGGTTCTTGTCGACGACGACGATCCGGGCCGCGGTCAGCGCGGTGATGCACTGGATGCCGATGTGCCCCAGCCCGCCGGCGCCCTGGACCACCGCCGTGGTGCCGGGGTGCAGCAGCGGAACCGCCTTGCGGACGGCGTGGTAGGCGGTGATGCCGGCGTCGGCCAGCGCCGCGACGTCCGCGGGGTTCGTACTCGGGTCGAGCTTCACGCAGGCGCGAGCCGTGGTCCGCAGGTACTCGGCCATCCCGCCGTCGTTGTTGGACAGGCCGGGGAAGAAGGCGTTGCTGCACTGCATGTCCTTGCCGGCCCGGCAGGCCCGGCACAGACCGCAACTGGGTTGCGGGTGCAGGATCACCGTGTCCCCGACGCCCACGTTCGTGACGCCCTCGCCGATCTCGTGCACCCAGCCGGCGTTCTCGTGGCCGATGACGTAGGGCAGGTCCGGGTTCTGCACCTCTGCCCACTGACCCTCGAGGATGTGCAGGTCGGTGCGGCAGACGCCGGCCCCGCCGATCTTCACGATGACGTCGAGCGGGCCGGTCAGCTTCGGCTCGGCGATGTCGTCGACCCGGGGGTCCTCGTGGTAGCGGTGGACGCGGACAGCTCGCATGCTCGGCGCCTCCTGTGCGGCGGGCGCCGATGCTCGGCCCCGCTCTGCTACGGGTAGTTCGAGAGCCGCCAGTGTGACGCGCATCATGCTCCCGGGGGCCGGTTTCGGGCGCGGCCGGGCCATGGTGCCTGGCGACGACCGTCTTCGTCGCTCGCCCGGCGCCCACTTGGCGCCGGAGGAGGATCCCGACCCGGCGGTAGACGGCGTGTGCGAGGAAGCAGACGTGCACCTGCGGAGCGGCTTGGATGGAACCCGCCGGGGAACCGCGCCGCCGAGGAGGTCCACATGGCCACCGAACGGGTCGTCTTCGCAGCCGACGGACTGCGGCTGGTCGGAGTGCTCCATCTGCCCGACGCGGGGCAGGGGTCGGCACCCGGTGTGGTGCTCACCGGGCCGTTCACCGGAGTCAAGGAGCAGGTCGTCGGGACCTACGCCCGGCGGCTGGCGGACGCCGGATTCGCCGCCCTGGCCTTCGACCACCGCGGCTTTGGGGAGAGCGGAGGGCGGCGCGGCCACGAGGACTCCGCCGGCAAGCTCGCCGACCTGCGCGCCGCGGTGGGCTTCCTTCTCGGCCATCCGGCCGTCGACGCGGGGCGGCTGGGCCTCCTCGGTGTCTGCCTGGGCGGCGGGTACGCCGTCCGGGCCGCGGCGTTCGACCCGCGCGTGCGGGCGGTCGCCGGGGTGGCCGGGGCGTACAACAGCCCGGCGGCGTTCGCGGCGGCCATGGGCATCGACGCCTACCGGGCCGCGCTGGCCCGGTTCCTGGCCGCCGGGCCGGACGAGCGCATGGCGGCGGTGTCCCCCGACGGCCCGGCCGCGATGGGCGGCCGCGAGCCCTGGGAGTACTACGGCACCGAGCGCTCCTCCAGCCCGTACTGGGCCAACGAGGTGACCGTCGCCTCGCTGTACGAGCTGATGACCCTCGACACCCTGTCCTCGGCCGACCTGCTGGAGCGGACACCCCTGCTGGTGGTCCACGGCACCACCGACGACTACTGCCGCCCGGATGGCGCGCAGGCGGTGTTCGACCGGTCCCCCGGGCCGAAGACGCTCGAGTGGATCGAGACGACGAACCACATCGAGCTCTACGACTCCCCGCCGCACCTGGACCGGGCGCTGGCCTACCTGGTGGAGTTCTTCGGCCGGGAGCTGGCCGGGGTCGAGCCCGCTGCCGCCCGCTCCGCCGGGTGATGTGCGGTCGTGGCGCGTTCTGCGGCCGGAACGCGCCACAGATGCACACCGCCGCCAGCGGGCTAATCCAAGGCGCGCCGCCGGAAGCCGACGAGGCTGGCGACGCCGAACGCGACGAGGAACCCGAGCAGCGCCAGCGCGCACACCCACAGCGGCAGGTGCGGCACGTCCGGCGTCATCTCGGCCCGCAGCGCCTCGCTGACGTAGGTCAGCGGGTTGACCGCGCAGAGCACCTGGAACCAGCGGAGCGTGTCCAGCGACTGCCACGGGAACTGCGTCGCCCCGGTGAACAGGAGCGGCGTCAGGACGACGGCGAAGACGACGTTGATCCGGTTCGGCGTCACGAAGGTGCCCAGGGTCATCCCCATCACCGCGCCGACCACCGAGCCCAGCACGAGGAAGACGGTGAGCAGCGGCAGGTCCGACCACGCCACCGGCAGCGTGCCCAGCACCCACCAGCTGATCGGGAACATCACCGCGGCGGCGACAAGCGCGCGGAGCACCGAGAACACGATCTTCTCGACGGCGACCAGTGAGGTGGGCAGCGGCGCGAGCAGCCGGTCCTCGATCTCCTTGGTGTAGGAGAAGTCGATGACCAGCGGGAAGGCGGTGTTCTGCAGCGCGGTGAGGAACGCGGTCAGCGCGATGACGCCGGGCAGCAGCACGTCGGAGTACTCGTCGCTGGCGAACCCGAGGTCGACGAGGACCTTGCCGAAGACGAACAGCAGGAACACCGGCTGCAGCACCACCTGCAGCAGGAAGGGCACCAGCTCCCGGCCGGTGACGAACACGTCGCGCCACAGCAGCGCCCGGAAGGCGCGGGCCACCCGCGGCCGGCCGGTGGGCGGGGCGCCGGCGTCGGCGACCAGGCCGGGCCGGACCGTGTCCACGCTCATCGCAGCTCCCGTCCGGTGAGGCTGAGGAAGACGTCCTCGAGGCTGGGCTCGCCGATGCGCACGCCGGTGAGCCGGGCCCGTCGGGCGGCCAGCGCGTCGGCGACCGGCCCCACCAGCGCGGCGGCATTCCCCGACAGGTAGATCCGGGCGCGCAGCCCCGCGGCGTCGGTCACCTGCTCCACCCGCTCGGCCTGCGGCAGCGCGGCCAGAGCCGCCAGCACGGCCTCGTCGGTGTCCCCGGGGGCCCGCTCCACGTCGACGTCGAGCGTGGCGCTGCCCGGCAGCGAGCGGGTCAGTGCCACCGGGGTGTTCAGCGCCAGCAGCCGCCCGTGGTCCATGATCCCGACCCGGTCGGTGAGCGCGGCCGCCTCGTCCATGTCGTGGGTGGTGAGGACGACGGTCACCCCGCCGGCCCGCAGCTCGCGGATGCGGTCCCAGACGAACAGCCGGGCCTGCGGGTCCAGGCCGGTGCTCGGCTCGTCGAGGAAGACCACCTGCGGGGCGTGCATGAGCGCCCGGGCGATGAGCAGCCGCTGGGCCATGCCGCCGGAGTAGTTGTCCACCTTGTCCCCGCCCCGATCGGCCAGACCGAGCTGGGCGAGCAGGGCGTCGGCGCGGCGGTTGCGCTCGGCCCGGCCGATCCCGTGGTACGCGGCGTGGAAGACCAGGTTCTGCCGGGCGGTGAGCGCCCGGTCGAGGTTGGGCCGCTGCGGCACCACCGACAGCCGGCTGCGCGCGGTGACCGGGTCGGCGGCGACGTCCACGCCGGCTACGCTGGCGCTGCCGGCGGTGGGCAGCACCCGGGTGGTCAGGACGCCGATCGTCGTGGTCTTGCCCGCACCGTTGGGCCCGAGCAGCCCGAAGACCTCCCCGCGCCGCACCGTGAAGGAGATCCCGTCGACGGCGTTGCCCGGCCGGCCGGGATAGCGCTTGACGAGGTCGGTCACCTCCACCGCGGCGTCCATCGGCGGCCATGCTCCCACCGCGGACGCCGCGGGCAACCCGGTTATGCGGGCTGGGCCTCGGCCATCGCCACCGTGGGGACGACGCCGGCGGTGCCCGGGAACGACCGGTTGCTGAACTTCCGCATCTCCGGACCCCAGCGGTCCATCGCCGACCGGTGCGGATCGGTGCGGACGAACGCACGGACGGCGGCCTGGTCGTCCCACCACGACACGGTGGTGAAATGGCGGGCCAGCGGCCGGGCCCGCAGGTACAGCGAGCGTGCCCCCGGAGCGGTCGTGGTCTGCTCCCGGATGGCCAGCGAGTCGCGGAGGAAGGCGGGGATGTCGCGGAACCGGCGCAGGTGCAGCTGGGTGACCATGACGACGCCCGGGCCGTCGCCGACGCGGTCGGCCTTCCACGGCAGGTCGGGAATGATCGGCATGACCCCTCCTCGGAACAGGTGCTAAACGGGTGTAAAGCAGAGGCTAGGGGCGGCCGTTTACACTTGTAAAGTGCCGTACGTCCCGCCGCTGAGGACTCCTGGCCGCTTGCGCGCCGATCTGGTGGCGGCCGCGGCTGCGCTCCTGGAGCGCACCGGCTCGGTCGAGGCGGTGACCCTGCGGGCCGTGGCCCGGGAGGCGGGGGTCACCGCGCCGGCGGTCTACGGGCACTTCGCCGACCTCGACGCGCTGATGGACGCGGTCATCGAGGAGGGGTTCGCCGACCTGCGGGCGGCGATCGCCCGGGCCGTGGCCGACGTCGGCGATCCGGTCGCGCGGCTGCTGGCCGGCTGCCGGGCCTACGTCGCCGCGGGGCTGGCCGCCCCGGGCCGCTACCGGGCCATGTTCGGCCGGCGCCGCCTGCCCGGGGGGCAGCGGGCCTTCGACGTCCTGGTCGACGCGATCGCCGCCTGTGCCGGGGCCGGCCGCTCCGCGAGCCGGGACCCCCGCGGCGAGGCCACGCTGGTGTGGACGGCGCTGCACGGGATGGTCACCCTGCGCGCGGCGGCACCGGACCTGCCGTGGCCCGATCTCGACGCTCAGCTGCAGGCCGTCGTCTGCCGGCTGGCGCTGATCGAGGGATCCGGCCCCTCGGCGCCCCCGAGTGCGGGCTGACCGCCGGGCGGCCTCCACCCGGCCGGCGGCCTCGGGTCCCGGCGCCGGCCGCGGCGGTCAGGCGGTGAGCAGGCGGACGGTCTCCACGGCGGCGAGCACGGAGAACACCAGGAACAGCCCGGCGGCCACCCGGCGGATGAGGGCGACCGGCAGCCGGTCGGCGAGCCTCTTGCCGAGGAACACCGCCAGGCCCGAGACGACCAGCAGTGCCGCCCAGGCGCCGAGGAACACCGACACGGGCGAGTCGTAGCGCGCGGCCAGCCCGGCGGTCGCCAGCTGGGAGAGGTCGCCCCACTCGGCGGCGAACAGCACCCCGAACGAGATCGCCGCCGCGCGGAAGAACGACGTCCCCTCGCGGCCGTTCACGACGTCCTCGGCGTCCTCCGGCCCGCTGGACGCGCTGCGCCAGAGCAGCACCGCACCGACGAGGAAGAGCACCGCCACCACGCCGCTGACCAGTGCCTGGGGGAGCAGGGACAGCAGGCTGCCGGCGGTGACGGCGATCGCCACCTGCAGGCCGAACGCCGCGCCGACGCCGACGAACACCGGCCAGTGCGGCAGCCGGGTGGCCAGCACGAGGCTGGCGAACAACGTCTTGTCCGGCAGCTCGACGGGCAGGACGAGGATGAACGCGGTCGCGACGACCGACCAGACCAGCACGGGTTCTCTCTTCCGCTCGGCACTGCCGGGCGGGTGCGGGCAGCCTCCGACCGGCAGCAGCATCCACTGCTTCGATCGAAGGTCTCGCCCACCCACGCCGAGGCGTGGGCCCGCTGACCGGGCGCTCCCTCGCGGGAAGCGCCAGCGTGTCGACCAGCGGACGGGGGGCTACTCCCCTTCTGGGTGGCCAGCCTAGTCGACGGCAATTCCGGTGCGGTCCGCCGGGCGGGGCGCTACCGTCCGGGCCATGCCGTTCCGTTGACCCACCGCGACGAACGCACTGCCGCGGCCGGCCCGCCCACTGGCCCGGCTGGCCGTGGGCTGGGCGGCGCTGTCGGAGCTGGTGCCGTACTACCCGCTGTACGCCCTGCTCTTCCTCGACACCGGGCTGTCCGATCCGCAGGTGTCGGCGCTGTTCGCGGTCTGGTCGGTCACCGGGCTGCTCACCGAGGTGCCCGCCGGCGCGCTGGCCGACCGGTGGTCCCGCCGCGGGGTCCTGGTGCTGGCCGGGGTGCTCCAGGCCGCCGGGTTCGCGGTGTGGACGGCGGCTCCGGCCACTGCCGCCTTCGTCGTCGGGTTCGTGCTGTGGGGCGTGGCCGGGGCGCTGATGTCGGGTGCCGCGGAGGCGCTGGTCTACGAGGGGCTGGCCGAGCACGAGGCGACCGGCTGCTACGCGCGGGTCAGCGGCTGGATGACCGCGGCCGAACTGCTCGTGCAGGTGCCGACGGCGGTCGCCGCGAGCGCGCTGTACGCCCTCGGCGGCTATCCGCTCGTGGGCTGGGCCAGCGTCGCCATCTGCCTGGCCGCCGCGGCGCTGGCGCTGCGTTTTCCCGAGCCGCCGCGGCCCGCCGCCGACGAGAACGACGACCCGGCCGCCTCCCTCGGCGGCACCCTGCGCCAGGGGCTGCGCGAGGCGCTGCGCCGGCCCTCCCTGCGGCTGGTCGTGCTCGCCGTCGCCCTGCTCGGCGGCCTGGACGCGATGGAGGAGTACTTCCCGGTCATGGCCCGGGAGTGGGGGGTGCCCACGACCGCCGTGCCTGCGGCCGTCGTGGCCGTGGCGCTGGCCGGGGCGCTGGGTGCGGCCCTCGCCGGGCGGGCGGCGATGCTGCCCACCAGCGGGCTGCCGGCCCTGCTGATCCTCGCCGGGCTGTGCCTGGCGGGAGCGGCGGCGTGGGGGCGGCCGGCGGGGCTGGCCGCGGTCGCCGTCGGCTACGGGCTCTATCTGGCGGTGCTGGTGGTGGGGGAGGCCCGGCTGCAGGACCGGATCACCGGCCCGAACCGGGCGACGGTCACCTCGGTGGCCGGGCTGGGCATCGAGCTGGCGTCCCTGCCGGTGTTCGCCGCCTGGGCGCTCGGGGGCGCGGGCGCCGTCGCCGTCCTGGTGGTGGCGGTGGTGCCGGTGGTCGCCGCGGGGCTGCGGGCCCGGGCTCAGCCGACCGGGTAGGCGGCCGCGGCCGCGGCGGTGGCGGCCCGCAGCACCTCCTTGACCGGCAGGCCGCGGGCGGTGGCCAGCGCGGCGACGTCGTCGAACTCGACGCTGACGTTGACCACCCGCTCGCCGGCGCGGGCGACCTTGACGCCCACCCGCCCGCCGAGGACCTCCACCGACCCGACCGACCGGTCGAGCTCGACCTTGCCCACCGGCACGCTCCGCAGCCCGATCGTCGACGTCGTCGCGAACACCGCGGTCTGCACGTCGGCCACCGCGTCGGAGCGGCAGAGCGCGGAGAGGGTGTGCGCCGCGCGGCCCTTCTTCATGAGGATGGGGGTCAGCCAGGCGTCCGACGCCCCAGCGGCCAGCAGCGCCTCGAGGACGCCGGGCCACAGCCGTGGGTCCAGGTCGTCGACGTTGGTCTCCAGGACGACGGGCCCGGCCGCGTCGGCGTGCTCGGCGGGTTCGCCCAGCACCAGGCGGACGACGTTGGGCCGCTCCGCGGGGTCGCGGCTGCCGGCGCCCACTCCCACCCGGGTGACCCGTATCGGCGGCAGCGGCCCCCACCCGTCGACGCGGGCGGCCAGCAGCGCGGCGCCGGTGGGGGTGCAGGTCTCGGCCGGCACCGGCCCGGCGTGCACCGGCACCCCGGCCAGCAGCTCCAGCACCGCCGGCGCGGGCACCGGGACCACGCCGTGCGCCCCGCTCGCGGCGCCACGGCCGAGCGCCACCGGCGAACCGACCAGCCGCTCCAGGCCCAGGTGCTCGAAGGCGGCCACCACCCCGACCACGTCGGCGAGCGCGTCGAGCGCCCCGACCTCGTGGAAGTGCACCGACTCCGGATCCACCCGGTGCACCCGGCCCTCGGCGGCGGCCAGCCGCTCGAAGACGGCGAGGGCGCCGGCGCGGACCGGTGCGGGCAGGTCGGCGGCGGTGAGCAGCGCCCGGACGTCGGCCCAGGTGCGGGTCGTGGCGGACAGCGCCGCGGAGACGTGCACCCGGGTGGCGCCGAGCCCGTGCCGGGTGACCGGCTCAGCGGTGAGCGTGACGGGCTCGACGGGCAGGGCGGTCACCGCGGCGGCCGGGACCTCGAGCGGCACGCCGGCGTCGACCAGCGCGCCCAGCAGCATGTCCCCCGAGGCACCCGCGGCGAGATCAAGCCACCCGATGGTCACCGCGGCATCATCCCAGGCGCCCTTCCGGAGTTGATCATCGGCGATTGGCTGCTCGACACGCCGGTGGGGACAGCCAGCCGACGATGATCAACCCGGGAAGAGGGTGCGGGCCTAGTTTCGCGCGGTGCGGCGAGCGATCCGGGCGGCGAAGACGCCGGCGGCGTGGCCGTTGTCGATGTTGCTGACCACCACGCCCGGTGACGCCGAGTTGAGCATGGTCAGCAGCGCGCCGAACCCGCCGAACGACCCCGGCTGCCCGGTGGAGGTGGGCACCGCGACGATCGGCACGTCGGTCAGCGAGGCGACCACGCCGGCCAGCGAGGCGTCGAGGCCCGCGACCACGACCAGGCAGTCGGCGGTGTCGAGGATCGTGCGGTCGGTGAGCAGCGGGCGGATCCGGTTGCCGCCGACGTCGTCGACCCGGACCACCTCGGTACCGGTGACCCGCGCGACGAACGCGGCCTCGGCGGCCACCGGGGTGTCACCGCAGCCGGCGCACAGCACGCCGACGCGGCCCACCGGCTCGGGGATCGGGCCGACCGCCGCCGCCATCGCCGCGGCGTCGACCGTCGTGTAGGCGTCGTGCTCGCCGGCCAGCGCCACCAGCGCCTCGGCGGTGGCGCGCAGCACGACCGCGGGGCGGTCCGGGTGCTGCCGGCGGGCCTCGCGGACCAGCGCCAGGACCTGCTCGGTGCTGCGGCCGGCGCCCCAGATGACGTCGGGCTCGACCGCCGCCTCGCGGAACGGCTCCGGAGCGCCCGGCGGCGGAACCGGCTCGGCCGGTCGCGTGCCGGCCGGTGCCGCGGGCGCCAGCGTCGGGTCGGTGGGCCCGCCCGTGCCCAGCGGCGGGTCGACGGGGCGGACGGGGGGCTCGACGAGAAGAGGAGCGAAGCCGCCGGGGTCGCCGGCCGGGTCGTCCAGCGGGGAAGGCTGCACGGCAGGGACCCTAACCGCCGCGGGGGCGGCCTCCGGGGTTCCGGCCGGGGCCGTGTCCGTCGCTCCCGGCACGTCCGTCACAGCTGTCGCAGCCTTCTTCGGGGGGCCGAAGAGGGCGTCCAGCGGGCTGTCGCCGGCGCGGGTCTGGGTGACCGCCGACAGCCGCACGACCCGGTCGCGGCCGCTGCGCTTGGCGTCGTAGAGGACGCCGTCGGCGGCGGCGAACAGGGTGCGGCGGTCGTCGCCGCGGGCCGCCGAGGCGATGCCCACGCTGATCGTCACCGGGACGTCGAGGCCGAGCGCGGCCCAGTCGTGGGCGGCGACCGCCCGGCGGGTCCGCTCCAGCGCCCGCTCGGCCTGCTCGGCGGTGGTGTCGGGCAGCAGGATGACGAACTCGTCGCCCGCCCAGCGGCACACCTCGTCGGTGTCGCGGACCCCGGCGACGAGCAGCTCGGCCACCACCCGCAGGACGGCGTCCCCGCCCGGGTGCCCGATCGCGTCGTTGATCGTCTTGAAGTGGTCGACGTCCACGACGGCCAGGGCCGGGGCGGCGCCGGCCGACAGCAGGCCGTCGAGGCGCGCCTCGGCGTACCGGCGGTTGGGCAGGTGGGTGAGGGGGTCCTCGTAGGCCTGCCGGCGCAGCTGCCCGGCGGCCCGCTCGGTCTCCAGCAGGCTCTTGCGCCGGCCGAACAGCTCCACCCAGCGGGTGCGCCGCTCGTCGACGCGGTCGAGCTCGTCGGCGAGGTAGGCCTGCAGGTAGGGCAGCGCCCGGCCGGCGTCGTCGAGCTCGGAGTGCAGCGTGCACAGCTCGCGCAGCGCCGCCCGCCGCAGCCGGGCCAGGCCGTGCTCGGTGGCCAGGGCCAGCGCCTTGGCCAGCTGCTCGTCGGCACCCGGCCCGTCGCCCTGGCGGCGCAGGGCCCGGCCGAGGGCCAGCAGGGCGGCGGCGAGTAGCGCGCGGTCGCCGCCGGCGGAGGTGATGCGGACGGCGGCGCGCAGCGGCCCGGCCGCCGCGGCGTGCTCGCCCAGCCCGACCAGCGCCCAGCCGTGCACCACCTGGGCGGCGACGATGCCGTCGGCGTCCGGCGGCAGCAGCGCGAGGGCCTGCTCGGCCAGCTCGCGGGCCTCGGCGAAGTGCGGCGCGGCCGACTCCGGCACGCCGTCGTCGAGCAGCCCCTCGCCGAGCTCGGCGCACAGCTCGCCGAGCCGGGTGGCGGTGCGGGCCACCAGCACGTCGGGATCGCCGTCCTCCGGACCCAGGACGCCGGAGGCCGCCGCGACGGCGGTCTCGTGCGCCCGGCGCTGGTAGTCCAGGGCCAGCGGCATGAGCTCGAGGTCGGCGAGCACGCCGGCGAGGGTGCCCAGGGTCTCGACGAGCAGGACGTTGGGCGGCAGCTCGGGAACGAGCAGGCTGGCCGCCTCGACCGCCTCGTCCATCGCCGCGTCGATCCGGCGGGAGAGCAGCTCGATGCGGGCGTGCCGGGCCAGGCCGGCGGCCCGCTGCAGGTCGTCGTCGGTGGCGTCGAAGGCGGCGCGGGCCGAGCGCACCAGGGCGATCGCGAGGGCGGCGCGGGACGCCGACTCCGACCGCGGGTCGGCGGCGGGGTCGTCCGCCGCGGCGCCGTTGCCCGCGGCGCCGTCGATCAGCCCGGCGACGCCGGCGTGCAGGTCGAGCGCCGGTGGGGAGCCGGGGCCGTGCGGCGGCTCGACCGGGTCGCCGACGAGGGTGAACCCGGCGACCCGCAGCCGGCGCACCAGCAGCTCGGCGCGCAGCGTGTCGGCCCAGGCACGGCCGAGCGAGGCCGGGGTGGGCTCCGCGGCACCGTCCCGCGGCGCGGCGAAGGGCGAGGCGTCGGCCTCGACGTGCGTCAGCAGTTCCTCCGCGTCGTCGAGCTGCCAGTTGGTCAGGGCAGCGGTCACCCGCTGGTGCAGGGCTCCCGGTGGCACGAGCGGACTGTGCACGTCGTCCGCGCCGCTGTCGAGCACCGGCACACGGGCACGCCGAGGTGTGGCGCGATCGTCGTCCATTTCGTCACAGGAGTCCCACGAGGGCGGCCCGCTCATGCCGGTTCCCCGGCGGGGCTCGGCGGCTCCGGGGCGTCGGCGCCCGGCGCCCGGACCCGGTTGCGGCCGCCGCGCTTGGCGGAGAACAGGTGCAGGTCGGCGGTGTCGAACAGCGCGCGCCAGCCGACCGGTCCGGCGTCGTGCGGTTCGGCGGGGGCGGTGGCCACGCCGATGCTGACGGTGATCGGCCGGGCCGGCCGCAAGTCATCCCAGTCCGCGTCGGCGACGGCGGCGCGCAGCCGCTCCATGGCGACCAGCGCCTGGTGCTCGGTGGCCCCGGGCAGGACCACGAGGAACTCGTCGCCGGCCCACCGGTAGACCTCGTCGCCCACCCGGCAGTGCTCGCGCAGCAGGTCGGCGACCCGGCGCAGCACCTCGTCGCCGTGCGAGTGCGAGGCGTCGTCGTTGACCTGCTTGAACCGGTCGATGTCGACGACGGCCAGCGAGAGGGGCTCCTGGCCCAGTCGCAGGCTGCCCAGCCGGCGCTCGGCGCTGCGCCGGTTGCCGAGCCCGGTGAGCGGGTCCTCCAGGGCGTGCCGCCGCAGCAGGGCGGCCTGGCGCTCGGCCTCGCGCAGCCGGCTGCGGCGCACGAACATCTCCGCCCACAGCTCCCGGCCCCGCGCGTGCGCCCGGCCGGTGTCGGCCCGGTAGGCCTCCAGCCAGTGCAGCGCCTCGGCCGGACGGCCCATCGCCGCGGTCGCCTGGCCCAGCTCGAGCAGGCACTGCCGGTAGCGGCGCCGGTCGCCGGCGGCGGCGAAGGCGCCGGCCGCGTCCACCAGCAGGTCGGTGGCCTCCTCGGCGTGCCCGCCGCCGCTCTCCTGCTGCGACATCCGGGTCAGCAGCCGGGCCAGCACCAGGTCGGCGTAGCCGCGCAGCCAGACGCCGCCCTCCTCGTGGATCCGCCGGTGCGCCCGCCGCAGCGGCCCCACGGCGGCGTCGAGCTCGTCGCTGCAGGTCAGCGCCCACGCCTGCACGACGTCGAGCAGGTCCAGCTCGGCGGGGTCGGGCTCGAAGCCCAGCTCGCGAGCGGCGGTGGCGCAGCCGAGGGCGACCGCGGCCAGGCGACGGGACCGCTCCTCGTCGCCGCGCCGGTGCAGCGTCTGGGCCAGCTCGGCGTGCTGCTGGGCGCACAGCCGCAGCAACCGCCACTGGTCGGCCGGTCCCGGCAGCGCCGCGGCCACCCGGTGCCCGCGCACCGCCTGGGCGACCGCGAGCTCCTCGAGGTCCAGGCCGGTGAGGGTGAGCGAGAGCCACAGGTGCGCCTGGTGCAGCGGGCGGGACGGCTCGGCGGCCGCGGGATCCTCGGTGAGCAGGCTGGCGTCGATCGCCAGGAGCATGGCGGAGTCGACGTGGTCGGCGGTGACCTCGACATGGGCCAGGTAGGCCAGGGTCAGCGCGGTCCCGGCCGACGGCCGGCACTTGGTCAGCGCCTCCCGGGCGGCCGCTACCTCGGCCGCGGCCGTCTCGGGATCGCCGGCGACCAGCCCGCGGCGGGCGGCCAGGGCGTGCCGCCAGGCGATCCACCGCGGCTCGGCGGCGGCCTCGAGCGCCGGCTGGGCGGCGTCGAGCTCGGTCAGGAAGGCGGAGGGGTCCTCCCGGTCACTGGCGGCGAGCAGGCGCCAGAGCACGGCGTCGAGATCATCGTCGGCGACGCGCTCGGGGCCGGGGATCACGCATCCCTCCACTCGACGGGTGTTCCGGCCGGTGCGGCCGCGGGTCTGCCGGAGCGAGGCAGCTTCCCCCGGGTGGAGCCTGCGTTCCCACCCGACCGCACTACCCTCGTCGGGTGCCTGGAACGCCTCCGACGCGGTTCGCCTATCTCGGGCCCGAGGGTACCTTCGCCGAAGCGGCCCTCAGCACCGTCGTTGCCTCCTCGGAGGGAGTCCGGCACCCCCAGCCGAGCGTCGCCGCCGCGCTCGCCGCCGTCCGCGGCGGGGAGGCCGACACCGCGCTCGTGCCGCTGGAGAACTCCGTGGAGGGCTCGGTGCCGGCCACGATGGACGGCCTGGCCTACGGCGATCCGCTGGTGATCACCCGCGAGGTCTTCCTGACCGTGGCCTTCACCCTCGCCGTCCGCCCGGGCACCGGACTGGCCGACATCCGCACCGTGACCAGCCATCCGCACGCCCTGGCGCAGTGCACCCGCTGGCTGGCCGAGGCGCTGCCCGGCGTCCCGACCCTGCCCGCGGCCTCGACCGCGGCGGCCGCGCAGGCGGTCGCCGCCGGCGAGCACGACGCCGCGGTCTGCGCGCCGATCGCCGCCGAGCGCTACGGCCTGGTCCGGCTGGTCGACGACGTCGCCGACCACCAGGGCGCGGTCACCCGGTTCGTCCTGGTCGCCCGGCCCGGGCCGCTGCCCTCGCCCACCGGCAACGACAAGACGTCGCTGGTCGCGGTCGTCGGCGACCGCACCGGCGCGCTGCTCGAGCTGCTCAGCGAGTTCGCCGTCCGCGGGATCAGCCTCACCCGGATCGAGTCGCGCCCGACCCGGGAGCGGCTGGGGGTCTACTCCTTCTCCCTCGACTGCGAGGGGCACGTCGCCGACCGCCGGGTGGGGGAGGCGCTGGCCGCGCTGCACCGGGTGTGCGACGACGTCCGCTTCCTCGGCTCCTACGCGCGGGCCGACGGCCGGGAGAACAAGCCGGTGCCGCCCACCTCGGAGGACGCCGCGTTCGCCGACGCCGAGGCGTGGCTGGCCCGGGTCCGCGAGGGTCGGCTCGGCTGAGCGCCCACCCCTGAGTCGATCATCGTCTTCATGCATGACATCCGGGCCGACACGCCGGGCGGCCGAGCACCCGGACGATGATCAACTCAGCGGTCGGCGTCAGACCCGTTCGAGCTCGGCCTCAGGTTCGCGAGCCGGCGCCGGGCCCCTGGCGAGGCGGCTGGGCCACCAGGTGCGGTCACCCAGCAGCGCCACCGCCGCCGGCACGGTCAGCGACCGGACGACGAAGGTGTCCAGCAGCACCCCGAAGCCGACGAGGAACGCCAGCTGCACGAGGAACAGCAGGGGCAGTACCGAGAGGGCGCCGAAGGTGGCGGCGAGCACCAGCCCGGCGGAGGTGATCACGCCGCCGGTGACCGCCAGGGCCCGCAGGGCGCCGTCCCGGGTGCCGTGCCGCAGCGACTCCTCGCGCGCCCGGGTCATCAGGAAGATGTTGTAGTCGATCCCCAGCGCGACCAGGAAGACGAAGGCGATCAGCAGGATCCCGGGATCGCTGCCCGGGAAGCCGAAGACGCCGTCGAAGAGCAGCGCGGCCACCCCGGCGGTGGCCAGGACGCTCAGCACGACGGTGGCCACCAGCAGCAGGGGCGCGACCAGGGCGCGCAGCAGTAGGGCCAGGACGACGGTGATGACCACGAGTACCGCCGGCACGATGACCCGCAGGTCGCGGGCCGCGCTCTCGCGGGCGTCGAGGTTGCTCGCCGTCTCCCCGCCGACCAGCGCCCGGGGATCGGCGTCGTCGAGCGCCGTCCGCAGCTGCTGCACCGCCTCGATCGCCGCGACGCTGTCCGGCGCCACGCCCAGGGTGGCGTCGAGGCGGACCTGCCCGTCGACGACCAGCGGCGGCGCGCCCGGCCGCGGCGGCCCGCCGGCGCCGGTGTAGGGCACCACCGCGGCGACGCCGTCGGTCGCGGCCGCGACCTCGGCGACGGCGGGCCAAGTCTCCTCGGGCGTGATGATCACGGTGGGGCTGGCGACGCCCGCCTCGAAGTGCCGGCCCAGCGCCTCCTGCCCGGCGACTCCGTTCGACTCGCCCCGGATGACGTCGGAGAGCGGGATGCCGTCGGCGTCGTAGGTGGGGGCGAAGACGGCCGCGGCGACGAGCGCGAGCGTGCTCAGCGCGAGCACCCGCCGGGGCCGCCGGCCCACCAGCGCGGCGATCCGCGGCCAGCCCCGGCCCTGCCGCGGCTCGACGCCGTACCGGGGGCGGAACGGCCAGAACGCGGCGCGGCCGAGCAGGACCAGGGCGGCCGGGAGGAAGGTCAGCGCGGCGACGACGGCGAGAGTGACGCTCACCGCCGAGATCGGGCCGAGGCCGCGGTTGGAGGCGAGGTCGGACAGGAGCAGGCAGAGCACGCCGAGGACGACGGTGGCCCCCGACGCCACGATCGGCTCCCACGAGCGGCGCAGGGCGGTGCGCATCGCCGCGTACGCCGAGCGCTCCCGCCGCAGCTCCTCCCGGAACCGGGCCACCAGCAGCAGCCCGTAGTCGGTGGCCGCGCCCACGACGAGGATGGCGGCGATGCCCTGGCTCTGGCCGTTGACGGTGATGGCGCCGGCGTCGGCGAGCAGGTAGGCGACGGCGTTGGCCGCGGTGAGGGCGAGGCCGGCGGTGCCGATGACCAGCAGCGGCAGCAGCGGACTGCGGTAGACGACCAGCAGGATGAGCAGCACGACGCCGAACGCGGCCAGCAGCAGGAGGCCGTCGATGCCGGCGAAGCCGTTGGCGAAGTCGGCGAAGATGCCGGCCGGCCCGGTGACGAACGAGTCCGTCCCGTCGACCGGGACGGCGGCGCGCAACTCTGTCACCAGGGGGACGATCTCGTCGCCGAGGTCGGGGCTGAGCGGGAGGAAGACCTGCACCGCCCGGCCGTCCTCGGAGGGGACCGGTGGGGACGGCCGGCCGGCGAGCGCACCGGCGTCGGCAGCGATCCGGGTGGCCTGCTCGGTGCGGTCGGCGATCGCGGCGAGGGTCTCCGGGCCGACGTCCGCGCGGCTCTCCCACAGCAGGACCGCGGGGAGGGACTCCGTCGGCTGGAAGGCGGCCTGGAGTTCGGAGGATCGGGTGGACTCGGCGCTGTCGGGCAGGAACGCCGCGACGTCGTTCTCCTGCAGGCCGGTCAGCCGGCCGCCGAGCACGGCGAGCGGGCCGGCACCCCCCAGCCAGACGAGGACGACGAGCGCGGGGAGGAGCCAGCGGAGCCGTGCCATGGGAGTTCCCTCGATGAGCGATTATCTCGACGATCGAGAGATTAGGTCCGGTGAGAGACTGCGGCAAACCGGGAGGAGGCCCGATGTCCGACACCGCCGTCGAGCCGGGCGCGCCGGAGGGGACGGCGCCGGTCGACCGGCAGGAGCTCCCGCTGCTCCTGCGCCGGCTGACCGTGGAGCTGGACGCCGTCGGGCAGCGGTTCGCCGCGGCGCACGGGCTCAACCGCACCGACGTCCGCGCCCTCGTCGCGATCATGGACGCCGCCCGGAGCGGGCAGGCGCTCACCGCCGGAGGCCTGGGGGCCGCGGTGGAGCTGCGCTCGGCCTCGGTCACCGCCCTCCTCGACCGGCTGGAGCGGATGGGGCACGTGCGCCGGGCCCGCGACGCCGGCGACCGGCGCCGCGTCGTGCTCGAGATGTCCCCGGAGGCCATGGCGGCCGGAGCGGAGTTCTTCGGCGGGCTGCAGCGCGACCTGCTCGCGGCGATGGCCGGCTACAGCGACGAGGAGCTCGCCGTCGTCCGGCGGTTCCTGGAGGACATGACCGGCGTGATCGTGCGCCACTCCCGCGGGAACGCCCCCGACGCCGGCTGAGCAGTTGCGCGCAGAGGGACGCATCCACCCGCGCGGAGGCGTCGCTCAGCGCGGAATCAGGCCTACAGGTAGAGGCCCGTGGACTCCTCGATCCGCTCGGCGGCGACGGCGTGCACGTCGCGCTCGCGCAGGATGATCAGCTCCTCGCCGTGCACCTCGACCTCGTGCTGGTCCTCGGGGGAGAAGAGGACCTGGTCGCCGACCTTGACCTGCCGCACGCTCGCGCCGACGCCCCGCGCCTCGCCCCAGACCAGCCGCTTGGCCACCTGCGCGGTGGCGGGGATGAGGATGCCGCCGCTGGACCGCCGCTCGCCGTCCTCCTTGCGCAGGGACACCAGGATCCGGTCGTGCAGCATCTTGATCGGCAGCCCGCTGCCCTTGACCTCGGCCACGCTGATCACGTTACGCGGCGGTCAGGTGATCGAGCGGCCGGCTCCCGGGTCCCGCCGCGAGCCTGCGAGCGGTGGGGAGGAGGCGGTCCTTCTTCAGGCCCAGCCGAGCTCGTGCAGCCGGTCGTCGTCGATGCCGAAGTGGTGCGCGATCTCGTGGACGACGGTGATCGTGACCTCCTCGACCACCTCGTCCTCGGTCTCGCAGACGTCGCAGATCGCCTCGCGGTAGATCATGATCCGGTCCGGCAGCGCCCCGCCGTAGTGCCAGCCGCGTTCGGTCAGCGCGTAGCCCTCGTAGAGCCCGAGCAGGTCGGGCTCCTCCTCGTTGCGGTCCTCCACCAGCACGACGACGTTGTCCAGCAGCGCCATCAGCTCGGCCGGCACCTCGTCGAGCGCGTCGGCGACCAGCTCCTCGAACCGCGGTAGGGGGAGCGGCTTCACCAGCTGGTCGGCAGCGGGCGGCCCTCCTCGTAGCCGGCCGCGCTCTGCACCCCCAGCACCGCGCGCTCGTGCAGCTCCTCGACGGTGCGCGCGCCCGCGTAGGTGCACGCCGACCGCACGCCCGCGACGATCTGGTCGATCAGGTCCTCCACACCCGGGCGGGCCGGGTCGAGGTACATCCGCGAGGAGCTGATGCCCTCCTCGAACAGCCCGGCGCGGGCCCGGTCGAACCCGGACTGCGTCGCCGTCCGCGCCTTCACCGCGCGCGCCGAGGCCATGCCGAACGACTCCTTGTACAGCCGGCCCGAGCCGTCGTCGTTGATGTCTCCGGCGCTCTCGTAGGTGCCGGCGAACCAGGAGCCGACCATCACCGTGGCCGCGCCCGCGGCCAGCGCCAGGGCGACGTCACGGGGGTGCCGCACGCCGCCGTCGGCCCACACGTGCTTGCCCAGTTCCCGGGCGGCGTCGGCGCACTCCTCCACGGCGGAGAACTGCGGCCGGCCGACGCCGGTCATCATCCGGGTGGTGCACATCGCGCCGGGCCCGACGCCGACCTTCACGACGTCGGCGCCCGCCTCGATCAGGTCGCGGGTGCCCTCGGCGGTGACCACGTTGCCGGCCACCACCGGCGTGGAGTCGGCCACCGCCCGCACCGCGCGCAGCGCCTCGACCGCCTTCTCCTGGTGGCCGTGCGCGGTGTCGACGACGAGCACGTCGACGCCGGACTCCAGCAGGGCCGCGGCCTTGCCGGCCACGTCACCGTTGATCCCGACCGCGGCCGAGGTCAGCAGCCGACCCCGCCCGTCCAGCGCCGGCCGGTACAGCGCCGAGCGCAGCGCCCCCTTGCGGGTGATGACGCCGACCACCCGGTCGCCCTCGACCACCGGGGCGGCGCTCACCCGGGCCTCGGAGAGGACGTCGAAGATCTTCGGCAGGTCGGTGCCGGCGGGGATGGTCAGCGGATCGGGGGCCATCACCTGGGACAGCTGGGTGAACCGGTCCACGCCCTGGCAGGCCCCGTCGGTGACCACGCCGACCGGCACGCCGTCCTCGACGACGACCACGATCCCGTGGGCACGCTTGGTCAACAGCGACAGCGCCTCGGCGACGGTCGAGGTGGGGCCCAGCGTGATCGGGGTGTCGTACACCGGGTGGCGGGTCTTGAGCCAGGCGACCACGTCGCCGACGACGTCGACCGGGATGTCCTGCGGCAGCACCGCCAGCCCGCCGCGGCGGGCCACGGTCTCGGCCATCCGCCGTCCGGAGATCGCGGTCATGTTGGCCACGACGATCGGGATCGTCGTCCCCAGCCGGTCGGGGGTGGTCAGGTCGACCTCGAGCCGCGAGCCCACCGCCGAGCGGTTGGGCACCATGAACACGTCGGCGTAGGTGAGGTCGTGGGCCGGCCTGGTACCGCCGAGGAATCGCATATGGCCAGTGTCCCCCACGGCGAGATCGGCGGTCTCGCTCGCTTGTGCCTCCCGGGTGCGCGAGATCGGCGATCTCGCCGGGGGGAGGGCGGCCGTGCCGGCGCCACCTACGATCGGGGGGTGATCGACCTGCGGCTCGTGCGTGAGCACCCCGACGTCGTCCGTGCCAGCCAGCGCGCCCGGGGCCACGACGAGTCCCTGGTCGACGAGCTGCTGGCCGCCGACGCCGCCCGCCGCGAGGCGGTGAAGCGGGCCGACGACCTGCGCGCCGAGCAGAAGGCGGCCTCCGCCGCGGTGCGGAAGGCCAGCCCGGAGGAGCGGCCCGCCGTCCTGGAGCGGGCCAGGGCGCTGGCCGCGGAGGTGAAGGAGGCCGAGGAGGCGCAGCGGGCCGCCGACGCGGCGCTGCGCGCGGTGCACCTGAAGATCCCCAACGTCGTCGCCGACGAGGTGCCGCCGGGCGGTGAGGACGACGCGGTCACCCTGCGCACGGTCGGCGAGGTGCCCGCCTACGACTTCCCGGTGCGTGACCACGTCGAGATCGGCGAGGCGCTCGGCGCGATCGACATCGAGCGCGGCGCCAAGGTCTCCGGGGCGCGCTTCTACTTCCTCACCGGTCCCGGCGCGCTGCTGGAGTTCGCGCTCGCGCAGGCGGCGATCACCCGCGCGGTCGCCGCCGGCTTCACCCCCGTCGTCGCGCCCGCCCTGGTGCGGCCGGAGGCGATGGAGGGCACCGGCTTCCTCGGCGAGCACGACGAGGAGGTGTACAAGGTGGAGCGCGACGACCTCTACCTGGTCGGCACCTCCGAGGTGGCGCTGGCCGGCATGCACGCCGACGAGGTGCTCGACCTCTCGGCCGGTCCCCGCCGCTACGCCGGCTGGTCGTCCTGCTTCCGGCGCGAGGCCGGGTCCTACGGCAAGGACACCCGCGGGATCATCCGCGTGCACTGGTTCGACAAGGTCGAGATGTTCAGCTTCTGCCGGCCGGAGGACGCCGCCGCCGAGCACCTGCGGCTGCTGGCATGGGAGGAGGAGTTCCTCCAGGCGCTGGAGCTGCCCTACCGGGTGGTCGACATCGCCGCCGGCGACCTGGGCACCAGCGCCGCCCGGAAGTACGACATCGAGGCGTGGTTCCCCAGCCAGGGCACCTACCGGGAGCTGACCTCCACCTCCGACTGCACCACCTTCCAGGCCCGCCGGCTGGCGATCCGCCACCGCGACGCCGACGGCCGGCCGCAGGTCGCCGCCACGCTCAACGGCACGCTGTGCGCCATCGCCCGCACCATCGCCTGCCTGCTCGAGGTCCACCAGCGCTCCGACGGCTCGGTGCACGTCCCGGCGGCCCTGCGGCCGTGGCTGGGCGGCGCCGAGCTGCTCACCCCGGGCATGACGCTGGCTGCGCCGGTGCCGCCGGCGGCGGCATGACGGCGCGGCCGCCGAAGGCGCTCCCGGCCTACGGCGCGCTGCGCGGAGCCGACGAGATCGTCGAACTCGGCGACGTCGGCCCGTGGCGGCCCAAGCTCGTGGCCACCGACCTCGACGGCACGCTGCTCACCTCCGCCGGCCAGGTCAGCCCGCGCACCCGGGCGGCGCTCACCGCCTGCTGGGACGCCGGCATCGCCGTCGTCGGGGTGACCGGGCGCGGACCGCGGCTGCTCGACAGCGTCCGCGAGGCGCTCGACGGCCGCGGGATCGCCGTGCTGGCCCAGGGCGGCTACGTCGTCGACCTCGAACGCGACGAGGTGCTGCGCACGGTCGGCCTCCCCCGCGAGCAGGCGGTCGCCGTCATCGCGCGCATCGAGGCCGTCGCGGGGGATCTGATCGTCGCGGTGGAGGACGCCGCCGAGCAGGCCGAGGCGCACGGCCCGCTGCGCGTGCAGCACGGCTTCGACTGGCCCTATCCCGAGCCGGCTCACCTGCTGGCCCGGCATGACGTCCTCCCCGACGGCGCGGTGCTCAAGGTGTTCCTGCGCTCCTCGACCCTCGGGCAGGACGAGCTGCTGGCCCGCGCCCAGCGCGTCGTCGACCCCGTCGAGGCCGAGGTGACGCACGCGGGGCTGGGGTTCATCGAGGTGCTGCCCCCCGGCATCACCAAGGCCTCCGGGCTCGCGGTCGCCCTGAACCGCTACGGCGTCGAGTTCGGCGACGTCCTCGTCTTCGGCGACATGCCCAACGACCTGCCGATGATCCGCGCCGTGGCGGAGGCCGGCGGGCGGGCGGTCGCCGTCGCCAACGCCCACCCCGCCGTCCGCGCGGCCGCCCCGGAGCGCACCAGCGGGCACGACGCCGACGGGGTGGCCCGCTACCTCGAGGCGGTGCTGGCCAATGTCTGACTGGCGCCCGCGGCTCATCGCCACCGACATGGACGGCACCCTGCTGCGCTGGGACGAGACCGTCAGTGACGCGACGCTCGCCGAGCTCGAGCGCTGGCGGGCCTCCGGCGTGCCGATCGTGCCGGCCACCGGCCGCCCACCCCGCTGGATGCGCGACATCCGCGAGGTGCTCGAGGACGGCACCGCCGTCTGCTGCAACGGCGCGGTGCTGCTGGACCTCGGCCGCTTCGAGATCCTCGAGGAGGACCTGCTCCCCGTCGACGTCCTGGAGACGGTCACCGCCGAGTTGCTCCACCGGGAGCCCGGCACCCGGTTCGCCGTCGAGTACGGCCTGGAGTTCCGGCGGGAGCCGGCCTACGAGCCGCGGTGGGACGTCGACGCTCCCGGTGTGGCGGTGGCCCCGCTGGAGGAGCTGATCGCCGCGCCCGCGGCCAAGCTCCTGGCCCGGCACGAGGGCCTGCCGCGGGACGCCTTCGTCGCGCTGGTGGAGGAGGTGGTCGGCGACGAGGCCACGGTCACCCACTCCTCGGCCGACGCGCTGGCCGAGATCTCCGCCCGGGGCGTCACCAAGGCCACCGGCATCGCCAAGGTCGCGGCCCGGCACGGGGTGGGTCCGGAGGACGTCGTCGTCTTCGGGGACATGCCCAACGACGTCGCCGCGTTCGACTGGGTGCGCGAGGGCGGCGGCCGCGCGGTGGCCATGGCGCACGCGCACCCCGACCTGCTGGCCGCCGCCACCGACGTCACCGGCACCAACGAGGACGACGGCGTCGCGGCCTTTCTCTCCGCGCTGTGACACCGTCGGCCTACCGGCCGACACCGCGGCCACGTGCCGTCCCCCGGTCGCGCTGAGCCGCTGCCCGTGTCCCCGGCGGGGACCCTCCGGGCCCCGCGCCGGGTCCACCCGCTACCGCGGTGTCACAGGTACTGGCCGCCGCCGGGGCGGATGTCGGGCTGCTGCGGGTGCTGCGGGTGCCCGCCGGGGAGTGCCCGGCGGCGCATCTCCTCCAGCTGGGCGCGGGCGGCCATCTGCTGGGCGAACAGCGCGGTCTGGATGCCGTGGAACACCCCTTCCAGCCAGCCCACCAGCTGCGCCTGGGCGATCCGGAGCTCGGCGTCGGAGGGGGTCTCGCCCTCGCTGAAGGGCAGGGTGATCCGTTCCAGCTCCTCGCGCAGCTCCGGCGCCAGCCCCTGCTCGAGCTCGCGGATGGACGACGCGTGGATGTCGCGCAGCCGGTTGCGGCTGGCGTCGTCGAGGGGCGCGGCGCGGACCTCCTCGAGCAGCTGCTTGATCATCGTCCCGATCCGCATGACCTTCGCCGGCTGCTCGACCATGTCCCCGACGCTCATGCCGCCGCCGTCGTCGCCGTCGTCCTGGGCGCTCTGCGGCATGGGCATGGCCCCGACCGGCCGCCCGTCGGGGCCGACGACGACGACCTGCTGGGGACGTTCACTGCCGTTTCCCGGTGCGGTCATGTCCCCCATCCTGCCCCCCGCCCCGGAGGGGTGAACCTGGTACTGCGCGTTCCGGGCAGTCGGTAGCCCGTCCAGGCGCAGCGTCTAGGGTCGCGAGCATGGGAGCGGGGGGAGGAGGGCTCGACGTCGCCCACGTCCGCGGCCTGTTCCCCGGCCTGTCCGACGGGTTCGTGCACGCCGACGGGCCGGCCGGCAGCCTCCTGCCGGAGAGCGTCGTGACCGCCGTCGCCCAGGCGATGCGGGTGCCGGTGGCCAACCGCGGCGGGGTGTTCCCCGCGTCGGCCCGGGCGGAGGGCCTGGTGGCCAGCGCCCGGTCCGCCGTCGCCGACCTGGTGGGCGGGGTCGCCCGGGGCGTGGTTCTCGGGCCGAACATGACCTCCCTGACCTACGCGATGGCGCGCGCCCTGGCCCGGACCTGGCGCCCCGGGGACGAGGTGGTCGTCAGCCGGCTCGACCACGACGCGAACATCCGCCCCTGGGTGCAGCTGGCCGAGCAGGCCGGCGTGCTGGTCCGATGGGCCGAGGTGGACATCGAGACCGGCGAGCTGCCGGCCTGGCAGTACGACGAGCTGCTCACCGACCGCACCCGGCTGGTCGCCGTCACCGCCGCCAGCAGCGCGATCGGCACCCGGCCCGACGTGGCGGCGATCGCCGCGCGGGCCCACGCGGCCGGTGCGCTGGTCTACGTCGACGCGGCGCACGCCGCCCCGCACGGGTTCCTCGACGCCGCCGCGCTGGGCGCGGACTTCCTCGCCGTCTCCGCCCACAAGTGGTGCGGTCCGCACGTCGGCGCGGTCGTCGCCGACCCGGCGCTGCTCGGCGAGCTGCAGCCGGACCGGCTGGTGCCCGCCCCCGACCGGGTGCCCGACCGGTTCGAGACCGGGGCGCTGCCCCTGGAGCTGCTCGCCGGGGTCACCGCCGCCGTCGACCACCTCGCCTCGCTGGCCGGGGAGACGACCGGGCCGCGGCGGGGTCGGCTGCGCTCCTCGATGGCCGCGGTCGCCGCCTACGAGGGCGCGCTGTTCGAGTGGCTGGAACAGGCGCTGCGGGCCATGCGGCACGTGCATGTGCTGGGGGCTCCGGAGGACACCACGCCCACGCTGTCGTTCACCGTGGCCGGCATGCGCCCGCGGCAGGTCACCGCCGAGCTGGCCCGCCGCGGCATCTGCGCCTGGGACGGCGACTCCTACGCCCGCGAGCTGTTCGACGCCCTCGGGGTCAACGAGCAGGGCGGCGCCGTCCAGCTGGGGCTGCTGCACTACAACACCGCCGAGGAGGTCGGCTACGTGATCGACTCGGTGGCGGCGCTGCGCCCCCGCTGAACCGATTCCCGCGGCCGGCCGTGCTCCCTGGTACGGGGGCCCGGACCGCCGGGCCCCGCCCGGCGGAGGGAGTTCCCGTGCGGAAGACCTCGATCCTGACCACCGTCGCGACCGTCGGCCTTCTCGTCCTCAGCGGCTGCGGAGACGACGACGCCGCCGACACCGGCGCGGGCACCGCCACCACCCCGGCCACCGAGTCCCCGGCCACCGAATCCCCGGAGGCCACGACCCCGGCCGAGGACGTCGTGCTGTCGACGGCCGAGACGGACCTCGGCACCATCGTCGTCGACGGCGAGGGCATGACCGTGTACGTCTTCGACCGCGACACCCCCGGCTCGGGCACCAGCGCGTGTTCCGGTGACTGCCTGGTGGCGTGGCCGCCGGTCACCACCGAGACGGAGGACCCGCAGGTGGAGGGCGTCACCGGGGAGGTCGGCACGATCACCCGCGACGACGGGACGATGCAGGCCACCCTGGAAGGCTGGCCGCTCTACCTGTGGCAGGACGACCAGCAGCCCGGTGACACCACCGGCCAGGGCGTCAACAACGTGTGGTGGGTCGTCGGGCCCGACGGACAGAAGATCATGACGACGACCGCGCCGGCCAGCTGACCGGGATACTGATCTGCGCTCCGGAGGTGTGCCCGCCATGAGCCGAACCCGCTCGCCCGCTGTGCGGCCGCTGGTGCTCGCGCTGCGGCTCGTCGGTGCCGCGCTGCTGGCGGCCATGGCCGGGATCCACCTGTACCTCTGGGCCGCCGGGTACCGGGACATCCCGACGATCGGGCCGCTGTTCCTGGTGAACGTGGTCGCCGGCGGGGTGCTCTGCCTCGCGGTGCTCGCCGCGCCGTGGCGGTGGCTCGCCGTGGTCGCCGCGCTCGGCGCGCTGCTGCAGGCCGGCACCCTCGGGGCGCTGCTCCTGTCGGTCTGGGTCGGGCTGTTCGGGTTCGTCGAGTCGACCCGGGCGACCCTGTTCTGGCCGAGCGTGTGGGTCGAGGTGGTGGGGGCGGGCGTGCTGGCGGCGCTGGCGCTGCTGCGCGTCCGTACCCGCGCCTCGGCGTCGGATCCCGCCGAACCGGCCCGCACGGGCTGACCGTGCGGGCCCCGGGCGGCTCACCGAGATGGCGGTTCCGGTGGGCGGAGGCAGGCGGCACCGGCGAGCGGAGCCTGCGCGCGCTCTACGACGCCCACGCCCCCGCCCTGCTCGCCTACGCCCTGCGCCTGTGCGACGGCGACCGGGCCCGCGCCGAGGACCTGGTCCAGGAGACCCTGGTCCGCGCCTGGCGGCACCTCGACGCGCTGGACCCGGCCGCGGCGCCGGTCCGGCCGTGGCTGTTCACCGTCGCCCACCACCTGGCCATCGACGCCCACCGGGCCCGGCGGGCCCGCCCGCCCGAGGTCCCGGACGCCGACCTGGCGGCGCTGCCCGGCCTGGACCAGCTCGACGGCACCCTGGACCGGATCATCGTCACCGACGCGCTGGACTCGCTCTCCCCCGAGCACCGCGCCGTCCTCGTCGAGACCTACTACCTGGGGCGCACGGTCGGTGAGGCGGCCGCCGTCCTGGGGATCCCGCCGGGCACGGTGAAGTCCCGCTGCTACTACGCCCTGCGGGCGCTCAAGCTGGCGCTCGCCGAGCGCGGTGTGACGCCATGACCTGCCGGGAGGTGGTCCCCGGCCTGGGGGCCTACGTCCTCGGCGCGCTGGAGGCGGAGGAGACCCGGCAGGTGGAGGAGCACCTGCAGGGGTGCGGCGCGTGCCGGGCGGAGGTGGCCGAGCTCGAGGCCCTGCCCGGCCTGCTGGCGCGGGCGGACCCCCGCGGCCTTCGCGGCGCTCCCGTGGCGCCGTCCCCGGACCTCTTCGACCGGGTGTCGGCGGCGGCCGGCGGCTCCCCGCGCCGGCCCCGGCACGGACGGCGGCTGCTGGTGGCCGCCGCGGCGGCGCTGGTGGTCGGTGGCATCGCCGTCGGCGTCACGACCCGGCAGGAGAGCCGCGTCCCCGGCACCGTGTGGGCCTCGGCCGGGCAGGTGCAGATGACCATCACCGCCACCGCCCGCTCCGACGGCACCGCCCTGGACGTCACCGTCGCCGGGCTGTCCCGCAACGAGCAGTGCCGACTGGTCGTGATCGACCGCGACGGCCGGCGGCACCCGGCCGGGGAGTGGGCGGCGACCTACGCGGGAGCGGCCTGGTTCCGGGGCTGGACCGAGGTCGACCGCGGCGCCCTGGCCGAGGTGGTCCTGCTCGACCGGCGGGGTCGGGAACTGGTGCGCGCCGACCTGTGACCCTCCTCTTCCCGGCGAGATCGCCGATCTCGCACGCTTCGGGCCTCGAATCCGTGCGAGATCGGCGATCTCGCCGGGGGATGGGCTCAGGAGCCGTCGACGAGCAGCAGTACCTTGCCGATGTGTTCGCTGGCGGCGACCACCTCGTGCGCCTCCGCGGCACGGGACATCGGTAGCCGCCGGTCGACGATCGGGCGGATCACGCCGCGCTCCACGTCGGGCCACACGTCGTGCCGCACCGCGGCGACGATCTCGGCCTTGCCGCCCGGGCCGGTGGCCGGCCGGGAGCGCAGCGTCGTGGCGTGCACCGTTCCGCGCTTGCGCATCAGGACGCCGAGGTCCAGCTCGCCCCGGGTCCCGCCCTGCATCCCGATGCAGACCAGCCGGCCGCCGGTGGCGAGCACGTCGACGTTGCGGCCGAGGTACTTGGCGCCCATGTTGTCGAGGACGACGTCCACGCCGGCGCCGTCGGTCTCCTCGCGCACCCGCTCGACGAAGTCCTCGTCGCGGTAGTTGATCGCCACCTCGGCGCCCAGTTCGCGGCAGACCTCCAGCTTCGCCGGCGTGCCTGCGGTGGTGAACACCCGCGCGCCGGCCCGGGCGGCCAGCTGGAGGGCCATCGTGCCGATGCCGCTGGAGCCGCCGTGCACCAGGAAGCTGTCCCCGCGCCGCAGCCGGGCCAGCATGAAGACGTTCGACCAGACGGTGCAGACGACCTCGGGCAGCGCGGCGGCGGTGGCCAGTTCCACGCCCGCCGGGCGGGGCAGCAGCTGCCCGGCCGGGACGGCGACCCGCTCGGCGTAGCCCCCGCCCGTCAGCAGCGCGCACACCTCGTCGCCCACCGACCAGCCGGTCACGTCCTCGCCGACCTCGCTGATCACCCCGCTGCACTCCAGGCCGAGGATCTCGCTGGCGCCGGGCGGCGGTGGGTAGTGTCCGGCCCGCTGCAGCAGGTCGGCCCGGTTGACCGCCGTCGCCACGGCGTCGACGATCACCTCGCCGGGTCGGCACTGCGGGTCGGGGACCTCCCCCCAGCCGAGCACCTCGGGGCCACCGAAACCGCTCATGGTCACCGCACGCATGGTCCGACCCTAGGCACATCCCCGCTGGTCCGGTGTCCGAGCGGCCGGTCCAAGTGCGGCGCAAGCGGCTCGCCAGCCGGCACCGGCAGCGTGCCTCGCATGACGACCACACTGCCCGCACCGCCTCCCCGATCCCCCGCGCCCGCGCGCCCGGCCGGCTGCCCGGTCGAACGGCGCGCGCTGCGCACGGCCATCCGGACCCTCGCCGACGCGGTCACCGGCATCGCCTTCGACGCTCCGTGCTGCCCGCAGCGGCAGCGGGCGATCGCCGGCTTCGCCGGCGCCGTCCTGGGCACCGTGCGGGCGGTCGCCGTCCAGCGGGACGACGTTCCGCTGTCTGCGGCCGGCGCGGCCGCGGCGGAGCCCGTGCCGCTGTTCGCACGCGACGTGAGCGCCGGCTCTCCCGGCCTGGCGCGGGCGCTGACCGCGCTGGCCGACCTGCTCGAGCAGCCGTCCGATCCCGGCGCGGCGCACCTCCACTCGCCGGAGGACCTGCTGCGCTGCGCCGCCGCCTTCCGGCGGGCCGCCGGTCGGCGGCGTGCCGCGTTCGCCGTGCCGTGGTTTCTCGACGCCTGCTCGCCGTCCGAGCGGGTGCAGACGATGCGTGCCGGCGGACCGGGCCTGCGGCTGGCGCTGCGGCTCGGCGAGGACCGCTGGCTCCGCCGCCGGGACGAGGTGCGTGGAACGGCGTGACCCCGACGCGCCGCGGGGGCCGCCGGGCGGCGACCCCCGCACGCCTCGGGTCAGCCGGCGGCCCTGAGCTCCTTGCGCAGGATCTTGCCCGCCGCGGACTTCGGCACCTGCTCGATGAACTCCACGATCCGGATCTTCTTGTGCGGGGCGACCTTGCCGGCCATGTACTCCACGACCGCCTCCGCGGTGAGCTGGGAGCCGGGGGCGCGGACGACGAACGCCTTGGGCAGTTCCTCTCCGCTCTCCTTGTCCGGCACGCCGATCACCGCGGCGTCGGCGATCTCCGGGTGGGTGAGCAGCACGGCCTCGAGCTCGGCCGGGGCAACCTGGTAGCCCTTGTACTTGATCAGCTCCTTGACCCGGTCGACGACGGTGTAGAAGCCGCGCTCGTCGACGACCGCGACGTCGCCGGTGTGCAGCCAGCCGTCGGCGTCCAGGGTGTCGGCCGTGGCCTGCGGGTTGTTGAGGTAGCCCTTCATCACCTGCGGCCCGCGGACCCACAGCTCGCCGCGGGCGCCGGGGGCGGCGTCCTCGCCCGTGGCGGGGTCGACCAGCCGGCACTCGGTGTTGGGCAGGGCGTAGCCCACCGAGCCCTTGGGCACCTCGACCACCGCGCCGGGCGGCTCCTTGCCGCGGTCGGGGGTGGTGTGCGACACCGGCGACAGCTCGGTCATCCCGTAGCCCTGCGCGATCGTCACGCCGGCGTCGGCGCCCTTGCGCAGCCGCTGCTCGGCGGCCAGGGCCAGCGACTCGTCCAGCGGCGCCGCACCGGAGGTGATGGTGCGCAGCGAGGAGAGGTCGTACTTGTCCACCAGCGGGTGCTTGGCCAGGGCCAGCACGATCGGCGGGGCGACGAAGGCCCGGGTGATCTTCTGGTCCTGGAGGACCCGGAGGAAGTCCTCGAGGTCGAACCGCGGCAGGGTGACCACGGTGCCGCCCATGGCCAGGCCCTGGTTCATCAGCACGGTGAGCCCGTAGATGTGGAAGAACGGCAGGACGGCGATGATCCGCTCGTCGCCCTCGTGCGCGTCTATCACCGGCCGCATCTGGCTCACGTTGGCCACCAGGTTGCGGTGGGTGAGCATGACGCCCTTGGGCAGGCCGGTGGTGCCGCTGGAGTAGGGCAGGGTCACCAGGTCGTTCGCCGGGTCGATGTCGACCTCCACCGACGGCGCGGCGGTGCTGAGCAGGTCCAGCAGCGAGGCGTGCCCCTCGGCGCCGTCCATGACGATGACCTCGTCGACGGGCGTCTTCTCCACCGCGGCCATGGCGCGGTCGAGGAACGGCGAGACGGTGATGAGCACCTTCGCCCCGGAGTCGCGCAGCTGGAAGGCGATCTCGTCGGGGGTGTACAGCGAGTTGATCGGCGTGCTCACGCAGCCGGCGGCGGCGATGCCGTGGAAGACCACCGGGTACCAGGGCGTGTTCGGGCAGAAGACGGCGACGACGTCGCCCTTGCGCAGGCCCCGGGCGTGCAGGGCCGCCGCGACGCGGTCGACGTAGCCGACGAGCTGGCCGTAGGTGATGGTGTCGCCCTTCAGCCCGTCGACCAGGGCCGGGGCGTCCGGCCGCTCCCTGCCCGCGGCGAGGACGAAGGCGGGCACCGACAGGTCGGGGATCTCGATGTCGGGGTAGAGGCTGGCCAGCGGCACAGGAGAACTCCTTCTCGGTCCGGATGTGGCGCCAGTCTCACATTGCCGGTGGCCGTCGCCACAGGGGGGTTACCGGCGAGTTGTGGATGCGCCGGCCCGCTCAGCGGGGCCAGAGCACCGACTGGGTGCAGCGGAACAGCGCCAGCGTCCGGCCCGAGCCCTCGGCGCGCACGACGGCGTCCCACACCTGGGTGGTCCGCCCGGCGTGCGCGTTGGTGGCGACCGTGGCGATCCGGCCCTCGCGGACGGTGCCGAGGAAGTTCGACTTCAGCTCGATCGTGGTGAAGCCGCTGGAGCCCTCGGGCAGCAGCGCGCGGGTGGCCAGGCCGCAGGCGGTGTCGGCCAGGCCGACGACGGTCGCGGCGTGCAGGTAGCCGTTGGGCGCCAGCAGCTCGGGCCGCACGTCGAGCGCCGCCTCCAGCCGGCCGGGTTCGTGGCCGGTGATGACCAGGCCGAGCAGCCCCGGCAGCGTGCCGGGCAGGAGGGCGTTGAGCTCGTCGGCGGTGTGGAACCCGGTGGCGGCCATGCCGGGCAACCTAGCGAGGGCCCCGCGGCGTCGCTGTCCGTCCTCCGGTGATCGCCGTCCTCACCCCGCCGTCGCCGGCCTCGCGTCGTACGGCGAGGACGGCGACCGCGTCCCGAGGATCGCGACTCGTCAGGACGGCGAGGCGCTCTCCCAGAGCCCGATCACGTTGCCCTCGGGGTCCTTGACGTAGGCGGCGAAGCCCATGTCGCCGACCGCCATCTTCGGCGTCACGGTGGATCCGCCGAGCTCGCCGACGGTCTTCAGCGCGCGGTCGATGCTGTCGACGTCGACGACGATGACGGGACCGGTCGAGGGGCTGCCCTCACGCGCCATCATCCCGCCGTTGATGAACCCGGGCTCGCTCGGACCCTCGTCGCCGCTGGGGCCGGAGGTGACCAGCGTGTAGGCCATCTCCGGCATGTCATGGACCTGCCAGCCGAAGGCCTCCGCGTAGAAGCGCTTCGCGCGGTCCCCGTCCTCGAAGGGGATCTCGAAGTGCACGACCCGTCCGCTCATCCCGCCACCTCCTGTGCCGATCGGTGCGGCGCAGGCTAGATCCTGGGCCCCCTCCCGGGTACCGCCCCGAGCGTGCGAGGGGAGGGGAGGAGGGGGTCCTCTTTCAGGCCAGGCCGCGGACGGTGCGGGCCGGCGGCCGGTCGCCGCGGATGGAGGCGACCATGTCGAGGGTCTGCCGGGTGGCGGCGACGTCGTGGGCGCGGAACACCCGGGCCCCCAGCCAGGCGCTGACCGCGGTCGCCGCCAGCGTGCCGGTCAGCCGCTCCTCCAGCGGGACGTCCAGGGTCTCGCCGACGAAGTCCTTGTTCGACAGCGCCACGAGCACCGGCCAGTCGGTGGCCACCAGCTCGCCCAGCCGGCGGGTCGCCTCCAGCGAGTGCCGGGTGTTCTTGCCGAAGTCGTGGCCGGGGTCGACCAGCACCCGCTCCCGCTCCACGCCGGCGGCGACGGCGGCCTCGGCCAGCGCCGTCGTCCGGGCGATCACGTCGGCCACGACGTCGTCGTAGGTGACCCGGTGCGGCCGGGTGCGCGGCGGCAGCCCTCCGGCGTGCGTGCAGACGATCCCGGCACCCGCGGCGGCGGCGACCCCGGCCAGCGCCGGGTCCACCCCGCCCCAGGCGTCGTTGACCACGTCGGCTCCGGCGGCCAGGGCCTCCTTGGCCACCTCCGCCCGCCAGGTGTCGATCGAGATCGGCAGGGTCGGGTGCGCCGCCCGGATCGCCGCCACCAGGTCGACGGTGCGGCGGATCTCCTCGGCGGCGTCCACCTCGTCACCGGGCGCCGCCTTCACCCCGCCGACGTCGACCATGTCCGCGCCCTCGGCGACCACCCGGTCGACCCGCTCGACGGCGGCGGCGAGCTCGTAGGTGGCGCCGCGGTCGTAGAAGGAGTCCGGCGTGCGGTTGATGATCGCCATGACGACGAACCGGCCGTCGGGGACGGCGAGGGCGCCCAGTCGCAACAACCCGTCCCTCCCTACCGCGGCGGGGTGTGGTGGAGTTCGCCAACCTAGTCGAGCGGAAAGGGGACGTTTCATGGCGCAGACGACCGTCGACGGCGTCGAGGGCGTGCAGGGCCTGGTCGGGAAGCAGCTGGGCTCCAGCGAGTGGGTGACCGTCACGCAGGAGCAGGTCAACCTGTTCGCCGACGCGACCGGCGACCACCAGTGGATCCACGTCGACCCGGAGCGGGCCCGGGCCGAGAGCCCGTTCGGCGGTCCGATCGCGCACGGCTACCTGACGTTGTCGCTGGTGCCCTCGCTGCTGCCCCAGATCGTCGACATCACCGGGTTCCGGATGGGGGTCAACTACGGCACCGAGAAGGTGCGCTTCCCCGCGCCGGTGCCGGTGGGCGCGCGCATCCGCGCGACGGCGACGATGGAGTCGGCCACGCCGTTCGAGGGCGGCATCCAGATGAACATGGGCGTGACCATCGAGGTGGAGGGCTCGGCCAAGCCCGCGATGGTCGCCACCGTCGTCTACCGCCGCTACCTGTGACCTCCCGCCCTCCGCGCTTTATCGCGATGAAGCGCGGTGCCCGCGTCAGTCGGCCAGGGCCTGGTTGACCAGCTGGCGCAGGAAGTTGCGGATGGGCAGCGTGCTCGAGGGCAGCAGCTGCGTGTAGAAGCTGACCGTCACGTCCTCGACCGGGTCGACGTAGAACGCCGTGGAGGCCGCCCCACCCCAGCTGTAGTCGCCGAGGCTGGCCAGGACGCCGTAGCGGACCGGGTCGATCACCATCGAGAACCCGAGCCCGAAGCCCACACCGCGCAGCGGGGTCTCGGCGAACAGCGGCCGGCCGAAGGTCTCCAGGTCGGCGTTGCCGGGCAGGTGGTTGCGCACCATGTGGGCGATCGTGCGCGGGCCGAGCAGCCGGCCGCCGTCGTAGGCGCCGCCGCGGCGGAGCAGTTCGACGAAGCGGAGGTAGTCCCCGGCGGTGGAGACCAGGCCCCCTCCGCCGGAGAGGAACGCCGGCGTGTGGTGCGCCGCGGCGCCCATCGTGTCCAGCGGCGAGAAGCCGGTCGGCGCGCCGCCCGGCCGGCCGGGCACGGCGCCGTACAGCCGGGCGAGGGAGTCGACGTCGTCGCCGTCGCGCAGGCCGAACGAGGTGTCGGCCATGCCGAGCGGGCGGAAGATGCGCTGCTCGAAGAACTCGTCGAGCGGCTGCCCGGACACCACCTCGACCAGCCGGCCGAGGACGTCGGTGGAGACGCCGTAGTTCCACTCCGACCCGGGCTGGAAGACCAGCGGGATCGCCGCCCACTGGCGGCACACCTCCGCGGAGTCGGCGCCGGGCGGAGTGCCCCACTCGTGGCCGGCGGCGCGATACATGGCGTCCACCGGGTGGGTGTGGTGGAAGCCGTAGGTCAGCCCCGAGGTGTGGGTGAGCAGGTGCCACACCCGGATCGGCTCGGTTTGCGGCGCGGTCACCGGCTTCTGGGCCGAGCCGGCCACGTACACCCGGGTCTCGGCGAACTCGGGCAGCCACCGTGCGATCGGGTCGGTGAGCTGGAAGGCGCCCTCCTCGTAGAGCATCATCGCCGCCACCGAGGTCACCGGCTTGGTCATCGAGAAGATCCGCCAGCGGGTGTCCTCCTCGACCGGCAGCCCCCGCTCCACGTCGCGGTGGCCGTGGCGGCCGACGTGCACGAGCCGTCCGTGCCGTGCCACGGTGACGAGGAAGCCGGGCAGTTGCCCCTCGTCGACCCAGCGGGCCAGCCGCCGGTCGATGCGGGCCAGCCGGGCGGGGTCGAAGCCGACCTCCGTGGGGTCGGTGTCCACCTTCAGCGACGTCGTCACGCGTCCTCCGTTCCGGGACGCCGTCCCCGGCGGGCGGCGTCCGCCCCGCATCCTGACCCACGCGGCGGTGAGCCGGGACACACGGGTGCGGAGCCGCCCGCCGGTGCCGCGGATCAGACCGGCACGTTGCCGGCGGCCTTCTTCAGGGTCGAGCCGGCCGTGAGCTTCACGGTGTTGGCGGCCGGGATCTCGATCGACTCGCCGGTCTGCGGGTTGCGGCCGGTCCGGGCGGAGCGCTGCGTGCGCTCGACGGTCAGCAGACCGGACACGGCGACCTTCTCGCCGCGGGTGATCGCGTCGACGAGCTCCTCCTGCAGGCCGGCGATCACCGAGTCGACGGTCGAGGCCGGGACGTCGGCGCGCTTGGCGATGGCGGAGACGAGTTCGGCTTTGTTCACGGGGTTCCTCTCGTGTGTTGTCAGGTGCCGCGGCACGGCGCGCGGCCGGCCGGCTCCCCGGGACGCGGCAGCGCCCGCAGGGCGTCCCCCGGCCGCGGGGAAGAGTCGCGGGCCGGGCGGGTCGTCCGGGCCCCGGCGAGGCGTTCGCCGAGGTCGGACGGGGAGGCACGCTGCCATGCCGGCCCGCTGCGCCGCCACTGCGGGGGGTCGGGACCGGCCCCGCGGGTCACACCGGCCCCACCTGATCCGGATGGACGCCGGGTCGTCAGCGGCTGCAGGCCGCCGAGGCGAGGTCGTCCACCCGCAGCAGGCCGAGCACGGCGCCGCCCGCATCGGTGCAGACCACCGGGTCGAAGCGCCGGGCCGCCGGCCGGGCGAGTGCGCGGTGCAGCGTGCCGGCGATGTCCGCCGACGGGGCAACCTGCAGCGACACCGGGACGGTGCAGGCCGCGCCGGTGCGCAGGTCGGCCAGCAGCAGCGCGAGCGGCTCGCCGAGCGGGCCGACGACGACCGCCGGCGGCATCCCGGGCGCCGGGGCGTCGGCCTCGCACCGGCGAACCGGTCGCAGCAGGCTGGCCACCGTCTCGGGCACCCGGGCCCGCACGACCTGGGCGCGGACCAGCCGGGCGCTCTCCGGCGTCAGCGGCTGGAGGTCCGGGACGGGCCGGCCCAGCAGCCAGCCCTGGGCCAGTGGCACGCCGAGGCCGACCAGGGCGGCCAGCTCTCCTGCGGTCTCGACGCCCGAGCCCAGCAGCCGGGCGCCGGTCCGCTCGGCGAACCCGGCCACCGCCTCCACCAGTGCCGTGGTCACCGGGTCGGTGCCGGCGTCGGCGAGCAGTGCCCGGTCGAGCCGGGCGAGCTGCGGGCGCAGCGCGGCCATGTGCCGGAGGTCCGGAATGCCGCGGCCCGGGTCGTGCAGCGCGACGCGCGCACCCCGGGCGCGCAGCACCGTCGTCCGCCGCTGCAGCTCGGGCAGGTCGGCCGGCGGCGGCCCGGTCAGCTCGACCACCACCCGGCGGAGGTCGCCGGCGTCGGCCAGCGCCTCCTGCACCGGCCCGGAGTCCAGCAGGGCAGCGCTGACGGCCACGGTCAGGAAGGTGTCGTCGGGCAGGAGCGGCAGCGCGGCCAGCGCCTTGGTCAGCGCGAGCGCCTCGAGCTCGGCGGCCAGCCCCAGCTCCGCCGCGGCGGCGAACCAGACCTCCGGCCCGGCGGTGCCCGGGAAGCGGGCCAGCGCCGACCAGCCGGCGGTCCGGGCCGCGGCGAGGTCGGCGATCGGCTGGAACACCAGCGTGAGGTCGTCGGGATCGGCGAGCAGCGGACGGCAGTCCGGGAGGATGCTCGTGCGGGTGGCCGGCATGCCGCCCCATCGACGCGCGCACCGGGCATCCTGACCGCGCGAGCGTCCCGCTCACCCCGCCGGGGGAGGATCACGTGCGGGGACACGCGCGACGACGAGAGCGGACTGTACGGTTCCGCTCCGGAGTCGCATGTCAGCATGGAGTGGTGACGCGGCTCATCGGAGGAACCGCGGCTGGCCCGGAGGAGGGTGCGTGGCCGGTTCCGAGGCTGCCCGCGTGCCCGTCGACGTCCTGCGCGACCCGCACCGCGTCAACGCCGCCCGCCGGCTGCTGACGGAGGTCTCCGGGCCGGCGGCCTACGACCGGCTCTCCAGCCTGGCCGCCCGCATGCTGGGCACCGGCCACGCCAAGGTCACCTTGTTCACCGCCGAGGACACCGTCATCGGCGGCCACGGCCTGCCGCCTGGCGTGGTCGGGGGTCCGGCGCTGCTCACCGGGGCGATCTCGGCGCTGACCGTGCGGCAGGGCGCGCCGCTGGTCGTGCCCGACGCCGCGCACGACCAGCGGGTCGCCCGGCTGCCGGCGGTCACCTCCGGGCAGGTCGCCGCCTATCTGGGGGCGCCCCTCGTCGCGGCGTCCGGTCACGTCGTCGGCGTCCTGGCCGTCTACGACACCAGGCCGCGCGAGTGGTCGGACGACGAGGCCGCCCTGCTGGAGCAGCTGGGCGCCTCGGTCATCGCCGAGCTCGAGCTCGCGGCGGCCCGGTCGGCCATCGGCGCCTCCCTCGCCCGGCTGGACGTGGCGCTCGAGGCCAGCTCGGTCGGGATCTGGGAGCGCGACCTGCGCACCGGCACGCTGCTGTGGGACGAGCGCAGCGCCGCGCTGTTCGGAGTCGACGGCGCCACCCAGCTCGACTCGCTGGACCGGGCGCTCGAGGACTTCGTCCACCCCGACGATCACGCCGCCGTCCAGGAGGCCATGCGTACGGCGATCGAGCGGCGCGCGGAGTTCATGGCCGAGGCCCGCGTGCTCCGGCGGGACGGCACGGAGCTGTGGACGGTGTCCCGGGGCCGGGTCGTCACCGATTCCCGGGGTGAGCCGGTGCGGATGCTCGGCACCATCCTCGACGTCACCGGCGCCCGGGAGGAGGCCCGGCAGCGGCTGTTCGCGGTGCACCGCGCCGCCGCGATGGCCGAGGTGGCCGCGCAGCTGGCCAACGCCACGAGGCTGCAGGACCTGGCCGGCATCGCCCAGCGCGGCGTGCAGGTCCTCGGCGCCCGCTCCAGCGCGCTGGCCGTCTTCGACCACGACGGCGGTCCGCTGCGGCTGCACATGACCCGCGACCTGATCGACACCGTCGAGGCGGGGGAGGACATCCAGCTCCCCGAGGACGGCGTCGAGCTGCCGATGGACGACTCGCTGCCGATGCAGTACGTCGCCCGCCACGGCGAGCGGTTGCTGCTGTCCCGCCCCGAGGAGGGGGAGGACCGGTTCCCCCGGATGACGGCGATCAACGCGCTCCTCGGCATCCGTGCGCTGGCCGCGCTGCCGCTACGCGTGGAGGGGCGGGTGCTGGGCGGCTTCGTGGCGGTCTGGCAGAAGGACCACGACTTCGCCGAGGACGACCTGGAGGTGCTCGAGGCGCTCACCGCGCAGATCGCGCTCAGCGCGTCCAAGCTGCAGGCCGACGCCGAGCGGGCCCGGGCGGTCGCCGCGATGAGCGAGGCCACCGCGCGGCTGGAGCTGCTGGCCGAGGTAGGCCGGGTGCTGTCGGGCAGCCTCGACATCACCCAGCAGATCGGTCAGCTCGCCGACCTCGTCGTCCCCACGCTGGGGGACTGGTGCTGGATCGTCGTCACCGACGAGCAGGGCCGGCTGCACGCGCTGGCCTCGGCGCACCGCGACCCGGCCCGCAACGCCGAGCTCGAGGCCTACGTGCGCTCGATGGTGAGCGCGATGACCGACGCGGCCGCCGCCCGGGTGGTCACCCGCACCGGCCGGCCGCTGGTGCTGCCGCACATCGACCGGGCGACGGTGGAGCGGGCCCTGCCCGACCCCGCGACGCAGGCGGCGCTGCAGCGGCTGGGCCTGGAGTCGGGCGCGATCGTGCCGCTGACCGCCCGCGGGGCGACGCTGGGTGCCCTCGGGGTGTTCACCGACCCCGAGCGGGGGCCGCACACCCAGGCCGAGATCGACACGACGGTGGAGGTGGGCCGCCGGGCCGGGTTGGCGCTGCACAACGCCCGCCTGTTCGGGCAGCAGCGGGCGCTGGCCGACGCGCTCCAGCACAGCATGCTCACCGCGCCGCCGGAGCCCGACCACTGCGAGATCGTCGTCCGCTACGTGCCCGCCGCCGCCGGGGTGGAGATCGGTGGCGACTGGTACGACGCGTTCCTGGAGGCCGGCGGCGCCACCGTGCTGGTGATCGGCGACGTCGTCGGCCACGACAGCCGCGCCGCGGCGGCGATGGGGCAGGTCCGCGGCCTGCTGCGCGGCATCAGCTTCTCCAGCGGCGCGCCGCCGTCGGAGGTGCTGACCCAGCTGGACCGGGCGCTGCGCGGCCTGGCGCTGGGCACGATGGCCACCGCCCTGGTCGCCCGGCTCGAGCAGGACGAGGCGGACCTGCGCCGCAACCAGACCCGGCTGCGCTGGTCCAGCGCCGGTCACCTGGCCCCGGTGGTCGTGCAGCCGGACGGGCGGGTGACCGTGGCCGAGCCGCACACTGCCGACCTGCTGCTCGGCGTCGACCCGGCCACCCCGCGGTCGGACCGGGTCACCGTGCTGCCCGCGGGGAGCACGGTCTTCCTGTACACCGACGGGCTGGTGGAGCGGCGCGACCGCGACCTCGACGCCGGTACCGCCGAACTGGCCGCCGTCCTGCGCGAGTACGTCGGCCTGCCGCTCGAGGAGATCTGCGACCGGGTGCTGGAGCGGATGTTCCTCCCCGACGCGGAGGACGACGTGGCGCTCCTGGCCGTGCGGCTGCACCCGCAGGACGAGCCCCGCCCGATCGAGGCCGGCCCGCAGATCGTGCCGCCGGGCATCGCGCCGGCTCCTGCCGTGCACCCGCAGGCGGGTACCGAGGGCTAGAGGGCCGGATCAGCTCCCGTCGCGCCGGCGCAGCCGCCGCAGGCCGCCCGGACGGCGGATCGCGCGGGCCTGACCGAGCCGGGTGCGGGCGCGGCCGGGCAGATCGACGGCGACCGGTGCTTCCCAGCCCCGCCAGACCGACAGCACCCGCAGCGCGGCGACGAGGACGATCACCACCGCGGCCACCGGGATGGGTTCCAGACCCAGCGGCCCGGCGAGCACGGTGAGCGCGCCCGCCCCGATCAGCGCGGCGACGGCGTTGTACGGGCCGGGCTCGACGATGTCCGCGCGCTGGGCCAGCAGCATGTCGCGGAGCACCGCCCCGCCGACGGCGGTGAGCGTGCCGATGAAGACCACCGAGGCGCTGGGCATCCCGGCGAGCTGGGCCTTCTGCGCGCCGATGACGGTGAAGAAGCCGAGGGTGACCGCGTCGAGCACCACCAGCAGCCCGGTGAGGCGGGAGAGCCACCCGGAGAAGAAGAAGGTGACCGCGGCGGTGACGGCCACCGTCGGCAGGTAGGCCGGGTTGGTCAGCGCGACCGGCGGGCCCGCGGCGAGCAGCACGTCGCGGATCAGCCCGCCGCCGAGCCCGCCGGTGACCGCGAGCAGCAGCACGCCGGAGACGGCGAACCCCTCCCGGGCCGCGAGCAGGCCGCCGGTGAGCGCGCCGACCACGATCGCGGCGAGGTCGACGGCCGGCGGCACCCGCAACGTCTCGGCCGCCGCGGCGAGGATCTCCACGGGGGCCATTCTCCGGTCGCCCCACCGCGGGCCGACGACAGCCGGTGACAGGGCGGGCGCCGCGTCGCTAGCTTGCGCAGCACACCCTCCCCGACCGCTCAAGGAGGCAGCCGTGCCCGTACGCCCGCCGGACGAGAACGAGGTGGCCGCGCTCGCGCGCAGCTACGGGATGCACCCCGCCGACGCGGAGGTGGCCGCCTACACGCCGCTCGTGGCGGCGTTCCTCACCTCCTACGACGCGGTCGAGCAGCTGTACGCCGGCATGGCTCCGCAGCCACCGGACGACCGTCCGAGCGACCGCCCCGCCGACAACCCGCTGGGCGCCTGGTACGTGACGACGGAGATCCGCGGGGCCGCCGAGGGACCGCTGGCCGGGCGCACCGTCGCGATCAAGGACAACGTCGCCGTCGCCGGCGTGCCGATGATGAACGGCTCGCACACCCTCGAGGGCTTCGTGCCCGCGCGCGACGCCACGGTGGTCACCCGCCTGCTCGAGGCCGGCGCCACGATCACCGGCAAGGCCGTCTGCGAGGATCTCTGCTTCTCGGGGGGCAGCCACACCTCGGTGACCGGACCGGTGCGCAACCCGTGGGACCCGTCGCGCACCACCGGCGGCAGCTCCAGCGGCAGCGCCGCGCTGGTCGCCGCCGGCGAGGTGGACCTGGCCATCGGCGGGGACCAGGGTGGCTCGATCCGGATGCCCGCCGCGTTCTGCGGCATCGTCGGTCACAAGCCCACGCACGGGCTGGTGCCCTACACCGGCGCATTCCCCATCGAGCTGACCCTCGACCACCTGGGCCCGATGACCCGCACCGTCGCCGACGCCGCCGCGGTGCTCGACGTGCTCGCCGGCCGCGACGGGCACGACCCGCGCCAGCCGGCCGACCTGGCCCCCGAGTCGTACGCGGCCGCGCTGGGCGGGGACGTCAGCGGGCTGCGGGTCGGCGTCCTCGCGCAGGGCTTCGGCTGGGCGGAGTTGTCCGAGCCCGGCGTCGACGACACGGTCCGGACGGCGGCCGGCCGGCTGCGGGAGCTCGGCATCGAGGTGGTCGACGTCGACCTGCCGTGGCACCGGCACGCGCTGCACGTCTGGAACGTCATCGCCACCGACGGTGCGACGATCCAGATGATCGAGGGCAACGGCTACGGCCACAACTGGGAGGGGCTGTACGACCCGGAGCTCATCGCCTACTACGGCCGGCAGCGGCGCGAGGTCGCCGACCGCTGGTCGCCCACGGTGACCGCGGTGGCGCTGGCCGGCCGCTGGTCGATCGAGCGGGAGCAGACCCGGCACTACGCGATGGCGCAGAACCTGGCCACCGAGGTGCGCCGGCAGTACGACGCCGCGCTGGCCGACGTCGACCTGCTGCTCCTTCCCACCGTGCCGATGGTGGCCCGGCCGATCCCGGCGCCGGACGACCCGCTGGAGATCCGGGTGGCCCGCGGGCTGGAGATGATCGTCAACTGCGCGCCGTTCGACGTCAGCGGGCATCCGGCCACCAGCGTGCCGGCCGGGCTCTCCGAGGGCCTGCCGGTCGGGATGATGCTCGTCGGGCGGCGCTTCGAGGACGCGACGTGCCTGCGGGTGGCGCACGCCTTCGAGCAGTTGGTCGGCGGCTTCCCGGCCCCCTCGGCCCGGGCGGGGGCCGCCGTCTGAGTCACCGTGATCATCGGCGGGTGGCTGTCCTCGCCGGCGTGTCGAGCAGCCACTCGCCGATGATCATCGGGTGATGGGCCTCACTGGGCCGGGGCGACCTCCAGGGCGGTGGCGGTGCCCTCCCGGGTGCCGGCGCCGGCCCGCAGCTCGGCGTCGCGCGCGGCCATGACCTCCTGGCGCTCGGCCTCCTCGCGCAGGATCGCCGCGGCCTTCCAGTCCTCGGGGATGGCGAAGGCGTCCACCAGGGTGACCATGTGCGGCCGCAGCTCCTTGAGCAGCTGGTTGACCGTCGCGGTCAGCACCTTCGCCCGGGTCGGCGTGAGCCGCCCGTGCTCGAGGAACCAGGCCTTGTCCGCCTCGATCGTGGACAGGGCGTACAGGTCGCAGAGCCGGTTCAGCAGCGCCCGCGCGGCGAGGTCGGGAGTCCGGTCGATCGCGGCGACGAAGGCCTCCAGGACGACGCGGTCGATGTGCGTCTGCGCCGTGCGCAGCACGTGGTCCTGGACGTCGTTGAAGATGTCGAACGGCTCGACGCCGGGGGTGGCCGCGCCCTTGCGCAGCCGGCGGATGGCCCCCTCGAGGGTGTGCTTCTCCCGGTCCTCGAACATCCGCAGCTGCCAGCCGCGGGAGAGCATCGGGACGTCGTCGTCGCGGCCGGGGACGGCGTCGACCAGCCGCTGGATCAGCCCGCGGGCCGCCGTCCGCTCCAGGACCGTCTCGCGGACCAGGTCGGCGACGAACGCGGCCTTGCCCCAGCCGTCGAGGGAGCCGAACGCGTCGCGGTAGCCGGTGAGCAGCCCCTTGGCCACCAGCTGGAGCAGCACGGTGTTGTCGCCCTCGAACGTGGAGAAGACGTCGGTGTCGGCCTTCAGGTGCGGCAGCCGGTTCTCCTGCAGGTACCCGGCGCCCCCGCACGCCTCGCGGCACATCTGGATGGTGCGGGTGGCGTGCCAGGTCTGGGCCACCTTGAGCCCGGCGGCGCGGGACTCCAGCTCGCGCTGCGCGTGCTCGTCGATCTCCTCGCCGTGCTCGTGCACCGCCGTCTGGACGTCGTGCATGGTGCCGACCAGCTCCTCCTGCGCGAAGTGCAGCGCGTAGGAGGTGGCCAGTGCCGGCAGCAGCTTGCGCTGGTGCACCAGGTAGTCGTTGAGCACGATCTCGCGGTCCTTGCCGGGCGCGGCGAACTGCCGGCGGACCTCGCCGTAGCGGACGGCGATGTCGAGCGCGAGCTTGGTGGCCGAGCCCGCCGAGCCGCCGACGCTGACCCGCCCGCGCACCAGCGTGCCGAGCATGGTGAAGAAGCGGCGGGTCTCGTTCTCGATCGAGCTGGTGTAGGTGCCGTCCTCGGTGACCTGGCCGTACCGGTCGAGCAGCATCTCGCGGGGCACGCGCACGTGGTCGAAGCTCAGCCGGCCGTTGTCGACGCCGAGCAGGCCGGCCTTCGGGCCGTCGTCGCCGATGGTGACGCCGGGGCAGGGATTGCCGTCGGCGTCGCGGATCGGCACCAGCCAGGCGTGCACGCCGTGGCTCTTGCCCTGGGTGATCAGCTGGGCGAAGACCACCGCCATCCGGCCGTCCTCGGCCGCGTTGCCGATGTAGTCCTTGCGCGCGGCCTCGTGCGGGGTGTGCAGGTCGAACGTCTGCGTCTCGGGGTCGTAGGTGCACGTCGTCCGCAGCTGCTGGACGTCGGAGCCGTGGCCGGTCTCGGTCATCGCGAAGCAGCCGGGCAGGTCGAAGCTCATGATGTCGCGCAGGTAGGCCCCGTGGTGGTGCGCGGTGCCGAGCAGCTGGACGGCGCCGCCGAACAGGCCCCACTGGACGCCGGCCTTCACCATCAGCGACAGGTCGCCGAAGGCGAGCATCTCGATCGAGGCGATCGAGCCGCCGGAATCCGCCTCCCCGCCGTAGGCCTTGGGAAAGCCCAGCCCGACCCGGCCGGACTCCGCGAGCCTGCGCGCCATGCGGGTCACCCGCTCGCGGGCCTCGGCCATCGTCTCGCCGTAGACGGGCAGGAACTCCGGGTCGTGCAGGTGTTCCCGGGCATCCCGGCGGACGTGGGCCCACCGCCCGTCGAGCACCTCGGTGAGCCGCGCCGGGTCGACGGAGCGGGGCAGGCTGGTCGTCACTGATCCTCCTGGGTGAGACGTGCGGTGGGGTCGACCACGCCGGAGAGCCCGGCCCAGGCGAGGTCGGTCAGGTGGGCGGCCAGCTGCGCCCGCGGCATCGGCCGGTCGGTGCGCAGCCACCAGTCGGCGGCCGAGCGGATCAGCCCGACCAGGCCGTGGCCCCACGGGGCCGCCGCCGCGGGGTCGCGGCCGGCGCGTTCGAGGGCCACGGCGACCAGCGCGGCGGCCTGGTCGCCCACGAGATCGGAGAGGTTGCTCACCGGGTCGGCGTCGACCGGCCGGTCCAGCAGCGGGTGGCGGACGACGAACCGGTACAGCTCCGGATCGGCCTCGAGGAACGCCAGGTAGGTCTCGATCGCCGCGGCCACCATCTCCCGGGGGTGGTCGCTGCTGGCCATGGCCTCGCGCAGCTTGGTGGTCAGCTGCCCGGCCACCCGGTTGCAGACGGCGACGTAGAGCTCGCTGCGGTCGGCGAAGTGCCGGTAGACCACCGTCTTGCTGGTTCCCGCCTCGGCAGCGATCTCCTCCATGCCTACGCCGGCACCGTGCCTGCCGACGGCGGTGATGGTGGCGTCGACGAGCTGCTCGCGGCGGGCACGGCGGTGCTCGTCCCACCGGGAGTCGCGGCGGTCCCGCCGGCGGGGCGCCTTGTCCGGGGGCGGGGGTGTCACCGCCTCGATTTTCATGTGTCGGACAGTACCTGATACCGTGGGTACCGGCGAATCCACCCTCACCCGGAGGTCCCGATGGCTCCCCACACCCGTAAGGCCGCCATCGTCGGCGGCAACCGCATTCCCTTCGCCCGCTCCAACTCCGCCTACGCCCGGGCGTCCAACCAGGACATGCTCACCGCGTCCCTCGACGGGCTGGTCGCCCGCTTCGGGCTGCAGGGCGTGCAGGTGGGCGAGGTGGTTGCGGGCGCCGTCCTCAAGCACGCGCGCGACTTCAACCTGACCCGGGAGTCGGTGCTGGGTTCCCGGCTGGCCGCCACGACGCCCGCCTACGACGTCCAGCAGGCCTGCGGCACCGGCCTGGAGGCGGCGGTCCTGGTTGCCAACAAGATCGCGCTGGGGCAGATCGAGTCGGGCATCGCCGGGGGCGTGGACACCACCTCGGACGCGCCGCTGGCGGTCAACGACGACCTGCGCCGCGTGCTGATCCGGCTCAACAGCGCCAAGACGCTGCAGGAGCGGCTCAAGGCCCTCGCCGGCCTGCGGCCGGGGCAGCTGGCGCCGGAGATCCCGCGCAACGCCGAGCCGCGCACCGGCCTGGCGATGGGCGACCACGCCGCGATCACCGCCGAGCAGTGGGAGATCGGCCGCGAGGAGCAGGACGAGCTGGCCGTCCGTTCCCACCAGAGCCTCGCCGCCGCCTACGACCGGGGCTTCTTCGACGACCTGGTCACCCCGTATCTGGGCCTGTCCCGCGACCAGAACCTGCGCCCGGACACGTCCCTGGAGAAGCTGGCGAAGCTGCCGCCGGTCTTCGGCCGGGGTCCCGACGCCACCATGACGGCGGGCAACTCCACGCCGCTGTCCGACGGCGCCTCGGCGGTGCTGCTGGCCTCCGACGAGTGGGCCGCCGCCCGCGGGCTGCCGGTGCTCGCCCACCTGGTCGACGCGCAGACCGCCGCCGTCGACTACGTGCACGGCGGCGAGGGTCTGCTGATGGCGCCGGTCTACGCGATGCCGGTGATGCTGGCCCGCAACGGCCTGACCCTGCAGGACTTCGATTTCTACGAGATCCACGAGGCCTTCGCCTCCACGGTGCTGGCCACGCTGAAGGCGTGGGAGGACCCGGCGTTCTGCAAGGAGAAGCTGGGTCTGGAGGCCCCGCTGGGCGCGATCGACCGGTCGAAGCTCAACGTCAACGGCTCGTCGCTGGCGGCCGGGCACCCGTTCGCCGCCACCGGCGGCCGGATCGTGGCGTCGCTGGCCAAGATGCTGCACGAGGCCGGCCCGGGGAAGCGCGGCCTGATCTCCATCTGCGCGGCCGGCGGCCAGGGCGTCGTCGCGATCCTCGAGTCCTGACCCCCTCTTCGTGCTTTATCGCGATAAAGCCCCCGCGCTTTATCGCGATAAGGCGCGCCACCAGGAAGGAAACCGCACCGTGAGTGACTGGTACCGCGACTTCGCCAACTCCGGCGTCGGCGCGACGATCACCAGGCAGCTGGGCCTGCCCCGCCCCGCCGTGCTGCGCCGCTACGAGCCGGGCCAGCCGCTGCTGCCCGGCCCGGCGGTGATCGGCTCGGCCGGGGAGGGGCGGCTGCGCAAGCCGCTGACCGAGATCCTCGGGGACGCCGGCGGAACCGTGCTGTCCCCGGTGGTGGCCGACGGGTCGTCCGGCGGGGAGAAGGTCGCCGCCGTGCTGCTCGACGCCACCGGCCTGACCGGCCCGGCCGATCTCGCCGCCGCCCACGCCTTCCTCGCCCCGGCGGTCAAGCGGCTGCGGGCCTCCGGGCGGGTGCTGGTCCTCGGCGACCCCCCGAGCGAGGCGGCCTCGCCCGCGCAGGCGGCCGCGCACCAGGCGCTGGACGGACTGGTCCGCTCCCTGGCCAAGGAGCTCCGCGACGGGTCGACGGCGAACCTGCTGTACGTCCCGGCCGACGCCGACGGCTCAGTGGCGAGCCCGGTGCGCTTCTTCCTCTCCGGCCGGTCGGCCTACGTCGACGGGCAGGCGGTGACCCTGACCGCGGCCACCGTCCCCGGCGGCGAGGACGAGCAGCGGCCGCTGGCCGGCAAGGTCGCCGTCGTCACCGGCGCCGCCCGCGGCATCGGCGCGGCGATCGCCCGCGTGATGGCCCGCGACGGCGCGCACGTCGTGGCGGTGGACGTCCCCGCGGCCGGGCAGTCGCTGGCCGAGGTGGCCAACGACGTCGGCGGGACGGCGTTCCAGCTCGACATCACCGCCCCCGACGCGGCCGAGCGGCTGATCGCCCACCTGCGGGAGCGGCACGGCGGGGTGGACGTCGTCGTCCACAATGCCGGGATCACCCGCGACAAGCTGCTGGTCAACATGGACGCCGGCCGGTGGAACTCGGTGATGGCGGTCAACCTGCAGGCGCAGCTGGACATCACCTCGGCCCTGCTGGACGCCGAGGGAGTGCTCCGGCCCGATGCGCGGGTGGTCTGCGTCAGCTCGCAGTCGGGCATCGCCGGCAACCGCGGGCAGACCAACTACGCGGCCAGCAAGGCCGGGGTGATCGGCATGGTGCGCGCGTGGGCGCCGACGTTCGCCGAGCGGGGGGCGACGATCAACGCCGTGGCGCCCGGCTTCATCGTCACCGACATGACCGCGACGATGCCGTTCGGCACCCGGGAGGTCGGCTCGCGGCTGAACTCCCTGCAGCAGGGCGGGCTGCCGGTCGACGTCGCCGAGACGATCGCGTGGCTGTCCCAGCCCGGCAGCGCCGGGGTCAACGGCCAGGTCGTGCGGGTCTGCGGCCAGTCGCTGCTGGGGGCCTGATGCCGACCACCGTGCTGGACTCGACGCCGTCGATGGCGCCGCTGTTCGCCAGGGCCGCCCTGACCGCGCGCGGCCGGGGCGGCGACCTGCCCGACACCCGGCTGGCCCGCACCGGGGTGGCCGTCGACCCGGGCCGGCTCGCGGCGTACGCGCGGGTCTGCCGGTTTCCGCTGGGCGACAGCCTGCCGGTGACGTTCCCGCACGTGCTCACCTTCCCTCTGCAGGTCGCGCTGATGGCCGACCGGTCGTTCCCGCTGGCCCTGCCCGGGCTGGTGCACGTGCGCAACCGGATCGAGATGCTCCGACCGGTCCGCGCCGACGAGGCGCTCGACCTGGAGGTGTGGGCCGAGCGGTTCGCCCGGCACCGCAGCGGCGCGACGGTGGACCTGTGCGCCTCGGTCTCGGCCGGCGGCGCGGAGGTGTGGCGGGGCCGGTCGACCTACCTCGCGCGGGGTGCGCGGGCTCCCGAGGGGGCGCCGGAGGCCGACGTCGAGGTGCGGGTCGGCGAGCTGCCGGAGGGCACCATCCGATGGCGGGTGCCCGACGACACCGGACGGCGCTACGCCAAGGTCTCCGGCGACGTGAACCCCATCCACCTGTCCGGCCTGACCGCGAAGGCGTTCGGCTTCAAGCGGGCGATCGCGCACGGCATGTGGGTCAAGGCCCGCGCGCTGGCGGCGCTGTCGGGGCGGCTGCCCGGGGCGGTCGCCGTCGACGTCGGTTTCCGCAAGCCGCTGTTCCTGCCCTCGACGGTGACGCTGTCGACGGCGCGGGCCGACGGCGGCTGGGACCTCGCCGTGCGGAACGCGACCAGCGCCGCCGACCACCTGCTGGGCACCGTCCGCCCGCTGTGAGCCGCACGGCCCGAGTGGGCAGTTGTGGCCGCTCCGCGCGGCGTGTCTGCGCGTGTCGGCGGCGACAACTGCTCACTCGGTGGGCCGTCGGGCGGAGCCGGGATCGCGTGACGGGGAGGTAACGATCGCCGTCCCGACCTGCGGGAGCGGCGGTGGGGGGCCAGGGTCGGGGAACGACGCAGCCGCCGAGTTCCCCGGAGGTCACCCGTGCGCAGCTCCCGACTCCTGTCCCTGGCCGCCGCCGGCGCCCTGGTCCTCAGCGCCTGCGGCGGCGGGGAGAGCGTGGACACCGGGGGCGGCGGCGGTGGAGGGGGCGGCGACAACGTGCTGGTCGCCGCGGTCAGCGCGCAGCCCGACCAGTTCGACCCGCACGTCACCACGGCGTATCCGAGCTTCCAGGTGCTGGAGAACGTCTACGACACCCTCGTCGTTCCCAACGCCGAGGACCTCACGATGGAGCCGAGCCTGGCGACGGAGTGGACGACCAGCGAGGACGACCTGATCTGGACGTTCACCCTCCGTGAGGGCGTCACGTTCCATGACGGCAGCGAGTTCGACTCCGCCGACGTCGTCTACTCCTACCGGCGGATCATCGACGAGGAGCTGTCCAACTCCTACCGGTTCGCCAACGTCGCATCGGTGGCGGCCGACGGGCCGCAGACCGTGGTCATCACGCTGAACCGGCCGACGCCGAACCTGCTCGAGCGGATCGGCTCGTTCAAGGGCATGGCGATCCTGCCCGAGGGCGCCGCCGACCAGTACGACCTCGCCACCGAGGCGGTGGGCACCGGGCCGTTCCGGCTGGAGAGCTCCGACGCCAACAGCACCGTGCTGACCGCGTACGAGGAGTACTGGGGCGGGGCGCCGAGCATCGGCGGCGTCGAGTTCCGCTACATCACCGAGCCGGCGGCCGCGCTCACCGCGCTGCAGAACGGCGAGGTGCAGTGGACGGACAACGTGCCGCCGCAGCAGATCGAGTCGCTGCAGGGCGACGACTCCGTCGAGCTGCAGACGACCGCGAGCGTCGACTACTGGTACATGTCGATGAACTACCGGCGGCCGCCGTTCGACAACCGGGACGTGCGCCGGGCGATCGCCACCGCGATCGACCGGGAGGAGGTGGCCGAGGCGGCCTGGTTCGGCGCCGCGCGGGCCAACCAGACGGCGATCCCCGAGGACAGCTTCTTCTACCTCGACTACGCGCCGTTCGAGCCCTCCCAGGAGGAGGCGACCCGGATGCTGCAGCAGGCCGGCGTGAGCACGCCCCTGACCATGGGGTTGATGGTCACCGACGAGTTCCCCGAGACCATCACCGCCGCCCAGGTGATCGCCAGCCAGCTCGAGCCGGTGGGGATCAACGTGGAGATCGAGACCCTCGACTTCGCCACCTGGCTGGACCGGCAGAGCCAGGGCGACTTCGACGCGTTCCTGCTCGGCTGGCTGGGCAACCTCGACCCGGCGGCGTTCTACGAGGAGCAGCACATCACCGGCGGGGCGAACAACTACCAGGGCTACAGCAACCCGCAGGTCGACCAGCTGCTCACCCAGGCGGCGGGCGAGGTGGACCAGGACGCCCGCAAGGAGCTCTACGACCAGGCCGCGCGGCTCATCGTCGACGACGTCTCCTACCTGTACCTGTACAACCCCGACGTCGTGCAGGCCTGGGTGCCCGGGCTGGAGGGGTACCGGATCCGGGCGGACAAGGCGATCAACTTCGAGACCGTGGAGCTGCCCTGACCGGGTACCTGCTCAGGCGGGCCGGTCAGTCCCTGGTGGTGCTGGCCGGGGTCAGCGTGCTGGTCTTCTCGCTGATCCACCTGGTCGACGGCGACCCGGTGCGCCTGGCCCTGGGCACCCGCTTCTCGGAGGAGGCCTACGACGCCCTGCGCGAGCGCAACGGGCTGGACCTGCCGCTCGTGCAGCAGTACTTCGCCTGGGCGGGCAACGCGCTCACCGGGGACCTCGGGGTGAGCTTCCGCAGCGGCGAGCCGGTCACCGTGCTGATCCTGGAGCGGCTGCCGGCCACGCTGACGCTGGCGTTCGCCTCGATCCTCGTGGCGCTGCTGATCGCCGTCCCGCTCGGGCTGCTGTCGGCGCTCAACCCGCGGTCGTGGATCGACCGGATCGCCACCGTGCTCAGCCAGATCGGCATCTCGGTGCCGGACTTCTGGCTGGCGATCGTGCTGATCCTCGTGTTCGCCGGCACGCTGGGCTGGCTGCCCTCCGGCGGGTACGTGGGCCTGACCGACGACCCGCTGGGCTGGCTGCAGCGGCTGGCGCTGCCGGCGCTGGCCACCGGCGTCGTCTCCGGCTCGGTGATCACCCGGTTCGTCCGGTCCAGCGTGCTGGAAGCACTGGGGCAGGACCACGTCCGGACGGCGCAGGCGAAGGGGCTGCCCACCCGGCAGGTGCTCACCTGGCACGTGCTGCGCAACGCGCTGCTGCCGCTGGTGACCGTCACCGGCGTGCAATTGGCCTACCTGCTGTCGGGCGTCGTGGTCGTGGAGATCGTGTTCTCCTGGCCGGGCCTGGGGCAGCTGGCCCTGCAGGCGGTGCAGGCCCGTGACTTCCCCCTGCTGCAGGGGGCGGTGCTGCTGTTCGCCCTCGTGTTCCTGGTGATCAACCTGATCGTGGACCTGCTCTACAGCCGGATCGATCCGAGGATCCGCCGATGACCCAGCTGTCCAGGCCCGGCACGCCGCGCACGGCCGCCGAGCCGCTGCCGACGTTCCGCCCCGCCCGCCCCCGCTGGCGGGAGACCCTCGGCCTGCTGGTCCGCAACCCCACCGCGGCCGTCGCCGCGCTGGTGCTGCTGGCGATCCTGCTGGTCGCCGTCCTCGACGAGACCGTCGCCCCGGACGGCCCCAACGAGCAGGACATCGCCAACCGGCTGGAGCCGCCGAGCTGGGCGCACCCGTTCGGCACCGACGAACTGGGCCGCGACATCCTCAGCCGCGTCATCCTCGGCGCCTCGGTGTCGCTGAAGGTCGGCTTCCTCGCCGTGGGGCTGGCGCTCGTCGTCGGCACGCTGATCGGCCTGCTCGCCGGGTTCTACGGCCGGTGGGTGGACGACGTCCTGATGCGGCTGATGGACATGCTCTTCGCGTTCCCCGCCGTGCTGCTGGCCATCGCGATCCTGGCCGTGCGCGGTCCCGGGCCGAACAACGCCATCCTGGCCATCGGGGTCGTCTACATCCCGATCTTCGCGCGGGTGACCCGGGCCAGCGTGCTGGGCGTGCGCGAGGAGGTCTACGTGCGGGCCTCCCGCTCGGTGGGCGCGTCGGACTTCCGGCTGCTGACCCGCCACGTGCTGCCCAACGCCGCGCCGCCGATCATCGTGCAGACCTCGATCAGCCTGGCGTTCGCCGTTCTCGCCGAGGCCGCGCTGTCCTTCCTGGGGCTGGGCACGCAGCCGCCGAACCCGTCGTGGGGCTTGATGCTCGCCGAGGGCCGGGGGTTCATCGACCTCGCCTGGTGGCTGGCGTTCTTCCCGGGGATGGCGATCGTCGTGACGGTGCTCTGCTTCAACCTCCTCGGAGACGGGCTGCGCGACGTCCTGGACCCGCGGCAGCGCACCCTCATGGCCGGCGGTGGCCGGTGACGACGGCGGACGGCGCGGTGCTGGAGGTCGAGGACCTGCGGGTGCGGCTGCGCACCCCGCGGGGGCCGGCCGAGGTGGTCAACGGGCTGAGCTACCGCGTCGGCCGGGGCGAGACCGTGGCGGTGGTGGGCGAGTCCGGCAGCGGCAAGAGCGTGTCGGTGCTCGCCCTGCTCGGGCTGCTGCCGGCGCGGACGGCGACGGTGAGCGGCCGGGCCCTGCTGCACGGCGAGGACCTGCTGACCATGCCCCCCGAGCGGCTGCGCCAGGTGCGCGGCGCCGGCGTCGGGATGGTCTTCCAGGATCCGATGACCTCGCTGAACCCGGTGCTCACCGTGGGCCGGCAGCTGGTGGAGGGCATCCGGGCGCACGGCCAGGTGTCCGCGGCCGACGCCCGCCGGCGGGCGGTGGACCTGCTCGCCGAGGTGGGCCTGCCCGATCCCGGCCGCGCGGTGGACCGCTATCCGCACGAGCTGTCGGGGGGCATGCGGCAGCGGGTGATGATCGCGATCGCGCTGTGCAACAACCCGGCGCTGCTCATCGCCGACGAGGCCACCACCGCGCTGGACGTGACGGTGCAGGCGCAGATCCTCGAGCTGGTGGAGCGGCTGCAGAGCGACCACGGCACCGGCGTCGTCTGGATCACCCACGACCTCGGCGTCGTCGCGGGCATCGCCGACCGGGTGCTGGTCATGTACGGCGGGCGGTGCGTCGAGGACGGCACGGTGGACGACGTCCTGGAGCGACCGGCCCACCCGTACACGCGCGGCCTGCTCGGGGCGCTGCCCGACCTGGCCGCCCCCCGGGCCGACGGCGAGGTGCCGGAGCTGGCCACCGTGCCGGGCGTGCCGCCGCCGC